>NZ_JBVVPP010000046.1:0-55417 GCF_055811315.1 Bradyrhizobium sp. MI1.4 | reverse complement strand
GGGGGGCATACCGGGGACCTTTGCAACAACGTCTTCGTCGAGGAAGTCAGGGGCTTCTTCTCCGGATACATCGCACTGGCCGGCGGAATCTCGAGCGGCCGGGCTGTGCTGGCGTCGAGAGCGCTGGGCGCTGATTTCGCCTATATCGGCACCTCCTTCATGGCCGCATCGGAAAGCAGGACCGACCCCGCCCACCAGACGATGCTGCTTACGAGCTCGTGCGAAGATCTGATCGTCACGCGCGCCTTTACGGGAGCTCGAGCGAACATGCTCATCCCCAGTATCGTGGCGCAAGGACTTGACCTCGAAATTGTCGCAAGCAGCAGCGCAAAAAAGAATTTTACGGGTCTCGAAGGTGCCGAGGTCAAGCCGTGGAAGGGGATATGGTCAGCCGGGCAGGGCGTGGGCAGAATCCGGGAGATCGAGCCCGTGTCCGGCATAGTGGATAGGCTTGACCGCGAATACCGGGCGGCGCTCAGCGAGCTCGCACGTGGGACTCGCGTTGCAGTGTGATAGTCGCTCCCACCGGGCTACTGGCCGAAATCTGCGAACCCGGTCAGTGACGGAGCTTTTGGTCGACGGCGTGCGGTTCCGTGTCCCACACGTGATCGTCGCAGTCACAAGGTTGCCTCAGATCTTATCCGAGTTGAGCTTTTTGGAGGGTATTCCTTCTCGCCAACGAAAGTATTTATTTATCCGGCACACATCTTGGCAAACGTCGTCTGGAGTTGCAGGTGTCTCAGACCAAACTTCGGAAGCCGCACCAGGCGCCTTCGTCAACGGACATTCGCCGGCAACCAACGTATTCGGCCCACCACCAACTTGCGCCGACTGCTGTTTCCGCTCCCTCCAAAGTTCGCTCAAACGAGTTCTGCTTCTTTTATTACGCGCGATGACCGGCACCGCCCGACGGCCCGATCCAGTAATTAGGGCTGGCCATTGATCATTGGCTTCTCGATTGAGGCATCATCCGGCAGGCCCCACTTGTGTAGCAGCTGACCATAGGTGCCGTCAGCGATCAATGCGCCAAGTGCCTGTTTAAGCTCTTCTCCGAAGTTGGGGTCATCTTTTGAATAAGCCATACCGGTCAACAGCTTGATCACAGGTTTGCCAATGACCGCGTACTGGTCTTCCTCAAGCTTATTTTGATACGCAATTATCGCTGCACCCGTCAGACCCGCGTCGGCAAAGCCCTGCTTGACCATGAGGCGCACTTGGGGCGTATTCTCTCCGGGCACCACGATGATTGCAGGCTTGCCAGCTTTGGTGCAATTCTCCTCGCTCCATTTGACCACCGCGCCGGTTTCGATAACACTGGTGCGTATTGCCCCGACTCTTTTGCCGCACAGCACATCCATGTTGGGGAATTGATCAGCGCTCGCCCTTACCGTGTAGAACACATAGGGTTGATATACGTAATCGATAAAGTTCACACTGGCGCGGCGTTCGGGCGTATCGCCTAGTGCGCTCGAAAGGATATCCGCACGCTTTGTTTTGAGCGGGGCGAAGCTGATTATCTGGGCGAAGCTCGATTGGGTCCAGTTGACTCGCGCGCCCATCTTGGAAGCAATCCCATCGAGAACGTCGATATCGAAACCAACGAGATTTCCGGATGCATCGGCGAATTCGAACGGCGGAAATACAGTTACCGCCATTGCATTGATAACTTTCCTTGCGGCTTCCGCGTCCGCGCCGCCATTGGGCAGTGTGAGTGCGACAGCCAAGACGATTGCCGCGAGACGAAGCGCAAAACGTTCAGACATCTTTAGTCCTTCCATGTTTTTTCGTGTGACAAGGCAGCGCGATCCACGGGCGAGTTAGCGGCAACGACGTTTCCCTGACGCGCGTCACTCAGTGGTTCACAGTCGAAATGTTCGGGGCGGGGCAAGATCGCTGCGAAGTTCACTAACGCGACCGCCGCCGACTGTTGCCGAATAGCGAAGCTGCAGTTCGAGCTGCTCGCAACGGCACCTCGCATGGCGGGTTGGCGGCGCGCTGAACTAGATCACTCGAGCCCTGGATCGCCACGCATGACGGCATTCGTCTGGGCTCTCGGGACGGCAGGCAAGGCGAGGCTAGCTGAACTGGATGCGGCGGGGGCGCGCCCGGCATGATTCCAGCACGACTTGTGCTCTGCAACGCCATTCGGGGCTCCGAGAGATAAGAAGGTCGATCGATTATGGTGGCGCTTGAGCGGTGAATTTCCTCATTTCCGAGTGCCGGTATGCCGAATTTTAGTGCCGACCTTCGGAATTGCGAAGTTTTCGTGCGAAGCCTAGACCGGGCGGCCTACGCGAGAAGAGCCCCGAACGTCTGGCCCAGCGCAACGGCTACCGCGACCGGATCTGGGAGACCCGTGCCGGCGCGGTCGAACTGCGCATCCCCAAGCTGCGCAAGGGCTGCTACTTTCGAGGCTTCCGCGAGCCGCGCCGCATCGCCGAGAAGGCGCTCACGGCCGTGGTGCAGGAAGCCTACGAGCAGGGCGTCTCGACCCGCTCGGTGGACGATCTGGTGCAGGCCATGGGCATGACCGGCATCTCCAAGAGCCAAGTCAGCCGGCTCTGCGCCGAGAGCGACGACAAGGTGAAGGCCTTTCTTGCCCGCCCGATCGAGGGCGACTGGCCGTATCTGCGGATCGACGCCACCTACGTGAAGGTGCGTCAGAATGGCCGCATCGTGTCGGTCGTGGTGATTGTTGCGGTCGCCGTCAACAGTGACGGCCGGCGTGAAGTTCTCGGCATGGATATTGGCCCTTCCGAGGCCGAGACGTTTTGGACGGCGTTCCTGCGCAAGCTCGCGCGCCGCGGCTTGCCTGCGTCAAGTTGGTCGTGCCCACGAAGGCATCAAGACCATTGTCGCCAAGGTGCTCAATGCCAGCTGGCAACGCTGCCGCGTGGGGCCGTTGAAGAACTACTTAGAGCGCACCAAACGCTGATAGCGGCCGCGGATCAGGCTGCGGCGAGATGGCCATGACCGTCGGGCAATACGAAAGAGGCGCCGAAGATCTGGAGAAAGCGCAAAAGAGCGATCGCCGGCCTCTTCAGGTTGTCGGCCGCGGCGGTCAGGAACACTTGGACGCGCATGTTCTGAAGACCGCGTCGGATTGCGCGCGCGAGCCCATGCCAAGTCTTTGCCTCGCCCTGGTATCCTTCGGAGCGCCAACGGTGTCGTCGGTAGAGTTGCCTGTCCTCGGCCGACCAGTTCTCCCGTCGACGACGCGCTCGAAGGAGCGCAGGATGATCGTCGCTCACGACCACAGCCTTCCGCCGACCGGCGGACAGGCACAGGTTCGCCACCGAGCAACGGCTGCAGTCCTTGGCTCTCGAGTAGAAGAAGCTCTCGTGGTTGGTCAAGCGCTGCGGCCGCAGGACCTTGCCTCTGGGGCACTTCAGGATGTCGTTCTGGGCGTCGTACCGGAAGCGACGGAGTGGGACCGGCGAGCGGATCGGCTCGGCCTTGGCAGGGATCACGGCGTGGATGTTCCGCTCTTCCATGGAGCCATAGACCTTTCCGTAGGCGTAGCCCGCGTCGGCGGTGACCGTGGTCACCGCTGTGCCGGTCCTCTCAGCCGTCCGGTCCGCCTGCTCGACGATGTGCTGGCCCTCCTTCAACTCCCCGGTAGTGACCTCCACGTCGAGGATGACGCCGCGCCTATCGTCCACGGCCGCGTGCTGCTCATAAGCCGGCTCGAGCCAGCGATTACGGCCGTTCGTCGCCATCGTAGCCTCGGGATCGGTGGTGCAGACCTTCTTGAATTTACCTGTCTGGCGGCCGCTTCGTGGTATCGTCGAGCTCGGGAGCGTTCGCCGCTTCCACGGCCGCGACGTGCCTCACCGCCACACTCTCCCAGGAGACATTGGCGCGGATCAGCGAGGCGTCGATGGGCACGATCTCTCCAGTGGCGATCTTCGCCACGAGGCAGGCTTGAACGGTTCGAAGATGCGGCGGAAACGATCAGCGCCCCAACGCTGGCGTATGCGGCTTAGGGAAGAATGATCCGGCACAAGCTCGTTAAGGTCGTAGCCGAGGAACCAGCGGATCGCGATTTTGACCTGGGCCTCCCGCAAGAGGCGCCGATCGTGAACGACGCCTAGGAGAAACCCAGCCAGCATCAGCCGAAGCGCGGCCTCAGGATCAATCCCCGGCCGGACATTGTCGTTGCAGTAGAGGCCCGCCACTTCGCCCTGAAGCCAGGAGAGATCCAGCACCCGATCGACCTTGGAAGGATGTGGTCGTCGGGGACAAGCTGGCGCAGCGAGCCGGTGATGAACAGCTCGAGCTGCGCGCGTTCCTTGCATCCCAGCATCGCCGTCGTTCCTATCGCGACGAGTGAATCAGCGCTGTCGGGGTTCTTCAAGCGTCCCCGGTCCACTTCATGCGCAACCCTTTGCCGCATGCCGGCAAGAGCGGGCGGCGCCTCGTCTCCACCTTCATTGCCACAGCCTTCGCACAGGACGATGCGCGAGGCCGCGCGAACTCAGTGGCGCTAGGTCGCCGACCAGTTCCGGCCAAAGCTGCCGAAGCTCGCTGGCTTCCTCGACGAGGCCGACACCGAGGTGCTGGCCTACATGATCTTCCGGCCCCAGCACCGGACCAACTGCACTCGACCCGATCGAACGTCTCAACGGCGAGATCAAGCGGCGGACCGAGGTAGTCGGCATCTTCCCCAATGAGGACGCCATCGTTCGCCTCATCGGCGCGATTCAAGGCGATCTGCTCGCTAGCTCCAGTGGACTCGTAGGTCACGCGAGGGTGTCCCAAAATCTTGCCTGATTTTGTAAAGCTCACAACTATAGTGATCTTGATTGGACTTGCGTCAGATGGCTTCGGGGCTTGCCAGCAACTACCTAGGCAAGTCATCAGTTCGTTTATGGTGTTTACCTGCGGTTCGTTCATTCGGCCAAGCGACGGCGAAGAGGAAGCCAGGAACGTGAGAGCCACCAGGGCGCCCAAGAACAGTTTGTGCATTGTATAACTTCAGCGTTGGAGCTTCAACTAAGCATAGCGGGCTCGGCAGGTGAATTTCATGCACGAGTCACCAGCCACCCAGCACGAGTGGTTCGCCGCAGTGCTGCGTGGACACTACGGCTACTACGGCACGCCGCACAACTATCCAGCGCTCAACGGCTTCTGTCGCGAAGTGCGTCGGACTTGGCTGCGCTGTCTGAGACGGCGCAGTCAGAAAACTCGGCGCATGGGCTGGTCGGAGTTCGAGACCCTGACGGCACGCTTCCGTCTGCCCGTTCCAGGCATCACTCGCACTTGGGCGCAGGCGCGGATATGACGCGGGTTACCCTCGGGAAGAGCCGGGTCGGGAAAGCCGCACGCCCGGATCTGTGAGGGCGAAACCCAAATGGCTGAGCTGCTCGACCACGATCCTCGCCGCACGTGCCGAAAGCAGGTCAATTGCCAGGCGCTGAACGCCGGCACAGACGCAGTATGACTAAAAGTGGGCTTGGCAAACGATGCAATTCAGAGCCGCGCGATGCAGAACAATCGCAGAGATGAAAGAACCATCTAAAGCCATTTTCACAAAGCGCGAATCGCAGCCAGATTAGATCTTACTTTCAACGCCCGACCCAAACGTGCGCTCGGGGTAAAGTGAATCTGGGATACCGCAGTGTCGGGCGTCAACAATTTCCAGCTTTCCTGGGAGTGACAGCGCGTTTCGCCGGCGCGCAGGACCACAATTTCGAACGCGCGTCGTCATCAGATAGTGATACATAGTTTTAAACTTGACACACTTTCCGTCGTCCACTTACGATGCCTTTGTTCGAAACAATCGAGTGTCTCAATGGCGAATGCATTGCTGCGCAGTGACGGAAACAAGCTGTACGCCTCGACCAGGCAATCGCAGTCCAGTGAACGTGGCCCAGGACTGGAGCTCGATAGAATCGATGCTCATCTTCTTGATCTCGTGCAACGCAACAATCGTCTTGGCAGTGAGCAGCTCGGCGCCAAGGTCGGCTTGTCTGCGTCCGGAGTTCAGCGCCGGCTGAAGCGCCTGCGATCAGAAGGCGTAATAGAAGCAGACGTGTCGATCATTCGTCCAAAAGCGGTCGGCCGAAACGTAACGGCGTTGGTTCTCATTACGTTCGAGCGTGGCCGCGCCGACATCATTGATGGCTTTAAGCAGGCAATGCGGAAGGTGACGGACGTGATGAGCGCATTCTGCGTTGCCGGGCAAGCTGACTTCGTTCTCCTCGTTACGGCAAACGACGTCGAGAGCTACGACGACTTCACCCGCCGTCTTGTGGGAGAGCATCCCAACATAAAGCGCCTCGAAACCATGATCATTTTGGATCGGGTGAAAGCGGGCTTCACATTGCCCATCGCTTCTGTCGCAAGCGTCCCCTACTCATTGCGCGGCGGCTGACTGATGCTAATGACTGCCTTCCTTAGGCTAAGAGTTGTTCAGCACTGTGGTTGTCGCCTATCTAGCTGGCGTCGCTGACCGGCGACCGGAGATGCAATTTACTGACCTGCTCTAAGAGCGCCGGCGGCAAATCGCGCGATTTCGGCGGTCAACAGCTGAATGTGCACGAGCGTCCAGATCGTCGCGCCCCGATCAGAAGAACTGAGCTTTGTGAACAAGCGCCGAGGCCTCTGACTCCTTTTTTGTCGCAGCGGCGAGTCTCGGTGCAACAAAGGGTATCGACGGCGTCAAGAAGATGTATCACATTATGATACGATCATAATAACTTGACACACCGGCGAATTGGCGACACATTTGCCAAATCTAGAAAACGCAACGTGGCAAGCTTCCATGAATGAACGTCCGCACGCGCCCGCTGAACGGGCCGCCGCCTCGATTGATCCAGACTTTGCGCGTTATGCGCTTCGGCGCATGGCGTTCATTCGCGGCTTCGAGGAGGCCTGCCTCAACTTGAGCGCTGGCGCGGAAGCGCTGGTTGCCGGATCAATCCACCTCTGCGCGGGGCAGGAAGCCATTGCGGTTGGCGCTTGCGCTGCGACTAACGAGGAGGACCGCATTCTCGCCACCTACCGCGGTCACGGGTGGGCGATTGAGGCGGGGCTCGATCCGTTCGAAATCCTCTCGGAGATCTGCCATCGCGAAACGGGCATCAACGGAGGACGGGGCGGTTCCGCTTATTTCATGGGCCCTGGCACCAAATTTGTGGGAGAAAACTCGATTGTTGGCGCCGGCGCGGCAATCGCAAACGGTGTCGCTATGGCGATGGACAAGACGAAAGGCGTCGTGCTCGTCTCGATCGGTGATGGTGCGATGAACCAAGGTGCCTTGCATGAGGCCATCGTTTTCGCCACCTATAAAAAGCTGCCCGTGATCTTCGTGTGCGAAAACAACGGGTGGTCAGAGATGACGCCGATCGATCGCATTGTCCCGTTCGAACGGCTGTCGCGGCGCGCGAATGGGTACGGTATCCCCGGCGCGACCATCGATGGCTGTGATCCTGTCACGGTTCGCGATACGATTGCTCTTGCGATCGACCGTGCACGGGCGGGCGAGGGCCCGTCCCTGATCGAGTGCAAGGCCATCCGCTTGTGGGGGCACTACAATCGCGACATTGAGCACTATCGACCGAAAGCCGATCGCCTCAGGGCGGCGGAGGCTGATCCGATCGTGCGCCTGCGTAGGCGTATTCTCGAAAATGGGCTGTTTTCCGAAGACGAGCTGGACGCGGATGTCGCGGCGGTAAAGACGCAAATCCAGGCGCTGGTTGAGCGCGTTGCGGCGGCATCGAAGCCGGATGCGGCGACAGCGCGCCTTCACGTGGTGGCTGAGGAACACGCCGCCCCGCATTCGGGGGGGGCGGCTGTTGCGACGGAGCTCACTTACCAGCAGGCCGTAAACGAGGCTCTCCGGGACGAGCTGAAAGAGCGGCCCGAGGTTGTCGTTTTCGGCGAGGATGTCGGCTTCGCCGGCGGTATTTTTGGTTGTACCCGAAATCTTCAGCGCGAGTTCGGCGAACGGCGCGTCTTCGACACGCCTATCGCGGAGGCATCGATCCTCGGAGCGGCGGTCGGTGCCTCAATGTGCGGTCTCCGGCCGATCGCCGAGATCATGTGGATGGACTTCCTTCTCGTCGCGCTCGATCAGTTGGTGAATCAAGCGGCAAACGTGCGCTATATCACACAAGGTAAAAGCAGTGCTCCCATGGTTGTGCGCCTTCAGCAAGGTGCGACGCCCGGCTCGTGCGCGCAGCACTCGCAGTGCCTCGAAGCATTTCTTGCGCATGTGCCTGGCCTGAAGGTCGGGATGCCGAGCACGCCACAAGACGCCTACGATATGATTCGTGCTGCCGTCGCGGATAACGACCCTTGCATCATCATCGAATCCCGCGCGCTGTATCAAACAACGGGCCAAGTTACCAAGACCATTTCCAAGGTCGGATCAGCAAAGCTTCGCAGAGAAGGCTCAGACGTTGCGATCATATGTTGGGGCGCGATCGCCAGTCGTGCCGAGGAAGCCGCGGAGGTCCTTGCTATCAAGGGCGTGCATGCAGCCGTTCTGGATCTACGGTGGATTGCGCCGTTAGATGAAGATCAGCTTGTGTCTGTCGTCGAACGGTGCGGCGGCCGGACTATCATCCTCCACGAAGCGAACCTCACTGCTGGCTTCGGTGCTGAAATTGCCGCGCGGCTTACAGAGCGCGGCTTCGCAAATTTCCAGCGTCTCGGCGCTCCCAATACTCGCATCCCCGCATCGCCTGTGCTGCAAGCGGCTCTTCTTCCTTCCGTCGATGCGATCGTGGCGGCTGCGGATCGCGTGATGTTGCGCGTTTCGCCACGGATCCATGCGTCCTAGTCACCATTCCAGTTATTAGAAACGCGAGAGAGTGATGGCCATCCAAACCGAAGCCGGACGCAGCACCGGCAGAAAGCGCAATGCGAAACAGGAGGCGCTTAAAGCGCCTGCGCCGCGTATTCAGTCGCTCGGGCGGGGGTTCTCGGTCCTCTTTCTCATTGCCAAAAGCGAAAATGGCTTGATGGCGTCGGAAATCATCAAGGAAACAAAGCTTAATCGGCAAACCGTCTACCACATTCTTCAGTCGCTCGGCGCCGTAGGCGTCGTCGTAAAGAACCACAATTCCCAACGGTATGTCCTGGGACTGAAAGTCGCGGGCTTAATCGAAGCATTCAAGCGCCACCTTGCGCCGCCAGAGCGCCTTGCGCCTCTCGTTCGGGAGATCGCCAATCGCACGGGTGAGACCGCCTATGCCGTCGGGTGGGCGGAGGGCGAGATCGTAGTCATCTCCGCGATGCGCGGCAGCGCGACGGTGACCGCCATCGATGTACCGCCTGGCTACTTCGGCAACGCGCATGCGCGAGCTTCCGGAAAGCTCCTCCTCGCGCTTTCCAGCGCCGATACCCGAAAGGTCTACTTCGAAACACGCAAGCTGAAGGCGCTTACACCCCGAACCATCACGGACCTTGCGGTCTTGGAAAAGCACTTCGCGCAAATCCGCAAGCAGGGCTACGCCCTGGAAAAGGAGGAGTTCGTCCCGGGCCTCAGCTGCATCGCCGTGCCGGTCGGAGATGCGGACTCAGGTTTTGCGATCGCGGTGTCGGCCCCGTCACACCGCGTGGAAGAAAGCCTGACGCTTTACCTCCAAACGATGCGCGAAGTTGCGATGCGAGGCGATGAGTGAACCGATGCGTAAGTTCTATGCCGAACGTATGGGTGATCTCACGCTGCCATATCAAGCTGTAGCGATTGAGCTTGGCGTCACCTTGAAACCGATGCGAGAAAATGCGGGTCGCCCGCAACGATGATGGAGAGCCACAAAATGGAACGGACCAACCTACTGCAACGGCCGTATTCGGCGTACGATCGGAAAGAAATAGGCCCAGATGCCGAGTTTCTGAAGGTCGGCAAAGGCACGCCGGGAGGCGAATATTTACGCCGCTTCTGGCAGCCGTTCGCTTTCACCTCGGAGTTTACCGACGTTCCTATGGTCGTTCGAATGTTGGGCGAAGATCTCGTCGCCTTCAAGGACGGCCAGGGCAACTACGGTCTTCTCGAGCGGCGCTGCAGTCACCGCGGTGCGTCGCTCGAATTCGGAAAGGTCCAAGAAAAAGGAATGCGATGCTGCTATCACGGCTGGCACTTCGATGTTGACGGCCGGATTCTTGATATTCCAGGCGACTCGTCGGGGCTCAAGAATCGTCTGTGCCAGGGCGCGTACCCCGTCCACGAATACAAGGGTTTGCTCTTCGCCTATATGGGCCCATCGGATAAAAAACCGGCGTTTCCGCTCTATGACGTGCTTGAGCGCGAGCCCGGCACGCAATTCCAACGCAAAGACGTAGCCCCGTGCAACTGGCTGCAAATCCGCGAAAACGAAACGGACCCGATGCATCTCTCGCAATTGCATTGCGGTCTGTTTGGCATCCAGTTCACTGAAGTGTTCAGCCAGATACCGGTCAGCCTGCAGTGGTTCGAAACGTCGATCGGCGTGATGTACGCAGGCACGTTCCGCTGGAAAGACAAGGTGTATGTGCGCACGAATGACTTAATCATGCCCAACCTGACGCGCGTGGCAGGTGTCGAGGATGCCGAAGGGGAGGTGTTTAACGATATCCGCGGCGGGTCGACGAACTGGGTCGTTCCTCTCGACGATTATAATAGCATGACTATTGGCTGGCGCGATATCGAACCGGAGGTTGATATTGCGGGCGTGGCCGCCTATCTCGATCGTCAGCGGAAGGGCGGCGGCGAAGCGCTTTCGACGTCCGGCAACATCGACACCCAGACCGGTAACCGCAGCTACGAAGAGCGCCAACGGGCGCCGGGGGACTGGGACGCGTTTGTGTCTCAAGGTCCGATGACGATCCACGGTCGCGAACATCTCGTGGGCAGCGATCGTGGCGTCATGACGTTTCGGAAAATGTTGAAGACTGGCATAGAAGCGGTGCGAGCCGGAACAGACCCGCTTGGCGTCGTGCGCGCCGACCAAGCCAACTCGATCATCCGCACGCACGCCCGAAACACGGTGTTGCGTATTCCGAAGGCGCCGACCGAGAAAGAAGATAAGGAGGCTTGCGGCCGGGTTGGCCGCTGGTACGCCGATGCCCTCCGGGAGCACAGATTTGAAAACGCGCCGCAACCGTCGGCCAAGCGGCTCGAGGAAATCCGTGAGCAAGCGGTGAAAGTCTTTAATGGCGAAAAAATCGCTGCGGCGTAGATCAACGAATTCAGAAAGAGCGGAAGACAATGGCTGGCCGTCACGCAGTTTCGTCGGTGGTATTCTTTGTCTGTTGGTATCTCAGCTAGTGCGACAAAACCATTGAGAATCCCCGTCCAGGATAGTGAGCATCGTCTGAGGGTCTACGGATCAGAGCTCAATGCGGTCGCGCGACCCGGTGCGACCATCCTTGAGACGCTCTTGGAGCAAGGAGTTGAATATCCCCATGGCTGCACCACTGGGTTTTGCGGGCTCTGCAAATCCCATCTCCTTTCTGGTCGAGTAGAGCACCTCGATTTTATGGACTCGGCTCTATCAGAAGAGGAGAGGCGTGTTGGACTGATCCTGCCCTGCTGCGCCATACCCGGCTCGGACTGCGTTATCGAACCCGCCGTCAGCGATGTGCCATTGCCTCCGGTGGTGTCATTCGACACAGAGATCGTGAAGATCGAGCCGGTGAGCCCAGAAGTCCGGCTCCTGCGGTTGCGTTCCCAACAGCCGTTCGAGTTTCTCGCCGGCCAATACGCATCCCTTACCTTCGATGGCCTACCGGCCCGCGAATTCTCAATGGCGAGCGAACCCGGAAACGCGGTGATCGACTTCTACATCAAGTGCGTGCGCGGTGGCGCCGTCACCGACCAAGGACTAGCACGCGCGATCGTAGGCGACCGCGTCACGGTGAGCGGTCCGTTTGGCACCGCGTTCCTGCGTACCGACGATACAAGCCCGATCGTTGCGGTGGGTGGAGGCACTGGCATCGCTCCGATCCTGTCGATGCTCTCGAGCGGTCTTGGCAAGGGGATAAGCCAGGACATCCGTCTCTATTTCGGAGTTCGCAACGAAGCCGATCTGTTCTCGATGGAACAGTTGGAAAGTCTGGCGAGCGCACACAAGAATTTGTCACTTAACGTGATCCTATCGTCGCCCGGCGCCCCATCGGCGCGCTGGCGGCGGGGCCGCTTGGATGCCGCCGTGAAAACGGACCTGGCCTCAATGGCCATAACTGGCTGGCGCGCCTACGTCGCAGGCTCTCCTGCAATGGTAAACGCTGTCAACACAACGCTTGCTGCCATGGGTGTCCCCTCAAGCCGCCGCCATTGCGATCCGTTTCTAACGGCGGCCGATCTTCATCGTTAACGGATGCGGCCCCTCGCGCGGTGCAGGAGAATCAATATGTCGAGCGAATTCGTCTTACCCGCCGGGCGCGGCATAGCCGTTCAGCTCGACAACGCCCAGACCGTCCGCATCACGAATATCCGCGGCAGTCAGGTTGTCGATACCTGGGCGTTTAATGCAAGCGAGACGTCCGAGTTCATGTCGATGGAGCACACCCGAGCGTCTCTGAAGAAGCTTACGCCCTGCTGCGGCGAATCCCTTGTCACCAACAAACGGCGGCCCATCCTCACGTTGCTCTCAGATTCTTCGCCCGGCATTCATGACACCTTGATTGCCGCCTGTGACCGTCATCGCTACGAATTGCTCGGCCACATCGGCTATCATGACAACTGCACCGATAATCTGGCGGCTGCGATGCAGGCGATAGGGATGGTCGTGCCCGAAACGCCCTGTCCCTTGAACCTCTTTATGAACATTCCCGTTATTCAAGGTAGTCGGCTCGATTGGCGTGCGCCTGCCTCAAAAGCCGGAGATCACGTCACACTCCGGGCAGAGATGGCCGCGATCGTGGTATTCTCAGCCTGCCCGATGGATTTGCTGCCCGTCAACGGCGTCGATTGCACACCAACCGACGTGGCAGTGTCGATTGATTAGGTCCGGCGTGCGTCGGCCGGCCGCTCGATGGGAGGGGAGACCCTCTCTATTGGCCATGAACCGGTTGGGCAGCGCGCTCGGCAGGATCGCATTCGCCATGCAATCACGGGATTGATCTTATTTAATTTAGCGCTTCAGCCCCAAGCCACAGAACGCGCCGCAGCTCGAGTTACTCCCGCCATCTAATCTGCGGGACGCACGACCTGTTTCTAATTCTTATGTTCAACTTATCTGCGAGTCGCAAGAAGTTCATCAGCAACACGCGCCCTCGCTGAGTAAGGATCGACTCTGGATGGAACTGCACGCCATACGTTGGTTGATGGCGATGAGACAGAGCCATGATCTCACCGTCCTCTGAACGCGACGTCACAACGAGATGTGGTGCGCTTAACTCATTGAGTTCGACGACGAGAGAATGGTAGCGCCCGACGCGAAGTGGCAGCGGAAGTCCCTTGAACAGCCCTTGGCCATCGTGGGTTACGTAAGCGGTTCGGCCGTGCATAGGGCGACGTGCACGCACCACCCGTCCGCCGAAAACGCTTCCGATGCACTGATGTCCAAGGCAGATGCCGAGGATTGGCACGAAACCGGAGAGTTGGCGTACGATGGCGTTGGATATTCCCGCCTCGACCGGGGTGCAAGGCCCGGGTGAGATGACGACTGCGCGCGGATTGAGGGCAACAACATCGCTGACGCTGACCTTGTCGTTCCGGACAATCTCCGTTGCCTCCCCAAGCGTGCAAAAATAGCGGGCAATGTTGAAGACGAAAGAGTCGTAGTTGTCGATGATGACGATCAAAATGCGCCAGATGCTTCAGCACGAAATGCTTCAAAGATTCGTTCCGCTTTGACGAGCGTCTCTTCATATTCCGCCTCTGGTTCGGACATCGCCGTTACCCCGGCACCTGCATGAAAAACGGCCAGATCGTCATCGATGGTTACCGTGCGGATCGCAATATTTGTGTCCATATGCCCATCGAAACCGATGAAGCCGATCGCTCCACAATAGATCTCTCGCGCGATCTGCTCGATGTCCGTAATAATTTCCATCGATCGTACCTTTGGCGCTCCCGTAATAGAGCCGCCGGGAAAGCAGGCTCGAATTAAAGTAATGGCGTCTTGGCCTTCTCGGAGTTGACCAGTAACGACCGACACCAGGTGGTGCACCGAGGCATATGACTCGAGGCTGCATAGCGCCGGAACGTCGACTGAATGCGAAGTGCAAACGCGTGACAGATCGTTGCGTAGAAGGTCCACGATCATAATGTTTTCGGCACGGTCCTTTTCTGATGCAAGAAGCAGTTCTCCGCGGCGCCGGTCTTCATTGGGAACGACAGACCGCGCGATGGTGCCTTTGACGGGGCGCGTTTCGACCAGGCGCCCGTCGAGCCTCAGGAATCGTTCCGGCGAGCTGGAGGCAATGGTCAGCTTGCCATAGCGCAGCAAGGCTGCAAAAGGTGCCGGGTTCAATGATCGCAGCCGACAGTACAAGGCCAATGGATCAAATGAGGTCGAAAGGCGCGCGCTGAAGCACTGCGCAATGTTGGCTTGAAAGACGTCTCCAGACAAAATTAACCCAATGACTCGCTGTACCGCCGCTATGTAAGCCTCGCGGCTGAAGTTCGAACGCCACGCGCCGGCGGCGCCGACCGAACGATTCAGCGTCGATCTTGGGCCGTCAAGCAGTGCGACGAAGTCATCGGCTCGGCGGTGTGCACGCTCGCTCCGACGCGCGGGATGCTGCTCCGGCCATCCAGTGGAAACGATCCAGCATCTACCGTCACGGTGGTCGAAGCTGACGACCACGTCGTAGAAATGTAAGATGGACTGGGGCAGACCCAAGCAGGAAAGCGCCGGGAAGGGCAACTTCTCTAACGTTCTGTTCAGATCGTAAGACAAGAAGCCGGCGGCGCCGCCCTGGAAGGGGGGAAGATCCGGGCGATGTTCTTGCCGATACGCGGCGAGAAGAGTGCGAAGAACGTCCCATGGATCCCCCTGAAGAGCCACTCCATCGCAACCCGCCCGTCCGCCCACGATCGTGTAGGTGCTAAACGGATCGCAGGCAAGATATGAGTAGCGCCCAAGCAGCTCATGGGGTGCCGCGCTGTCGAGAAATGTAAGCTGCCCTCGATGCGAGAGACAGCGGGCCGCTGTGACAGGCTCAATCCACTGCAGTTCGCGGACGTGAGTCGGGCTATCAATCACCGGCGATGTGCCTTTCGAAAAGAGCCTGTATGGCGATTCACTTCAATGAAAGCGATGCTCGCTGACCGTCGAATGCGCTTAAGATTCTAGCGATGCACCGCCGCTGAAGATTGTGCGCCGACAACAAGGCCAACGTTGTCCTTATGCGAAGCCAGCATCCGGCGATACATTGTAGTCAGCAGCGAACCGAAGGTCCCGGAGTGGGCGCACTCGCCTGATCGATTCCTGGTAAAGATCATGCGCCTTGTAAGCCGCAAGTTCCAGTTCGTTGTCGAACTCACCATAGACGATGACGTCGATATCGTTGCCGAGCTGGTCGGACTTGCAATTGCGAGCAACCTCGAGTCGGCGTGCATGTGGGATTGTGGTAAGAACCGACAGGCCCTCGATCATTTGCTCGATACAAGCCGTATCCTTTGCGGTGAACAAGACAATGTGGCGGATCATGGATGGCCTTAACGCGATGACGTGACCTCACACAACTAACTTGAGCTCGAGCCCACCGCAACGGGTGTAACCATTGCTGAGCCTCGATCGCGGCAACGTAAGCACAGCTCTCGATAAGAGCACGCATCGGCGCGCATAAATCCTCCCACTTCAGCGATGGAAATCTGCGGGAATCAGGGAGAGCTCGCTTGATGTGTGCAAATTCACGCAAAAAGCCGCCGCTTTTCTACTTGAAGATGCAGGTAAGATGTTGCCTCTAGGCTAAAATCGTTCGACGCTGAGAAAGGGCTGCCGTGGCAGTGGACAGAAATGCCAATCACAACAATGCGCGAGTTCGCAGTGACTGGAAGCGCGCCGAAGCCGAGGCACTCTATCGACGGCCCTTTGCTGACCTGGTCTTTCACGCCCAGAGCGTTCATCGCGAGAACTTCGATCCGAACCATGTCGAAACCGCGAGCCTGCTCAGCATAAAGACCGGCGGCTGCCCGGAAGACTGCGGCTACTGTTCGCAGAGTGCGCATTACGACACCGGCCTGAAGGCGACCCGCTTAATGGATCGCGCCGATGTGGTTGCCGCCGCTCAGCATGCCAAGGACGCCGGCGCGACCCGCTTCTGCATGGCCGCGGCCTGGCGCAGTCCAAAAGATCGCGATCTCGATCAGGTCTGTCATATGATCGGCGCGGTCAAAGCTCTCGGCTTGGAAACCTGCGTCACCCTCGGAATGTTGACGCCGACACAGGCCGCTCGGCTCTTCCACGCCGGGCTCGACTTCTACAATCATAATGTGGACACCGCGCCGGAGTTCTACGGCAAAATCATCACCACACATACTATCCAGGATCGCATCGATACACTTGCACATGTGCGAGATGCCGGCATCAAAGTCTGCTGTGGCGGCATTATCGGCATGGGTGAAAGCGTCAATGACCGGCTCGCCATGCTCGTGCTGCTCGCCAATCTCCCCGGTCAAGCGGAAAGCGTGCCCATTAACCTGTGGAACGAGGTCAAGCGCGTGCCAGTCAGCGAAACCGCCGGGCGTCCAGATCCCATTGCGGTGGTGCGACTCGTGGCGACAGCCCGGATCATGATGCCACTCAGTGCGGTGCGGTTGTCCGCCGGACGGCAGTACCTGACGGACGAGCTGCAGGCTCTATGCTTTTTGGCCGGCGCAAATTCGATCTTTATCGGCGACGTGCTGTTAACGACCAAAAACCCACAGCGCGATCGGGACGCAAACCTATTGGGTCGGCTCGGCATCAAGTCCGGGCTTGCCTGAGCCAAGCGGCTCGATGAGCAGCCTGTGTACAATCTCAGTTTAGGCTAGAAAAATGCAAATTACCTTGATGAAAGGCAAAATTCACCGCGCGTCGGTGACCGACGCCGAGCTGCACTACGAGGGCTCTATTTCGATTGATCGTACGCTGTCGGAAGCAGCCGGGTTCGTGATCAACGAACGCGTCGAAATCTACAACATCGAAACTGGAGCACGCTTCGCCACCTACGTAATCGAGGCGCCCCGAGATTCAGCCATTATAGGATTGAATGGTGCGGCCGCGCGGCTGGCAATGCCTGGAGACAAAGTGATTATCGTCGCATATGCCTCGTTTGAGGAGTCGGAGGCAAAGATATTCAAGCCGCGCGTTGTGCTGGTCGATAAACAAAATCGCATCTTGCCACGTTAAAATCCGAGCGACTGACAGCTGCGAGCTGTTGTCCTTGCAGGCGATTCAATTGTTTCTACGTAGAGAGCCGGGGACAAAAATGGATTCGAACCGTCCAGCCGATTCCGAGTATGTCGCGGCCTTGCATGGCTTGAAGAACGACGACCGGCTGCGCTTTCTCAAGCGGCGCGCGGGAATCGACTTCGTATCGAATGATTATCTGGCGCTCGCGAGCGCTCCGCGGATGAAAAAAGCCGTCTTGGCGGCTCTCGGGTCTGGCACAGCGATCGGAGCGGGCGGCTCGCGGCTTCTGCGCGGCAACTGCGAGGAGCACGAACGACTCGAAGAAGAAGCTGCCAAGTTCTTCGGCGCAGAGACAGCACTTTTTTTCGGCGGCGGTTATGTGGCGAATTTTGCCGTCCTGACAACGCTACCGCAGCGGGGCGATTTGCTGGTTCTCGATTCTCTCGTGCATGCAAGTATTCACGAAGGTGCGCGAGCTGGGCGAGCCGACTTTCGGATATGCGCCCATAACGATCCCCAGTCGGTCGAAAGTACAATTCGTGAGTGGCGGGCCAATGGTGGAGTGGGCCGGATCTGGATTGTGGTTGAAAGTCTCTACAGCATGGATGGAGACTTCGCCCCGCTTGAAGAACTGATCGCGATTTCGGATCGGCATGAGTCGTTCCTGATGGTAGACGAAGCCCATGCCACTGGTGTCTACGGCCAGCAGGGCCGGGGACTCACGGCGCCCTATGAGCGACGCGAAAACCTTGTGGCCATACATACTTGCGGTAAAGCGCTAGGTGCTGCAGGCGCGCTTGTCACCAGTCCCCGCGTGCTCCGCGATTTTATGGTCAATCGGTGCCGCCCGTTTATCTTCGCCACCGCGCCGTCACCACTGATGGCCGTCGCCGTGCGGGAGGCACTCCTAATCCTGCAACAGGAACCCGATCTACAGCGACGCTTGACTGAGCTGGTAGCGTTTACGCATGGCGAGATTCGAACGCGTGGTCTTCGCAGCGATTCGAGCTCGCAGATCGTGCCCTATATCGTTGGCGAAAATGCTCGCGCAATGCTGCTCGCCTCCTCACTGCAGACCCGCGGCTTCGATATCAGAGGAATCCGGCCACCGACCGTGCCACCCGGCACGGCCCGTTTGCGCATCTCACTGACGCTCAACGTCGGGAGAGATGACATCTGCGCAATGCTCGATGCGCTGTCTGAAGAAACGAGGGAGTTGGAGAAGAGGGGCTGGTCTCGATGAGTCCGCGGATCGTGGTGGCCGGTACAGATACCGGGGTTGGAAAAACGGTATTTTCCGCGGGCCTCGCCCATTTACTCGAAGCCAATTACTGGAAGCCGATCCAGGCCGGGCTGGAAAGCGAGACCGATACTGAGACCGTTGCACGTCTTGGCTGTCTCTCGGCCGATCGCATCGTGCCGGAGCTCTACCGCCTTCGAACACCTGCGTCGCCCCATCATTCCGCGGAGGTTGACGGAGTTCGTATTGACGTCGATTCGCTCCATGTGCCGGAAACGGGAGAGCGACGACTCGTCATCGAGGGCGCGGGCGGTCTGATGGTGCCCCTGGATCGCGGCACTCTTTATATTGACGTATTCGAGCGATGGCGCCTCCCGGTGGTGCTCTGCGCAAGTACAGAGCTCGGTACGATCAACCACTCCCTGCTCTCGATTGAGGCTTTGCGGAGGCGGCATATGCATATTCTTGGGATTGCATTCATTGGCAAAAGGAACCCGGAAACTGAGAGCGCAATTTGCGACATGGGGCGGGTGCGTTGGCTGGGGCGACTGCCATGGATTTCACCTCTTTCGACAGAGTCGCTACAGGCCGTGTTCGCAAACTCGTTTGTGCGTAATGATTTTTTGAATCCATAATGCCAAAGGAGAAGTCGCCCATTTGGCATCCGTTCACGCAGCACGCGCTTCAAGGCGAGATGACTAAGGTTATACGTGCTGACGGTACTTATCTTTATACGGCTGATGGACGTCGGGTCATCGATGCAATCTCATCGTGGTGGATCGTGACCCATGGCCATTGTCATCCGCATATTGTGAACGCGATTCGGGAACAGGCAGGCAAGCTCAACCAGATTATCTTTGCCGGACATACCCATGAACCGGCTGAGGAGCTAGCTGCGCTGCTCTTGAAAATCACACCGCGCGGTCTCGATCACGTATTCTTCTCCGATAGCGGGTCGACCAGTGTGGAAGTGGCGCTAAAAATGGCGCTCGGCTACTGGAAAAACATCGGCAAGCCACGCACGCGCATTGTGGTAATGCAACATTCCTATCACGGCGATACCGTCGGAGCGATGTCGGTCGGTGCTCGAGGCGTGTTCAACGCAGCCTACCGTACCTTGCTGTTCGATGTCACCTCAATCCCATTTCCCGCCAAAGGTCGTGAACGGGAAACCCTTAATGCGCTCGCGTCGGTATGTCGAACCGAAGCGCCAGCCGCCTTTATCGTGGAGCCTCTCGTACTCGGAGCGGGTGGGATGCTGATGTATCCATCCTGGGTATTGAGAGAGATGAAGCGAATCTGCGAGGTTTCGGACGTTCTGTTCATTGCGGATGAGGTGATGACGGGCTGGGGGCGCACCGGTACATTGTTCGCCTGCGAGCAGGCCGAGGTCATCCCAGATATTGCATGTTACTCAAAGGGCCTCACGGGAGGGGCGGTCCCGCTCGCGGTTACACTCTGTGGTGCGAGAATTTTTGACGCGCATTATTCGGCAGATCGGACGCGAATGTTCTTTCATTCGAGTTCATATACAGCCAATCCAATTGCCTGCGCCGCCGCGAAGGCCAATCTGGAGCTCTGGCAAGATCCGAAAACTCCCAAGAAGGTCGCCTCTATCGCTAAGATGCAAGATCAGGCAATCGAACCATTTCGCGCCGATCCGCGCTTTGCAAACGTTCGTCGCACCGGGACCGTCACGGCACTCGATTTGAAGACGAGGAATCCAGGCTATCTCGCAGACATTGGTCCGAAGCTTCAAGCGTTCTTTAAGGACCGACATCTGCTGCTCAGACCGCTCGGTAATACAATCTACGTCATGCCGCCCTATTGCGTCACGGCGGCAGACTTGGACGCGGTCTATGCCGGAATCAGAGATGCTGCCGATGCGCTGACCTGAAGACGCGCTTTCTGCGGGCAGCCCGCAAAGACCGGTTTGACCCACCCGGCAACCTGAATCGATGGCGCAGCGTGAAAAAACTTGGCGCACGAAGAGTCCAAGAGAAGTACATATAACAGGTTCCGCAGGGCTCTAGATCGTGCGAAGTCGACCGGTTCGTGATTATTGATGCAGTGGAAATAGTTCCTAGCCGCTAGTCGCGTGCTAAACGCTTGCATCTCCCGCAATAATTGGAAATGTGCGGTCGCTGTTCAAAGCGCGTCCATTGGCGGCCTCATCTTCGGAGCGGATCTGCGACAAGCCGGCCGATCACAAATGCGAGTACCGGTGCGCTTGATGAGCTCTCAACCCGCGGTGCAGCTCAGAATTGGCTTGCCCGGGCCCATATTGCCCCGCCTTGGACACTCCGAGGTCAAATCAACTCTCCGGTTATTGAGCAACGCGCGAGCGTCTACTCGCTCACATACGATCGATGGTTTGCAGTGCCGACGAGCAGCTGACTATTCCCGCAGATCACGCCTTGGTTACTTGAGCTTTTCGTTCCAATCGAAAACTCGAGGACACGTGTCCCGCGCCAGGCTTGTCGAGAACCTTCAGTGGCTTGTCGGCGATGGCAGCGACGCGCGTCCTTTGCTCCTCTTTTCACGGCACGGCATCGGCGGCGCCGACGTCTGCAGATGTCTCCCGCATGCGTTGGTGACAATAATATGAACGGGACTGTCGAGCGGAGATTTCGCTTGACCTTACACACAACAATCGCCCGCCGAAATTGCGCGCTCGCCTCGATCAAAGAATACGACGATTAAGGGACGGTTCGCGCGTCGATCTCGTGAGTGTGTCTGCGGCGGAGCCCGGCGCGAATTGTTCGATCCGGCAGAGTCAACGCACGTATTTCATCGCTTGCACCTTCCGCGAAGTGATCGTTGCTCGCCACCAAAAACAAAGTTGGTTTCGTTTCATTGACTATACATCAAACGCTCCTACGATTTAGAGCGACAAGCCGAGACCGTCTATTGTGCTTTTGAAGCCGAGTAAGTCCCCGGTGTCCGAGACGATCTCGAATATCTCCGCTGTCGCGTCCGCGATCAGCGCGTAGCGGAGCATTTGTTCAGGGGATCGCGGCTATGAAGGTGATCATGAGCAACGCAATAACCATTCACGAGCTTATTCCGATAGCGGACATCATCAAGCTCGGAGTGCGACTTGGTGCCGAGATTAGGAACCTCAGGCTGTCAGATGATTTGCCAGACGAGGTTATCCGCGCGATCAACCAGTTGGTGCTCGAGCATAAGGTCATCTTCTTCCGCGACCAGCAGCCCCTTAACGACGCCCAGCATGAGCGCTTTGCTCAGCGGCTAGGCCATCTGGTTCCGGATCATCAAATCGGTATCGCTAAGGCGATGCTGTCGATTCTGAAGCCAGATTCGGGCCCGAGCGGTGGTCGCGCCGACCAGCGGCAGCATACGGTGATCATGGTTGAGAGGTATCCGAAGATGTCCCTCCTGGGCAGCGTGATAAGTCGGCTCTATCGCGGCTATACCGTTTGGTCGGATATGGCGGGTGCATATCAGGCGCTTCCGCTACCATTGCGCATGCTCGCCGATCAGCTCTGGGCGGTTCACAGCAACGACGACGATTCTGCGATCAAGGCGCAAGCCACCGGGGCAGAGAAACAAGAGTTGGACGAAGTGTTTGCCGGAACGAGCTCAGAGACAGAGTATCCAGTCACTCTAGTGCACCCCGAGACAGGTGAGCGCATGCTCTCGGTCGGAAGTTTCGCGCACCGCTTTGTTGGCTTGCAGAAAGATACCGGGCAAAAACTCTTCGGTCTCTTCCAATCGTACATTACCGCGCCGGAAAACATGGTGCGATGGAGTTGGATGCCAGGTGACGTTGCGATCTGGGATCGTCGCGCGACGCAGTGTCACGAGATGAAGGACCATGGCGATCCCCATCACCTGCAAGGCCGCGCTACGACCAATTGCGATGTGTCGCTCAGCATCGACGCTCGTCGCCGTGCCAAACGCGTCAACACGTCAAAGCCGCGGGTGCGCAAGGCTCATGAAGCTTACGGCGACATCCGAAGTCGCAGCTCGCCCCGGTGATATGGAACCTTCTTTGCCAAGCTGCTTATGGCTGCACTGGCACGCGAATGCACGGCGTTCAATAAAGCTCTTTAACCGGTTTCCGCCGGATCGCGACAGATTGCACGCTCTCTTGGAAGAATAGCGTCGTTTGTAACGGCAGCAGTGTTTGTGCCCCGACGCTTCAAGCCGTCGCGTCTTAGATGCACCTAGCGGGGCACCGCGGCTAGTTCGATAACTGGAAAAAACTAAGGACGAGAGCCTCGGCGACTGCTGTGAATGTCTCGAGTGACCACCGAAGTACAAGCGGTACGGAGTTGTGACCTTCAGCCTTGTTGACTGAGATTGCCGCTAGTCGAACAGATATTATCGTCGGCAGCGCGTCCGCCTTCATCGGGTCTGGACGAGATCGTCATCACGACCCTGCTCAACGTTGTCAATCTGCCTGGCGCGGAAAAGATGGAAGGCGTGCGCGCAGCTAAATGCGATCTCGGCTCACTGCGCCGCCGGCTAGGGATTACATAGCGCGTCAATTCGCGCGCCTCGAGGTCCCCTGATGAACTCCTGCACTAAAGAAGAAAATGCGCCGGATATATGCGCAACAGAGCCCAACAGCTGGCCGACTTTCTCCTCTATCTGGCGTAAGTGTCGTTTGCAGACGGGGCGTCCCGAAGGGGCGACAAAGGAATCCGACCGAATGAGCACGCGGAGCAACAGCTTCTTGTCAGGCGCCGAGCGCAAGGCGATCAAGCCATGAAAGAGCCCCACGAACCCGGGCATCCGCAGCCAGAGGACGAGCAACCGGAATGGGATGCGCTGGAGCAGGTCCACGGCGCGGGTGCCTTCTGGCCAAACAGCGCCGACAGTTTCTGTAACAGCTGCTATGTCGACCTGGCCGCTTTGGCGCCCGGTCCGAAGCTGTCAATTCAAACGCGCGGCAACATCGATGCGCTGATGCTCCCGGATGCGTGCGAAGATCTGTCTTATCGCTCGCGCCTCAATGGCTTTATGCGTCCAGCGGCCGTCGGTTCACGGACCCGTCGCGCAAATACGAGCCAGTCAGCGCTTCCGGGCTGTCAACGCTCCTTCATTAGGTCAGGTAATTCATGAACAAGGTCTATCCCGACGCCAAATCGGCGCTCGAGGGCGTTCTCAAGGACGGCATGATGATCATGTCGGGTGGCTTCGGCCTCTGCGGCATCGCCGAGACGCTCTCGGATGCGATCCGCGATTCCGGCGTGAAGGGCCTGACCGTGGTCTCCAACAATGCCGGCGTCGACGGCATCGGTCTCAGCCGTCTGCTGGAAACCCGCCAGATCAAGAAGATGATCTCGTCCTATGTCGGCGAGAACAAGCTGTTTGCACAGCAATTCCTCGCTGGTGAGCTGGAGCTCGAATTCAATCCGCAGGGCACGCTGGCCGAGCGCATCCGCGCCGGCGGCGCCGGCATCCCCGCCTTTTACACCAAGACCGGTGTCGGCACATTGATCGCCGAAGGCAAGGAAGTGAAGGAATTCGACGGCGAGAAATATCTGATGGAGCGCGGCCTGTTCGCCGATCTCGCCATCGTCCACGCCTGGAAGGGCGATACCGCCGGCAACCTGATCTACCGCAAGACCGCGCGCAACTTCAACCCGATGATGGCGACCGCCGCCAAGGTCACGGTGGCCGAGGTCGAGCATCTGGTTCCGGCCGGTGAACTCAATCCCGACCACATCCATACGCCCGGCATTTTCGTCAAGCGCATCGTCGAGGTCGGAACGGCCCAGAAGCGCATCGAATTCCGCAACACGCGCCCGCGCACGGCAGCTTGAGATCAGGAGAACCACATGGCCTGGACCCGTGAACAGATGGCTGCGCGCGCCGCAAAGGAATTGCGCGACGGCTATTACGTCAATCTCGGCATCGGCATCCCGACGCTGGTCTCGAACTACATCCCGGACGGCGTCGACGTCAGTCTCCAGAGCGAGAACGGCATGCTCGGCATGGGGCCGTTCCCTTATGAGGGCGAAGAAGACGCCGACCTGATCAACGCCGGCAAGCAGACCGTGAGCGAGCTGCCGTCGACCTCGTATTTCTCCAGCGCGGATTCGTTCGGCATGATCCGCGGCGGCCACATGGACCTGTCGATCCTTGGTGCCATGCAGGTCGCCCAGAACGGCGATCTCGCCAACTGGATGATCCCCGGCAAGATGGTCAAGGGCATGGGCGGCGCGATGGACCTCGTCGCCGGCGTCAAGCGCGTCGTCGTGGTGATGGAGCATTCGGCCAAGGACGGCCCGAAGCTCCTGAAGCAGTGCAACCTGCCGCTGACCGGCGAGCGCGTGGTCGACATGGTCGTCACCGATCTGGCCGTCTTCACCATCGACAAGCACGGCGACGCCGGCATGGCCCTGATCGAGCTCGCCGACGGCGTCTCGCTCGACGAGGTCAAGGCCAAGACCGAAGCCGAATTCCGCGTCGCGCTGAAGAATACGTAAGGTCTTCGCAATGCGGCGCGCATGACGATAAGGTCAGCGCGTCCTGAAGACGCCGAGTTCATCGCCGGCACCATTCTGTCCCCGACGCGTGGTCACCGGCCGCGCGGCGGGTCCGATATCGAGCTAAGCTAGCCGAGACGTTATGCTAAGTATAATCGTGCGGTGCCGAGAAGGTCTTGCTTCGCGCGCAATGCCAATTCGGGATCTTCAGATTCTTAGCGCTCACATGCGCTGGCGTCGCACCGACCAGCTCTTCGTAAAGGCTGGGGTCGGTCGCGCCCTCGGTGTTGATCAGGAATATCCGTGCATTTGGTCCAAGACCAATTCTGGCACGCAAGCCTGGATCGGAAGCAGCCTTCAGTAACGCTGCGAGACCAACACCACCACTTTCGCCTGCGACAACTGCCAAGTCGCCATCCGCCGGGTTTGCCAGACGCTTCATTGCGTTGATTGCGTCCTCGTCGTCGATAGTCATGAAAGCGTCCGCCATCCGCGAAAGGACACGCCAAGCAACCAGCGAAGGCTCATAACATTCGAGCATAGCCATCACCGTGGACTGCGCATGCGCCACCTTCACGGGACGTCCGGCTCGTGCGCTTTCTAAAAGGCACGCTGCACGCGAGGGGTCGACTACAGTGAAAAACGGGCGGTCATGGGCTAACAGTACGGAAAAGTGTCCGGCAACGGCAGCGGCGATCCCACCAACGCCTGACTGAATGAAGACATGGGTCGGGCACTCAGGCAACTGACGCAGGGCCTCGCTGACCAGGGCAGTGTACCCCTGCATAACCAGCCCCGGAATGCGCTCGTAGCCGGGCCACGAGGTGTCAGATACTAATGTCCAACTCCGTTCCGCCGCAACTCGGGTAGCCTCGGCAACCGAGTCGTCATAGTTCCCTTTGACGCGGATCATCTGCGCGCCAAAATGGGCGATGGCAGCTATGCGCCCATTACTCACGCCCGAATGAACGAAAATGGTGCATTCTGCACCGACAAGTTGGGCACCGTAAGCAACCGATCGGCCATGGTTGCCGTCCGTGGCACAGGAGACTGTCATGCCTGCCGCCATAGCCCTCACTTCAGGCGTGCGCAACTCGCTCACGTCGACATCGCGGCCGAACCTCCGACTTGCTTCCTCGAGCACCAATCGGATCACGGCATAAGAACCGCCCAAAGCCTTGAAACTGCCCAGACCGAGACGATGGCCTTCATCCTTGAGATGGATCGAACTGACTCCAATCTCACGAGCAAGGGCCGTCAATGAAACGAGAGGAGTTTCCGTGTGGCCATCCCGATACCTGAGAAATCGCTCGACCTCGCGAGCGGCCGCGACGCTCAACGTATCGGCGTCTGAGGTATCCAGAGGACGGCGGTAATCAGTGTGCTGGTTGAGGAGAAACACGGTTTGTTTTTATGACCTCGTTGACAGCCCTGTACGTGACAGCGCGATTGCGGAGTTCAAAGTTTCCGATCGCTTATGCAAGATCGCCCCAAAAGCGGCTGACCGCTCACTGAGTTAGATCGCTCCTTTCAGCTCTTGGTTACTTGGACCGAAATCAGCAAAGATAGCGTTACCGCAGATTGCAGATCCGGACAACGCCGGCTGCACACAGCCAATTTCTAAGACGCGCTCACATCGTCTAGCACTTTGGCGAATTTGGAAACCACGTGGGCTGCTGACGGCTTCATGGTTTTCTTCGTTGGCACAAGGTCGGCAATAGGTGCGGTGAAATCAATCAAAAAGCTCGATAAGGCGCCGAATTTATTCGTCAAATAGCGTGTCCTCGCACTAATAGCTCTCGATAAACTCATACAATAAGGATTAAGCGTGATTTATCCCCATGGGGTGTTGGGGGCGACAATACGGCGGTAAGCCACTTCAATTCGGCGGGCGTAGGAGTAGGACATGGCCAGCCACTTTTCCGTATGGGCGCGTATGCCGAGACCTTGTTTCGGAATAGCAAGCGCGACCTACAGCAAAGACTTTGGCTGCAGTACAATGTCATGCGGTTGGGCTGCGAACTCGATCAGTCCGAGCCTCGGTCCCCAGCCCGGAACGGATATGACGCGCGTAGGCCGAATCCAGAACTGGTCAGACAGGTATCTGCCGAAATGCGTGATCTCGCTTGCCCAGAATGACTAGAGCCTGGCGTCGTAAGCCAAGCTGCGTGTCTATTGACCAACGGCAGGTCATCAAGGGAGCCTACGCGGATGGCTACGGCAATCCGACGAACGCCTGGGCTCGAAGCGAAAGCACGTGTTTTCAAAGTACACATGAAAGGGGAATCGATATGTTCTCAAGTGGTATCCGTCGTCTGACCATGAGCGCTGCTGCGGCTATATTTGGCTTAATGGCTGCTAATGCGCACGCGCAAAGCGCAAAGCGAGTTATCAATGCAATGGCGCTGACTACGTATCCGCCGTTCGAATTCAAAGACGAAAAGGCTGGCAAGATCGCGGGATTCAACATTGATGTTCTAGAAGCTATGGCAAAGAAAGTCGGAGCGGAGGTCAGCTGGACCGAGACAAGCTACGCGCTCATGATCAGCTTTGCGCCGCTGAACACAAAGCGCGCCGACATCCTTTTGGGCACAATGGGTGATACGCCCGAACGCCGCGCCAATGCGAACTTCCTGGATTACGTGTACTCAAACGAGATATTCTACACTCTAAGCACAAAAGCTGAGGGCTTCGCGAACCCGGATGCGTTATGCGGTAAGCACGTAGCGGCGACACGGTCCAGCCTCATCGAGATCCAGGGGATTGAGAAATGGAGTGAGGAGAATTGCGTCAAAGCTGGCAAGCCCGCGATCGAGGTAGTGCCCGGTGAGAATACCGCCCAAAGCCGACTTTTGGTACAGCAGGGCCGTGCTGACGCCGCTATCACCGGTGAAGGCGTCATCGCGTATCAAAACAAGCTGGAGGGAAACCAATACGCAGTGATCAGTAAACCCGTAGTCAAGCTGATGACCGGTTTCGCTTTCGCGAAAGATAATCTTCAGCTTGGGGAAGAGCTAAAAGCGGCGCTTGCCGGGATCATCGCCGATGGCGCCTATGGCCAACTGCTGCGCAAGTGGGGCTTGACGGATCAGGCCAGTATTGGGCAGCCAATGATCAACGGTCAGCCCTAGTCGGCCGTTTGGACGCTGAGCGGCAACGGTCTTTAAGTAGTCACACTCACGCCGGCGATTTCTTGACTGTCTGTGGCGCGCAGCATACCGGTTTCATGTAGTGAGCGTGCGCCACGAGGACAGTATCTTGCATCCAGCGCTGGCGAGCACGAAACGGGTGCACTGCCAAGGTGCGGCTTGATCGGGGAGCCCTGCGATGCGACGATACAGGTTCACTCCTCAGCTGATCGGCTCTCCATCAACCCCTTATCGACATCGATGATTCGATGATACCGGCTCGCTGTTCCTGCGAACCTCGGCATCATATCGGCGAGACTATCTCCTAACAGTTCGACATCGTGCCGACGCAGCTGCGGGTCTCGTTTGGCCAACAAATGCGCCTGCTGGCACTCCAAAAATGCAGGAGCGCAGGCGCCGGCTTAGGCGCGCGTGAGCGAGGCGGCTGGCCACGGGATGGGCGGTCGCGCGGGTGCTCACGTTTAAATCGAGGACATCGATTCCGTTGGCCTTTCAACATCCTGTTTCATGATCAGGACGACCGATGTTCACGCCCTGCCATGCGGCAGGCCGTTGGCGCGGTTATCTGGGGCCCGTCGCTGATGAGCGACCGCCGGAAAGCTGAAAATTGTATAATCTCGCCGCGCTCCAGAAAGAACGGCCGAAAGCGTTCGGCATCCTGACTGCGCTGTTGGGAGACGTTGATCGGGCCTCAGCTAATTGCGGTGGCGTTGACGCCGTTTCCTTGTTTGGCGCTGCACCTGTGACGGCCGCGCTTAGGCGGTGAATGATTGTGAGACGCGGCCAAGCATGAGACTAAAGTCCCTGTCACCGCAGGTTCAAAACAGATTCGGCCGCATCACATATGTCGCACAATCGATGTGGTGAAATCTCTCAAGATTGGCCGTCCGGCGGAGAATTGAGCCCCTGATGCACGCCTGGCGGGGGTGTGATATTTTTATGTCGCTTCTGCACCGCGCAAGACGCGCCCGCATTGAACGGCTTCCAAGTGTCGTTCCGCCCGACAGGGGATAAGGTAACAACCGAAAGCGAGGTGGCGACGGGAGTAGCGGAAAAGGGGCTGGAGATCGGTTGGGAACTGGTACGCGATTGGAAGGTCAATCCACTTAAGGTCGGAAGCGTACTTGCTTGAGTTATCATTCACATCGGGCTTGGGGGAATCTCGCACGGTCCTCGAGGAAGTCTGCGAAAATATTCGTCAAACGATAGGGGCGCCCGCGCGCATGTCGCCTCGAAGAAGTTGGAAGCCGCCGCTGGAGGTGAGACCAGGCGCGACCGCCTCAAGCAAATCGGCATCGATGCTCTTCGCCAAGCGCCTACCATGTGGCGACAGGCCGAAAAATGGTGTTGTAGCTTAGGTGAATTTCCAGGTCACAGTCCTGAAGATTCTGGTGAGCTATCCAGACGGGTTCGCGCCCATGGCGGAGCTTAAGCGGGACATGGCGATTTTGGCGACGAGCGGTCCGGATTGGGCTGAGCGCACCAAGAGAATGGCCGCCCGCGTGCCGGACCTGGATATCTTTTCCCAGCAACTTATCGAGCGCGTAAACGGTGGGTGGCGGGTTACGGAAAGGGGGCGCGCGGTGCTCAATGTCATGGAAGCGCGCTCTATCCCTACGGAGGTGAAGCTAGAGACCGAGGTGACCGCTGCAGAGCCCCCGAACTCAGTGCTCACTCAATCCCTTCCTGTCGAAGAAGGCCGAGGACAGCGTGAACCGCGGCAACGATATCGTCTCCCCGGCAACCGAAGGTGCGCCACCCGATCTTAGCCCCGCGTTTTTCATCCTGCGTAAAGCCACTCAAGGCTGAAACGACCGACCCGACGAGGGAGTGGGCCAGCTGCTCGTAAATAATCGCGAGTTGTGCGTTCCTTGAAAAAGCGAAGCCGGGGAGATGGTGCAGACAACGCTACGCACCCTGTTACAAACATTTCCATCCACCCCGCCAGTTGAAATCCTTCAAAGAATGCTGCCAAACGCAGCATTTAATCCTCAAGATGCCGCTCATTGCATCAATTGCGAATGGAATATCCGCTCCAATGGAGCGCACCACTTCGCCAAGATGGCGCATGTTGAAGTCAAATTCTCGCGCCTAATGTTGTACATGCCGCAAGTACCTCGAGATCGCCGTCGCCGCGCTTCGCGCGGGCGTATGGCTGCGGCGAAACGAATCTAGGGGCTCCCACGTAACGCCTAGAGGAGAAGACGATGCACAACAGTCCCCAGAATTCCCGCGACACCTCAGGAAGGTGCTGCGCCATATGCGGCGGAAAATTCGGGCTGATCCGCTACTACTGCTGGCGAACAGCCCTTTGCTCGAAGAAATGCGTCGATCGCTTAAAGAAGCGGCGGGAGGCCGACCGCAAATGGATTTGCTGGCTGCGGGCGGCGTAATTCGTGAGACCGAGTCGCGCGCGACAGCTAACTACGCCAGAAGAAGCACTAACCGGACAGAATCGAACCTAGCCGTGGCATTGCATCCGGCATTTTGCATCGTGAAGACGTCAAGTGACAGAGACCTCAGCAACAATCATCGACTTCAATGACTACAGGATGAGGAGGCGTGGTGGAAGCAAGCTTCCACCTGACCTCATTCGCTCAACTCTGATCCCTGACCCGGTCCTCACGTTGTGTTTCTTGTGGCCGTTCCTGCTCTGGAACCCGTTCGGTTGGCTCGACCTAACTACAGCGCAACGAGCGTCTTCACCACCAATGTAGAGGGTTCGTTGTCTCTGCTGGGAAATAGAGCCAGATTTCCTTCGGCGTGGGGTCGAGGAGTCCCGCGCGCTGGCGGCGATGAATCCGTTATCTTTCAACAAAGAAGCAGTATGTGTTTCGAGTTGCACCTGTCAGTCAGGCGCTCTTGTTACAATCAGCACAGGCGCCAGACTTCTGATGTCGTTTCTTGATGAGCGGGAGGATTTGCACAGACCTCGCTGAATCTCGTTCCAAATCAATCGTCTCAGCAACAGGTCTCAAATGCTGTGCAAAGGCATCTTTCTTGTTGCGGGCGAGAAGGTTCTGTCGATGGTTGCGCGACCATTAGGAGTTTTTGTCCCGTTCTTCTCTAACCGTTTGAAAGGGGGTACATCCTTCTACTCCGCCGGCATTGACAGTGTTGTCACTTCTTCCCTAGGAAGCGATGACTGGAGGGACTAAGGGGGCAGGGTACCTAAAATGAGCCACAGTTCGGGGCAGCCTGTTGAACGTGTCACAATTCCTATGCTCCAGCGATGCAAGCAGGAGGGACGGCGCGTGGTAATGACCACCGCTTATGACGCGGTCACGGCGCGTATTGCCAACACCATCGTCGATATCATCCTTGTCGGGGATAGTGTTGGCAATGTCTGCCTTGGCTTTGATGACACGTTGCCGGTCAGCATGGCCATGATGAACCATCACTTAGAGGCCGTTGCGCGCACGAGGCCCCATGCCCTGCTCGTGGCCGACATGCCCTTTCTTAGCTTTCATGTCAGTTCCGCGGAGACGATCCGCAACGCTGGAAGCTTCCTTCAACGTGGCGCTGACGCCGTGAAGCTTGAGGGGGGTGCCAAGCGTGTTGAAATGGTACGCGCGCTGGTCGATTGCGAAATCCCTGTAATGGGTCATCTCGGTCTTACACCCCAGAGCGTCAACGTCATGGGGGGCTTTAAGGTGCAGGGCCGGAAAGCCGATGACGCCTTGCGTTTGCTCGATGACGCCCAACGTCTCCAGGAGGCCGGCTGTTTTGCTCTGGTCCTGGAAGGCATCCCGGCCGAGCTCGCTGCGCGAGCAACCGAATCTTTAACGATACCCACCATCGGAATTGGCGCGGGGCCTAGTTGCTCAGGGCAGGTCCTTGTATTCCACGATGTTCTAGGTCTGATTGAAGGCCGTCGCCCGAAGTTTGTTCGAGCCTATGCAGAGGGTTTCCAGCTGTTGCAGGAGGCTCTGTCGCGCTGGGGCGCTCATGTCCGCAACGGTGCATTCCCGGCGCCACAAGAGTCCTATCGGGTTTCCGACGAGGTTCGGGAAGCAATCGCGCGCTGGACGCGCTCCAACTCAACCTGACGCCCAAGCAAAAATATGCAAATCCTTAACGACAGTCGCTGAACTGCGCCGCGTCCTCGCAGATGCTCGCAGGAATAACAGCCGCATCGGGTTCGTCCCGACCATGGGTTACCTACACGACGGCCACTTGGCGCTGGTTGAGGCAAGCCGGGAAAATTGCGACGTGACCGTCGTTAGCATCTTCGTCAATCCCACTCAGTTCGGGCCAAATGAGGATCTTAGCACCCATCCGCGCGACTTTCTCCGCGACGAGCAGCTGTGTCGCGATGCCGGGCAGCAATCGTCTTTCTGCCGGGCGTAGAGGAGATCTATCCGGCTCAATTTGAGACCTTTGTCGAGCCGGGCGAGCTCGCAAGACCGCTGTGCGGAGCTTTCCGGCCTGGACACTTTCGAGGTGTTGCGACTGTCGTATCCAAGCTGTTCAATATAGTGCAGCCGGATGTCGCGTTTTTCGGCCAAAGGGACTTTCAGCAATGCGCAGTGGTCCGTCGCATGACAGTAGACCTCAATCTACCGATTGAGATCGTCACCGTGCCAACAGTTCGCGAGCACGATGGACTCGCTATGAGCAGTCGTAACCGCTATCTTGGCGCGGAAGAATGGCGACGCGCCCTTGCGCTTAGTCGTGGACTGTTCGAAGCTGCAGATCAGTTCGGCGCAGGAGAGCGCGACGTCGGAAAGCTGATTGCGATCGCAAAGAAGCATCTGGTATGGATAGATCGGCTGCAGTACATCGAACTCGTCAATGCCGATACGCTTCAATTGGCTGAGAGTCCACTGCGGCACACGGCAGCACTCTGCGCCGCAGCATATGTCGGCTCGACTCGGCTGATCGACAACGTGATACTGTCGTTACCGACTTCTTAGGTTCAGACGCGATCTGACGAATAAGGTGCGATCAGAAATTTTGTATTCGGTTCGGTGGATGGGGGGCTGGTGGCGGGCCGGGGAGAGGCTGTTAGAAAACGCGGAGTGGTATGACAGGCGTATCAGCCCAACGTCTTAAGGGACGAAGAAGATCCTATCCGGACCTTCCTGGGAAAGATGCTGCCTTTTTCGGCGCCGATTCATTCTCTCGCGCCTAAATCCGCCGTCGAAGGGATCGACTATCGCGATGCGCGTCTCGAATCGGTTTGCGCGAACCAAATGCGTGCATGATTTCGAATTCTCGCTAGTCAACGAGACACCGCGAGTTCCTACTTTCGAAATTATTCTAGAATAACTCGCGCTCGTCATCGGCCGAACGAAGCCGGTCAAGCCCTCCCGTTAGTCGAAATTGATAAGCGTCCACTCGGACTCGCGCCCGCGCCGAGGCTCCAACTCATTTAGGAAATAACAATAAGCAAGACTGGATCTTTAGCCGGGAACGATCAAGGCTCTTTCGCAACATCCGCATTGGATTACGCAGCCAAATGGCACTGCTCGGTACCTGCGAGATCCTTGTCACGGGCCCGATCTGTTTGGTCCCCCTATATTACGCGCCCGTAGTCGAAAATGAGTGGAATGATAGCAACAAATTCAGATTTTACGTCGCATCGTTGTCGCAGCGGTTCCTGGAGTCACGGCAGATTACGGGCGACTTCCTCCCAGGCCCGGCGAAATGTGGATCAAGAGGTATGCCGCTAGCTATGAGAGCGGCAACTCACAGAGTCGAGCCGTGAAGAAGTTGTGTCGGCTCTTCCAGATGATTACCCGCTAAGGCAGGCGATCTCGTTGCGGCCAGTTCTCGATCTCTATGCAACTCGCCTTCACAAGGCAGTCGCAGCGCAGCGCGACTTCAACGAAGACGACGGATTTCAGGGTAAGTGGCGCAAAGGTTTGCATGTCGTTGAACAGCGTATCGCAGAGCTGAACCAGCCACGTCTCACGATCTTGATGCTAATGATGCGCCGGCATGAGAAAGATTTCATTTCGGAGGCGAAGAGAAATATGACGATCAACTGGCGGACCAAGATGCGGAGTTCGAAACCACGCTAGCTCAGGAACCTGCCCCACCGAGATGAAATCCCAAGTCATTTGAGTTGGTCCGCGCCTATAGGTCAACTTTCGTATCGTTCATGGTAACGAAGCAGACGGTAGACCAAGTGGATGACCTCGGACAGATCTACGTTTCCTCGCCCGTAATGCCACGATCGAAGCTGCGCGTGCCGACGATTTGGACACGTTTTTGCGCTCGTAGCCGAGGAACTGAAAGATCTCGCCCGGCAAGCTTCGCATGCGACCGTTGCAATCACCGAGCAGATTGACGGCATCCAGGCAGCCACAACCGAGTCGGTTTGTGCGGTCAGCAAATAGGCTTGATCATAGGTCGCATGTCGGACATGGCCAGGGCTGTTGTCGATTCCGTCGGAGATCAAGCGGCAACGAGCAAAAGGATCGCGTTCAATGTGCAGGGTGCAGCCGCCATAAGCGCTGAGGTGGCGGTCAGAGCGCGCGAAGTCACGAATGGGGCAAATGAAACCGGAGGTGCTTCGGTCCAACTGCTAACGTCTGCCGAACTGCTGTCCGAGGAAAGCTCGCGATTGAAGTACGAACGAGACCGCTTGGATCGTGTCCCGTAGCGTGGTGTAGCTGGCGGTGGATCACCGCGTTCGCCGGCGAGAGCCGCGCTGGTCAGTTGGCGATAGCCACTGACGCTCGGATCATCGCTCAGCGGCGCGATTGTTTCCAGCGTCATGTAGCGGGCACGCTGGACGGCCCATTGATCATTCTGTTCGAGCAGGATCGCGCCGATGAGGCGAACGATGGCGTCCTCGTTGGGGAAAATGCCGACCACGTCGGTGCGCCGCTTGATCTCGCCGTTGAGACGCTCGGTCGGGTTGCTGGAGTGCAGCTTGGTCCGGTGCTGCGGCGGGAAGGCCATGTAGGCGAGCACATCCGTCTCGGCCTCGTCGAGGAAGCCGGCAAGCTTGGGCAGCTTGGGCCGGAGCTGGTCGGCAACCTTCCGCCACTGTGCTCGCGCGGCGTCGGCATCGTCCTGGGCAAACGCTGTGGCAATGAAGGCAGAGACGACGCGCCGGCCGCTCTTGCCGGCATGCGCCAGCGCGTTGCGCATGAAGTGGACGCGGCAACGCTGCCAGCTGGCGTTGAGCACCTTGGCCACGGTGGCCTTGATGCCTTCGTGGGCGTCGGACACCACCAGCTTGACGCCGCGCAGGCCGCGGCGGGCGAGCTTGCGCAGGAACGCCGTCCAGAACGTCTCGGCCTCGGAAGGGCCGCTGTCCATGCCCAGGACCTCGCGTCGGCCGTCGCTATTGACGCCGACCGCGACGATCACCGCGACTGAGACGATGCGGCCATTCTGGCGCACCTTCACGTAGGTGGCGTCGATCCACAGATACGGCCAGTCGCCCTCGATCGGACGGGCGAGGAAGGCCTTCACCTTGTCATCGATCTCGCCGCACAGTCGGCTCACCTGGCTCTTGGAGATGCCGGTCATGCCCATGGCCTGGACGAGGTCGTCGACCGAGCGGGTCGAAACGCCCTGCACATAGGCTTCCTGAACCACGGCGGTGAGCGCCTTCTCGGCCATGCGGCGCGGCTCCAGGAAGCCCGGGAAGTAGGAGCCCTTGCGCAGCTTGGGAATGCGCAGCTCGACCGCGCCGGCGCGGGTCTCCTAGATCCGGTCGCGGTAACCTCCGCGAGCTCTGCGGTCGCGTCCATACGGGTCGCTATCGGCCACAGCCGGTACGGCGAGTCTACATCCCGAAAGCCGATGGCGGTAAGCGGTCTCTCGGTATGCCGGCGCTAGAGGACAAGATTGTCCAAAGCGCGGTAGCGGGTGCTGAGCGCCGTCTACGAGGTCGACTTCCTCGGGTTCTCCTACGGCTTCCGGCCGGGGCGGAATCCTCATATGGCGCTTGGCCTTGCACACGCGATCATGAGCCAGCGCGTCAATTGGGTGCTCGATGCCGACATACGCAACTTCTTCGACTCGGTCGACCACGAGTGGCTGCTGCGGATGGTGGCGCACAGGATCGCTGATCCTCGCATCTTGCGGCTCATAAAGCTGTGGCTGCGGGCCGGCGTTCTTGAAAGCGGCGAGAAGCAAGAAACGGACAGGGGTACCCCGCAGGGGGCGGGCATCAGTCCGCTCCTCGCCAACATCTTTCTGCACTACATCCTCGACCTCTGGATCCATCGATGGCGCCGTCGCCGCGCACGCGGTCGCGTTGTGGCCGTGCGCTATGCGGACGACTGCGTCATGGGCTTCGAGAACAAGGTGGATGCGCAGGAAATGCTCTTGGCCCTCAAGGGGCGGCTGGCCAGCTTTGGCCTGATGCTTCATCAGGGCAAGACGCGGTTGATCGAGTTCGGTCGGTTTGCGGCCCTCTCGCGTCAGCGGCCCGGCGAGCGGCGACTCGCTTCGCCTTCCTCGGCGTTACCCACTATTGCGGGCGGACCCGGGGCGGCCGCTTTATCCTGAAACACAAGACGGAAGGGAAACGCCTGACGCGCAAGCTGTCGGCGTTGCGCCAGGAAGCCTGAAGGCTCATGCACGAGCCCTTGGCCACCCAGCACCAGTGGTTCGCCACGGTACTACGTGGACACTACGGCTACCACGGCAGGCCGCACAATTATCCAGCGCTCAACGACTTCTACCGCAAAGTGCGTCGGAGCTGGCTGCACTGTCTGAGACGGCGCAGTCAGAAAAGTCGGCGCATGGGCTGGTCGGAGTTCGAGGCCCTGACGGCACGCTTCCGTCTGCCCGTTCCACGCATCACTCGCACTTGGGCGCAGGCGCGGATATGACGCGGGTTACCCTCGGGAAGAGCCGGGTGCGAGAAAGCCGCCTGCCCGGATCTGTGAGGGCGAAAGCCAAATGGCTGAGCTACTCGACCATGATCACCGCTTGTTGGGTGCTATCCAAGCGGCTTGACTGGGACCAACGTCGGCATGGTGCGTAAGGCGCGCGGAGAATCCATGTCGACCAGTTGGTTCGGCACGGTAAACAAGCCCACTTCCCAGATGATCGGCCGTTTGAGGTCAAGGAAGCCACAAACCCTCGCGCAGTGAACCTAGTGCGCCGCCGCGCGAGCGGACTGGGCGACCTCGTTGACATCGCGCCACAGCTTGCTGGTCCAGCTCGGCGCAACGTGACGGCGAGATGAGGCCGCGCTACGTGCAAAGTAAGACCTGATATGCAGAAAGGTCGCGCGCTGGAATACGTCGGAGGTGCTGGTTTAATCGCAGGATTTTGTCGCAACGCCGCCCCTGATCGCACGAAACGACGTTTTGCTACTGCTAACTTAAAATCAATAGTTCGTGAGGGTCAAAAGGGATTGCCCCTTAAGAATTGTACCCATTAAGCGGCGGACTGCAGTATGAACGACCATCTCCTGTCCGTCCTCCACGGGCGCGATAGCTCCGAAGCTGCAGCTCTCAAGCAGGCACCCGATATACCTCGGATGCTTCACCGCCCTGGTGCTGTGCGCTCCAGTACGCGGCCTTTTGTCAAAAACGGGATTCTCACGAGCATTTCTCTTCAGGAGCTCGCGGCAATCGGGGAGTTCCTTGAGCCGGTCGTTCTCAGAGAACGCATGGTGCTGCAAGAACCGAAGAAGCGCCTCGAACACATCTATTTCATAGAGTCAGGCCTTGTCTCGCTCAGGATCGTCGCAGCGGGGAGCATTCTCGAAACTGCGTTAATAGGACATCAGGGTGCGGTCGGCGCTTCGCTCTTGGCCGGAGGGCATCTTGCGACGCATCAATCCGTCGTGCTCTTTCCTGGAAGCGCGCACAGGATCCTTCTCGAGGATTTGAAGCGCGTCATGCCCGAACCCTCCGAAATCCGTGAATACCTCCTTCGGTATGCTCAAGCGCTGAACTTGCATTGCGCTCAGACGGGATTGTGCGGCGTTCGACACGATCGAGAGAAGCGGCTTGCGTCCTGGCTCTGTTTGGCAAGCGATGCTCTCGATGCTGATGTGCTTCCAATTACACATGACTACTTCTCTTTGACGTTGGGATTGCGTCGCGCGGGGGTAACGGAAACGCTGATCCGATTCGAACAGCAAGGATTAATTCGAAAAACGCGTGGCGTGCTGCAGATTGGGGATCGGCACCGTCTGGAGCAAAAAGCATGCAGTTGTTATAAGCTCATTGCTGGCACTTATGCTCCCGCGCCTGCTATTGCAGCTATCGACGGCGCCCGAGGTGACTTGGATCCGCACGTAAGTTCGCTTTAGCGGTTGCAAGCGCGTCTCTTGCATCTCCGAACACGATATTGAAGGTGCGTCTCCGTATTGACGTACGCATCCGGCGACGGCCCTTGGGAAGGTCGCTTTGGGCGGATAGCCCACCGCGCTCAGGCGGCGTGAGCGACGCTCTGAGGGCGTCAAATCCGAGACTGGAGATCGCGAATGCGCTTGGCAGGATGATCTGATCATCTGGCAAGTGGCCGCGCACATCGGTGGGCCAATCCTGCGGATCGATGTCGTTGAGCTTCGCCGTGGCAATGAGGGTGTATCGCCGCGGCGCGTGCCGCCCTCATCGGAGGCCCGCGAAGGTCCAATTTCTTCTTCCCACGGCAACAGCTCGTAGCGCGCTAACAGCATTGTTCGAGATGCAAAGCCGCACGTCATCAAGGAAGGGGGTGAATGCATCCTAGCGATTGAGGCAGTACCTTCGTCGTGTCGCTCTTCTTGGAGAACTTGGCTCGCTGCTCGCACTAAAACGCCTCCAGCTCAACGATCAGAACGCGGCTACGCTCCTGGTCACGACCAGGGGCTCCTGCGGCGCAAGAACCGTTGACCTCACGTTCAATGACGAACATGACATCGATATAGCGCGACAATATGGATGGAGAGCACTTCCATCCTGATTGCCGCTCGACTCAGACTCCGCCCCGATTGTTTGCGGCGCGTTGCGTCCACTCGAAAGCATGATCCGTGCGGCTGATCAAATCGACTCGATACTCACTGTCCACAGTTGAGATCACGACGCTCGCCGCGTTCTTCTCTGCATGGCCGTTTCTAAGCATGCGCCCGTTTGCATCGGCCACGGAAGCGAAGGGTTGGAGGTCAAGATCCTACTATTGCCCCACTCTGTGCAGCACTCGCATCGAGTGGCCTCATGACTAAGCGCGCAAAAATGCGCGACACACTTACAACAATAGCAGCTCCCCTCATGAAGATCATTGATACGTACGAAGCGTACGTTGACCGCTAGTTGCGGTACAAATCGTACGCTTGTGAAGCACTTAGAACACGCTGCGCGGAACGTGCGCGCGCGCGTCCGTTTCGTACGAAGTTTTCACGCCGCTAAGTAACGCAATCTGTCAACTTAATCACACGAGCGGCGGAATGGTTCGCACCGTGATGTCACTGGTTCAATCTATCAGTGGTGTTCGAGGAACGCCCTGTAGGTCGAGAATGATTGGGGCGGAAGTGGCTAATCTCCAAGCGAGACTAGCCGCTCTTGAGTTAAACAACTGGAGGGTTTTTTTATGAAGATGGCGAAGAGCCTCTTTCTTGGTTCGGCGGCGGGTCTGATCGCTATGGGCGGTGCGCAGGCGGCCGATCTCCCCGTCAAGGCGAAAGCGATCGAGTACGTCAAGGTCTGCTCCTTGTACGGTGCCGGATTCTATTACATCCCGGGCACTGACACCTGCATCAGATTGGGCGGCTATATGCGCGCTGAAGTCGTGCTGAACTCAAGCTATCACTATATTGCACCCGACAGTGGTGTGGGTGGCGCTAACAATCGTCTGAGCGATTACTACAGCGCGCGCTCTCGTGAGGGCCTCTACATCGACACTCGCACCGCGACCGAGTACGGCTTGCTCCGCACGTACTTCGAGGGAGCGTGGACTTATACGACTGGCCCCTATAGCGGTAACGGCGCTGGCGGGACGAGCTATACTACATCGGTAGGCTCTCAGATCGCGACTGGTACTCCCGGTCTTTACCACGCCTTCATCCAGTTCGCCGGCTTTACGATGGGCAAGGCGTTTTCGCAATTCAGCACGCCCTGGACCCAGTATCCGGCGAATACCATCGAGCTGCCTGGCGCAGGGGGCTGGGATCCCGTGCAGCAGTTCGCTTATACCTTCGACTTCGGTCAGGGCATCACGGCATCGTTGTCAGCCGAGGATCAGGTCTCCCGTAACCAACTCGCCATCTGGAACGTGAGTGCAGCAACACCCGCCGGAATTGCGGCTGGTGCGTACGGCGCCAGCGACTTCGGTGGTGCGCGAGCCCCGGATTTCGTAGCGAAGGTTCGTGTCGACCAGGCTTGGGGCCTCTTCCAGGCGTCGTTCGCTGCGCATGACAATCATGCCGCCTACTACGGCGGGACCGAAGTCACCGGCCACCCCGATGACAAATGGGGCTGGGCAGGCCAGCTGGGCTTGTCGATCAAGAACATTCCGACTGGCGCGGGTGATACGATCAACATGTCAGCTGTGTATACGAATGGTGCGAGCCGTTACAATTTCCACGACTATACGGCAGCACCTAGCTTCGCGATGTACGGAAGCACAGGTCTCGCTGGTGCCTACCAGAGCGTCGGCATCGCCGGCGTATCCGACGCGGTGTTCGTGACTGGCTCCGGCCAGCAACTGACTACGACCTACGGCTTTCAGGGAGGCTACTCTCACAACTGGGATCCCCACTGGGTGAGCAGCATCTTCGGTGCATGGAGCGCTGTGCGGTACAACAACACGGCCAAGGGCTACATTTGCGGCGCAGTCGTTGCAAACATCGCGCTCTCGACCGGCGCGGCAGGCTGCAACCCCGACTTCAACTACGCGATTATTGGTACGAGGACGGGGTGGACTCCAGTTAAGAACCTGACCTTCTCGGCCGAGCTTGCCTACACCATGCTCGACCAGAAGTATGCGAGCGGAAGCACGGTGACGCTGCCGACGCAGTCAGGCATCGCCAAGCCAGGTACTACGTATGAGCTGAAGGACCAGGGCGCTCTGACGCTACTGCTCCGGGCTCAGCGCGTCTGGTGAGTTCTTTTCAAACTAGCGGAAGGAGGAAGGTAGCGGCTCTGTTCATCTAAGTTTAACCTCCAAGAAGGCCTTCGGCATGCCCGCCGGAGGCCTTCATATTTATGTTCAAGCGCAGATTCTTAAAGCGGTGCTCTCGCTAGAGATTTCGGAGGGGCGACGTCACACAGGCGCGACTCTCGGTCGTATGCGCCCCCTAATTGGCCAAGAAGATAAGGTGAGCGTGGGAGGAGGTGCACCCGAGAAGATCTTGACCGGCTTCAGAATGCGCGCCGTTGGGCTGCCCCGAGGAAGGCGTTAGCGTAGTCGAGGGGCGTTGCTTGAGGGCCTATGACCACCTTGCGATCCGCTCCGCGATAATCCTTCCCTCCGCGGAAAAGAAAGCGACGTCAAGAATGCAACCATTGCGAAACCAACTACTGAATGACTGTGTGGCTCCAAAAAAGGAGATAGGAATGCGGAACAAGTGTTAATCGTCTCGCGCGACCTCAGCTCGTTGCCCGCACAGAGAGTCCGCCTTGCGGCGGTTTAGAGCAACGTACGAACTCTCAGTGCCGGTCAACACCTATCCTGGACACCATCGTGAATGTCAAAATCCGGAGAACGCTTTCAAGCTCCCGGTTCGGTGCACGATGGATGAACTCCCGACGGAGAACCGAACCTGACATCGAAGAGCGATCGATGTGATCGAAAGCGAGTTGATGGTCTTGAGAGTTAAATTGCGGTAGTTCGACGCGGCCACCATTTCGTCGTAGCCCAAGATCCGCGGCGCAGTTGCTGAAGATGCTCTGAATCCTAGCGACCATCAACACGCCTTCCGCGACCAAGTTAGGGAATCCTCTGCTCCCGCGGGTATTCGCGATAAGACAATCGCCGGGCTGCATACCCGCCAGGGACACCACACCGGGTGCGGTGGACGCGGTCGCCGGTGCCCAGGAGCGGCCGGTTGCATTGGCTTGAGCAATCGTCGTCGACACCGAAGTTGCTTATGACCCACTCGGGGGCGCTTGACCAACATTTGCGTCATGGAGCCCGCGGGAGAGGGATCTGGACTGTTCGTAACGCCGTGGGAATCGACTTACTGGGCGAGTCCACATGCTACCGGCAAGTGCTCTCCGCTTGTTCCCTCCAGCATCTTGCCGGCCGCAGATCACATGAATCTTCGCAAGCGGCAGAAACGATGCACAATTTAAGCGAGGTGATGATCGAGATTGATGAAAATCAGCTCTGTGGTCCGATATGGTCCGTGACCAGCAAGTCAAAAATGCAGGTGAGGGAGTGGTGCTTTTTCCGTTTGAACTGGGCGACGAAAGCACTTTGCGGTCGCTCGCAAACCTCGGCGGGCGCAGCGAGCTTCTGGACGAGCCCGGCGCGGAAGACTGCTATGCGATCCGACATGGTCAGCGCTTCGAGGGTGATTAGCTGACCACGTGCGCGCGCGGCTTGCGAACCGTGGCCATGATGATTTGTGCTCAAGTTGCGGAATTCGGAAGGCACGATGCTGGTCCACCCCCAATGCGGTGATCACTATCGGTTGGAATACGGAGGATTCTGGGGCGCTCGACGCGCGTGAGGACGACCGAGGCTTCGTCGGAGCAGGCTATCGCCGTTTGGCCAGAGCTTCCTCCGCCCGGGCGTGGCATAAAAAGGAGAGAGTAGATGATGAAGTTCTCATGGAGGGATGCAGGCCTCGCCGTGACCGTAATCGGCCTGACAGCGGGTGTGTTCGCGTCAACGAATTCGGCCTTTGCAGACGATCAGCTTACGGTCACCGCTGGTGGCGGGGGTTTCCAACAGGCGCTGCGCAAACTAATTTTCGATCCCTTTTCGAAGGCGAGCGGGATCAAGGTCACTGAAGCCGAATACGATTACGGCCTCGCCAAAATCCGCGCCATGGTCGAGACCAAGACCGTGAGCTGGGACGTGGTCTGGGCCGCCGAGTCGGCCGTCCGGCAGCTGTGCGCAGAGGGGGCGATCGAGTCGATCGACTGGAAGAAGCTGGGCCTCGACCGGGCCAAGTTCGAGGGCGTTAGCAGCACGGACTGTGGGGTGCCATCCAGCGTCTCTGCCGACGTTGTTGCCTACGACAGGGACAGGCTGCCTAACGGCCCGAAGACCATCGCGGATTTCTTCGATCTGAAGAAGTTTCCCGGCAAAAGGGGACTATATAAGAGTCCTCCTCTTGAATGGGCATTGATCGCCGACGGTGTGCCCACTAAGGACGTCTACAAGGTGCTTAACACGCCCGAGGGAGTTGATCGCGCTTTCACGAAGCTCGATACGATCAAGAAGGAGATCATCTGGTGGACGGCCGGCGCTCAGCCGTTGCAGCTTCTCGCCGATGGTCAGGTCGTAATGAGCGCCGCCTGGCCCGGTCGAATCTTTGATGCCAACAAGAGCACTGGGAAACATTTCGAGATGATGTGGGACGGCGCGGTACTCGGCGGGACCTCTTGGGTGATCCCAAAGGGGAGTCCGCGATTGGGCAGCGCCTACAAGTTCATTGCCTTTGCCAGTTCGCCTCAGGCGCATGCCGACGTGGCAAACTTCACCGGCTACGGAATAGGCAACAAGGACGCGATTGCGCTCCTCGATCCGACAGTCCTGCCCAGCCTTCCGAATGCGCCCGCCCATATGGCTAATGCCCTCCGGTCGGACGCAAGTTTTTGGAGTGAGAAGGGCGATGAAATCCGCCAACGCTTTACCGCCTGGCTCGCCCAGTAACGCCACGATAGCAGTGGTGGGAGGGGTTCTGTTCTTCTCGCCTCTCTAACCGACGAACTGCGAACAAATTCGAAGGCGACGATGACCGTTCAAATTACCGGCAGCGCGGAAGGCATGCCTCTGCATCTCAAGCTACAGCGGGTCGAGCGCCGGCAGACGCTTACGGCCTTTGTCCTCGTTTTTCCGCTCCTGCTGTTCATTCTAGTCCTGTTCGTGCTGCCAATCGGACGGATGCTGCTCAACACTGTTCAGACGATACACCGTTGACTGTGATGCGCGGGCGGTGACGGTGCCAAAAGGATGGGGCGGCAAGGACCTGCCGGACGAGGCGGTGTATGCCGCGCTGGCGGACGACCTGAAACAGTCTTGGGCTCAGAAGAGGACGGCGTCGATCGGCAAGCGAACGAAGTACGAGTTGCCCGGCTCCCTCAGCGCGGCGGCATTGAGTGCGCGTAAAGCGAGCACGCATTCGGCCGGCCGCTACAAGGACGCGCTGATCGAAATCAGTCCACTTTGGGGGCGGCATGACTTCTGGAGCTTCCTGAGGCGCCGAACCTCGGCCTATACGGGCCGCTACCTGCTACTCCCCTCGATTACCAGTATGGCCCTGACAACCAGATCGTCGCCTTACCACCCAAGAACGCGATGTTACGGGGCGTTTTCTTGCGCACCCTGTGGCATCAGCATTGCCCCAACCGTCACGACCCTGCAGCTCGGTTCCCAGTGGACTATGTCCTGGCAACATTGCCGAGGAAGACCAGCAATCTCCTCACCTGTGTGCTCGCTTTTCCAGAAACGCAAGAGAACCGATCTGGTCAACTGGATCATACGCTTGATCGATCCGGACAGATCGATGGCTCATTGCCGATGAACCGTATTATGCAGAGAGCTCAATGCCCCATTCATGATCACGCTGAGTTAGTCTCTGAGAGTTCACCGATTCCATTATCACCCGCACGACGCACGTCGTTGATCGGCACGAAGACATTCTGTGCCAAATGAACAAATTTGCCTAGAACTGGAAAGAGAGATGCGGGCAGCAAAAGGGGGCGAAATCTTGTCGAATTTCGTAAAGATCGAGAAAGGGCTGGGCACGGAGGGGCGCATCGCGGTGGTACGGTTCGACCGTGGCGATCGCATCAACGCGCTTTCTGACGAAGTAATCCGCGATCTGACTAGAGCTGCTGAAAGCTTTGAGGGCGACGCGAAAACCTCTGTTGTGATCTTGACCGGCGGGCAGACGTTCAGTGCCGGCGCTGATCTGAAAAAAGATGCAAGCCCTTCCCGCGGTGCGCTGGATATGGCTGCGCGACGGTCTCGGATCGGATCGCGGCTCACCCGCGCTTGGTACGAGATGGACCAAGTGACGATCGCCGCGATCGAAGGCTTTTGCATCGGAGGCGGTATCGCGCTCGCCGTCGCCCTCGACTTCCGGATCATGGCGCGAGACGCCCACATCCGCGTACCCGAAATCTCGCTCGGCATAAACATGAGCTGGCAAACCATCCCGCGTATGCTGCAGCTGATTGGTCCGGCACGCACGAAGCAGGCGATCATTCTCGCTGACCAGCGCATCTCCGCGGAAGAAGCTTACGAATGGGGGCTAGTGGAGAAAGTGACGGATCCCAGGGCAAGCCTTGAAGCAGCGATGGAGCTCGCCGAGAAAGTCGCCGCGCAACCGCCGATCCCAGTCGCTATGACTAAGCAAACGGTCAATCGTCTCGCCGGTGCTCTTGACGATCTCGCGAGCCATATGGATGTCGATCAGCTGGTTTTGACCTGCATGACAGAGGATTACCAAGAAGGGATTATGGCCTTTCGTGAGAAGAGAACGCCACGCTTCAAAGGGCGCTAAGCGCAAAGAGTTGAGGAAAAGGGAACGTCTCAGGACGAGCCAAAGCAGAGATGCCGCCGCAAGAGAACTGGTAGCTTGCGAGCAAGCCCGATGCGACGATCAGCTCGTCCACGATCCGCCAGAACTGTCATCTGGCAATGTGGAATGCACAACTGCTTTCATCTCAGCTCCGCACGGACCCATTCGCCTTTGACTAAAGCAAGGGAGGGTCTTCGCTCGCTGGTTTAGGCCTCAGATGTGTTCTCGAAGCCTTCTCCCGCGCGCTGATATTCTGAGACGCACCACGACGGCTAGTTGTCGAGGCTTTCTCAAGCTTGATCAAAGGGTCCCAGCTGTTGCCGAACTCGTGGAGATAGTGGATCGTCTTGGCGCCGGTCTCGTGAACGATATGGCAGAGCCGCGCCTTGCGGGCATCGATCGGCTCGGAGCCAAAATCAGGATCAGGGATGCCCAATGCCGTCGCGGATGCGACCAGCAGAACGCGAGTGTACACCCCCAATTGGGATCCATACTGGGCGAGCAGCATCTTCGGTGCATGGAGTGTGTGCGGTACAACAACACGGCCAAGAGCTATATCTGCGGCGCCGTCGTTGCCAACATTCAGGTAAGCGCCTCAAAAAACGCCTCGTTTCGCGGGTGTGCCCTCACCGAAATGGCTAACCGAAATCTGCGCATTTCGACCAGTGACGCAGAATTTCGGCTGAAAATTGGATCACATCGATGAAATTCACCTCCAGGAACTTGCTAAGTGTTTCGTGAAGAAAACAAACTTCTGTTGACCTCAAGGTCGCCGGAATTGAACGCGGGTGAGGAAAACGGTGAGCCGTGTGGTCCAGCGCAGATGCGCTTCTGCAATCGCGAGCGCTGGCGTAACTGCTGCAATCCATCAAGAAGAGCATCGTGTCTCGTCGCAAGGGGCGCCCCTGTGATGGGAGCACCAGGGGAGGGTAGAGTGTTGATGCCAAGCGCGAACGATGCCTTCGTTGAGTTTTCCGGGGTTCAGAAGACCTATGACGGCGAAACGCTGGTCGTTAAAAATCTCAACTTGGGCGTCGCTCGAGGTGAGTTTCTGACGATGCTCGGCCCTTCCGGCTCTGGCAAAACAACGACTCTCATGATGCTCGCCGGTTTCGAGGCGCCCACTCACGGCTCCATTCTCTTGGCGGGGCGCGTGATCGATAATATGCCGCCGCACAAGCGCGAGATCGGCATGGTATTCCAGAATTACGCGTTATTTCCCCATATGACAGTCGAGGAGAACCTCGCCTTCCCGCTTAAGGTCCGAAAACTTGGCAAGGCCGAGATCCAGGCCCGGATCAAGCGGGCGCTCGACATGGTCCGTCTCGGCGCTTATGGCGGCCGACGGCCCGGCCAGCTGTCGGGCGGCCAGCAGCAGCGCGTTGCACTTGCCCGCGCGCTCGTATTCGATCCCAAGCTCGTGCTGATGGACGAGCCACTCGGTGCATTAGACAAGCAGTTGCGCGAGCACATGCAGCTCGAGATCAAGCGCATCCACCAGAGTCTTGGTGTTACGGTCGTCTATGTGACGCATGATCAGGTCGAGGCGCTGACCATGTCGGACCGCATAGCCGTCTTCAATGAGGGAGTCATCCAGCAGCTGGCCGCGCCAGTTGAGCTTTACGACCGCCCGCAAAATGCTTTCGTGGCCCAGTTCATCGGGGAGAATAACCGCCTCCACGGGAAAGTCGTGGCGATGAATGGCGGCGACTGCAAGATAGAGATTGCAGGAGTCGGGCACGTGCAGGCGCTGGCCGTCAAAGTGGAAGCGATTGGCCGGCCGACGGTGCTGTCGCTACGGCCGGAGCGCGTGAAATTGAACCCGACACCAGGCTCGTTGCCCAACGTCTTTAGCGCGCAGGTTGCGGAGGTGATCTATCTTGGTGACCACGTGCGCGCGCGGCTTTCGGTCTGCGGCAATGATGACTTTGTGGTCAAGTTGCCGAATTCGGAAGGCGTGGTGCAAGTCGAGCCCGGTGCGGTGATCACCATCGGCTGGAAAACAGAGGATTGTCGGGCGCTCGACGCGCCGTGAGGACACCGAGCTCCACTCGAGCAGGGGCGGCTGGGTCTTCGGCAGCGCTACGTCCGTCGTGGGGTGGCAAGATGGGAGAGAGTAAACCATGAGAACGTCATTGAATTTAACGCGCGCTCTGGCCGTCAAGCCCTTCTCGAAGGAAACCGGGATCAAAATCGCTGAAGCCGAATACGATTACGACCTCGTCGAAATCCGCGCGATGGTCGAGACCAAGACTGTGAGCTGGGACGTGGTCTACGCCGGCGAGTCGGCCGTCCGGCAGTTGTGCGCGGAGGGAGCGATCGAGTCGATCAACTGGAAGAAGCTGGGCGTCGACCGGGCTAAGTTCGAGGGGCTCAGCTTCACGGAATGTGGGGTGCCGGCCGGCATCGGTGCCACCGTCGTTGTCTATGACAGGAACAAGCTGCCGAACGGTCCGACGACCATCGCCGAGTTTTTCGATCTGAAGAAATTCCCTGGGAAAAGAGGGCTACGGCCGGCGCCCAGCCGCCGCAGCTTCTCGCGGATGGTCAGGTCGTCATGACTGCCGCCTGGCACGTCAGAATCTATGACGCGGTCAAGAACTCCGGAAAGGATTTCGAGATCATGTGGGATGCCGCAATACTGGGCGGAAACTCCTGGGTGATTCCAAAGGGCAGTCCGCGATTGGACAGCGCCTATAAGTTTCTCGCCTTCGCGGGTTCGGCGTAGTCGCAAGCCGACGTGACGAACCACACGGACTCCGGGCCGAGCAACAAGGACGCGATCGCGCTCATCGAGCCGAGGGTCCTGCCAAACATTCCGAATGACCACATGGGTAGTGTTCTGCTGAGGGACTCAAGTTTTTGGACTGAGAACGGCGATGAAATTACCCAACGTTTCACTGCCTGGCTGGCAAAGTAATACCAAAACATAGAAATGGCCTGGCGGGTGCTGTTCTGCTCCCCGCCTCTAACAACTGAACTGGGAGAACGTCCTTGGCGACGATAGCCGTCCAAGTCACCGGCAGCCAAGAAGGCATGCCTCTGCATCTCAAGCTGCGGCTGGTCGAGCGGCGGCGGAAGCTTAAGGCCTTTATCCTCGTACTTCCGCTCCTGCTGTACATCCTGGTCGCTTTCGTGCTGCCGATCGGACGGATGCTATTCAACTCTATTCATGACGACACACTATTGACCCTAATGCCACGGACGATGAAGACGATAAGTGGATGGGAAGGCAGAGATCTCCCGGACGAGACCATCTATGCCGCGCTGGCCGGCGACCTAAAAGATGCTTGGGCTCAGAAGACTGGGACCGCGATCGGCAAGCGAATTAACTATGAGTTGCCCGGCTCCCTCAGCCAAGTCGTACTGAGCGCGCGCAAAGCGAGCCTGCTTCCCCGCGGCCCCTACAAGGAGGCGCTGATCGAAATCAGTCCGCTCTGGGAGCGGCACGACGTCTGGAACCTGCTGAAGCGCGGTAGCTCGGCCTATACCGGGTACTACCTGCTACGCTCCCTTGATTACCAGTATGGCCCCGATAGCCAGATCGTCGCCTCACCACCAGAGAACGCGATCTTTCAAGGCGTATTCTTGCGCACGCTTGGGATCAGCATCGGCGTAACCGCCCTGACACTGTTGCTCGGATTTCCAGTGGCCTATCTCCTGGCGAGATTGCCGAGCAAGACCAGCAATCTCCTGATGATTATGGTCGTTCTGCCTTTTTGGACATCGACGCTGGTGCGCACCACCGCTTGGGTCGTGCTCCTGCAGCAGCACGGAGTCGTCAACCAAACATTGATGGCCCTGCATATCATATCTCAGCCGGCTGAGCTTATTTACAACCGGATCGGGACCGTCGTGGCAATGACCCACATTCAGCTGCCATTCACGCTGTTACCAATCTACAGTGTTATGAAAACAATCTCACCGACCTTTGTTCGGGCCGCTCGCTCGCTCGGTGCCGGACCCTTTTACGCCTTTTGGAAGGTCTACTTCCCCCAGACCCTGCCAGGGATCGCTGCCGGCTGCCTACTGACTTTCATTCTGTGCCTGGGCTACTACATAACTCCTGCCCTCGTTGGAGGACCGGCTGACCAAATGGTTAGCTCTTTCGTTGCCCACTATACAAACGAAGAGCTCAATTGGGGCATGGCCTCGGCGCTCGGCGCCATCCTGCTCACCGCGACGCTGCTACTCTACTATTGTTTCGACAAGCTGGTTGGCGTCGACCGGATCAAGATGGGATGAGAGCGATGGCCGAATCCGCGTATGCCTCTCGGATGGAGAAGGGCTGGTACTACCTGCACCGGCTGCTCTGTGCGGGGGTGCTGCTATTTCTAATCGCGCCGATCTTCGTGGTCATTCCGCTTTCATTTAATTCCGTACCCTTCTTCACCTATCCGTTGTCTGCGTTGTCCCTGCGCTGGTATCAGGAGTTCTTCCTCACAGTTCGATGGCAGGGCGCGCTGCACAATTCGATCTTCGTCGCCGTATCGGTCACGCTCCTATCGACCGTGCTAGGCACGCTGGCCGCGCTCGGACTTAGCCGCCCAAACTTCCCTTGGCGAACGATGGTGATGACCATACTGATATCGCCTATCGTCGTGCCGGTCGTGATAACCGCAGTGGGCGTGTATTTCTTCTATGCCGATGTTGGGCTGCTCAACAGCTTTACCGGACTAATATTGGCGCACACCACGCTGGCCACTCCCTTCGTCGTCATCACCGTGACCGCTGCCCTGAGTGGTTTCGACCAGTCGCTAACCCGCGCTGCCGCCGGGCTCGGCGCGCCGCCGGTCACCGCTTTCTTCAAGGTTACTCTGCCGCTTATACTTCCCGGCATGATCTCCGGCGCGCTATTCGCCTTTCTCACTTCCTTCGACGAGGTGGTGGTTGCTCTTTTCCTCGCAAGCACCGATCAGCGCACCTTGCCGAAGGTCATGTTTTCTGGCATCCGCGAGGAGATCAGTCCGACGATCATCGCTGCCGCGAGCGTACTGACAGTATTCTCCGTCATGATCCTGACCAGTATCGAACTGTTGCGGCGGCGCTCCGAGCGCCTGCGTGGTATCCGGAGCACCTAATGGTTCCTGCCATTTTGGGAGACCCTTACGCCGGCTCGGATAATCTCTTTGGCATCCCTAATCGTCATGTCGCGTGCATTAGCAAAAGCGAGCAGAGCATGACCAAGCTGCGTGATAGCGTGTAGTCGAGGATGGCCGAGTACACGAGCTACATCGAACGTAAGGAGGCGGCCTTTCGCGATATTGTGGACGAACCAGCAAACCATTTCATCGATCTATTCCGGGCGCGAATGTTGCCATATCTTTCTGAAGTCATTCCCAAAGCGAGGTCAGGTATACGCTCAAGATTCGCAACAAGTTGGAGCGTACCGCCGTCTACAGTGCTCGCCTGCTACCCGGATTTGGGTGGGTATCTCAGGAGAAGATGGAAGGGATTGCGCTTCAGCCGGGGGAGCAGGGCGAGATAACACTCCTCGCGACTGCGCCGTCTCGGGGCCGATCCGCGACGAAGGCTCATAACGGCGGAGATACTAATCGACGGTGTATCGCAGGGACCTATCTGTGAAGCCCTCGTGTCAGTTTCCGGAGTTCCGCGAGCTCGACCTTAATCCTCCGCGCCAGCCGCTAACTATAAGGTGGAGGAACTGTCTTATCACGCGAGTGCGTCCATAGGAGACTATCCGCCAAGCTGCTGAGCTCATTTTGGCTGCTCGACAAATTCCGCAATCGAACCGAGTTCGTGCGACCGAGCCATCGGGTTCTCGTTTCACGATGAACTCCTGCGCTAAAGCAATGAAACTTGCCTGATCTCCGTGCCGACCCCGCAGAAGTCGGCGGTTTTAGTCTGTAGAACGAGACAATTCTTCTGCAGAATCGGCTGTGGCTAGTGGGTTAAAATGAACGAGGGAGGACGATCAGCTGTCGTTCTAAGACGTGGACACTATTTGTTGACGAGGCGCTTGGTTTTTACGCGAAGCTCAGCCCGGCGGACTACACGCGTCTGTAAGCATCCGAGAGGATGGTTCATAGTGCATCATCCCTCCGCAAGGGGCCAAAGCTCCCGTTCGGGCAAGTATAACAGGCGAATCGATCAACCAGGCGGACCGGCTTGGCGCGCAACGCGACCGTCATCTAAATGGACTGACCCGTGCTTCGGTAGCGCCAGGTGCTCACGACGCAGGCATTTGAGGAGGACAGGATGGGTTTGTTGCAGGGTAAAGTAGCAATTATCACCGGCGCCGGCGGGGGACTTGGCGAGGCTTATGCTAAGCTGTTTGCCAAAGAGGGGGCGGCGATCGTCGTCAATGATCTCGGCAGCACGGTGAATGGTTTCGGTGCGAGCGCGGCTGCTGAAAGAGTAGTGGCTGACATATTAGCGGCCGGCGGGCGCGCCGTGGCCAATGTCGACGACGTATCTACCACAGCAGGGGGAAGGAATATCCTCAAGACAGCGATCGATGCTTTCGGTCAGGTCGACATCTTGATCTGCAATGCCGGCATCTTGCGCGACCGGACCTTTGCTAAAATCTCTGAGGATGATTGGGATCTGGTTCTCAAGGTTCATCTGAAGGGGACTTACTGCTGCACGCTACCAGTTTGGAATTGGCTCAAAGACAACGGGCGGCCGGGCGTGATAATTATGACGTCCTCGACGTCGGGATTGTTCGGAAATTTCGGTCAAGCAAACTACGGAGCGGCCAAAGCAGGCATCTATGGCTTGATAAGGGTTCTTTCTATCGAGGGCCGCAAACACGGCATCCGCGTTATGGGCGTGGCGCCAAACGCGATCACTCGGATGTGGGCGGACGTTCCAGGGATCCGAGAAGAGCGCGCTTCCATCCTGCGTCCCGAAAACGTCGCTCCTGGCGTGCTCTTCATGGCCTCCGACTTGGCGGCCGACCATTCGGGCAAAGTGCTCGCCGTGTCGGGCGAGGAGATCGCAGAGGTTAAAATGCTGATGGCTGAGGGCTTCCATCCCAAAGCACCTTACACCGCGCTGGACGTCGCGGCGCGCGCAGCTTCAGTATTCTTCGCGGCAGACCTGAAGTAACGCTCACGTCTCTTCTTGGCCGAGCGGCTGGTGACCTCAAACGGCCCTAACAGTTAAGCACAGGAGCGGTTTTGTTCGTCGCCGAGCTGACGGGCGCAATCGCCGCCGCTTTCCCGGCTCTACCGCGTTCCAGACTGACCGCATTTCAAAAACAAGAGTGAGCACACCATGGATTATGCACTTCCCAATTTTTCGATCGACCTCAAGGGCCAGAACGCGCTAGTCACCGGAGCATCGGCAGGCTTGGGCGTGCGATTCGCCAAGACGCTTGCGCGATGCGGAGCACAGGTGGTCTTGACGGCCCGGCGGCTCGATCGCCTCGAATGCGTGGCGGCGGAAATCAATGCGGCCGGTGGCAAGGCCGTACCGCTTCAACTCGATGTGACAGATGCGAATCAGCTGACCAAGGTTATCGCGGAGGCAGAGCGGCAGCTCGGTCCAGTAACGATCCTGGTGAACAATGCGGGGATCCCGGACGCCCAGCGCGCGACAAAGATGTCGATGGATCTGATCGACCTCGTGCTGGATACGAATGTGCGAGCACCGTACGTACTGTCATGCGAGGTCGCGCGGCGCCTGATCGCGGCAAAGCTTCCCGGTCGCATAGTTAATCTCGCGTCGTCGTCGGCCTATTCATATGGAGGCAATGGCGCCGCCCTCTATTCGATCAGCAAGGCCGCAGTGGTACGCATGACCGAGGCACTTGCGGTCGAATGGGCGAAGTTCAACATCAATGTCAACGCAATCGCGCCGGGAGCGTTTTCGTCCGAGATGATGGATGGCATGCTGCAACGTGTGGGCGATATCACCAAGGCGTTTCCGCGGCCGCGCATTGGCCATCCAGCTCAGCTCGACAGCACCTTGCTGTTCTTGGTCTCACCGTCATCCGACTTCGTGACGGGCACCTGCGTACGCGTCGACGACGTTCAAACTGGCAGGTAACCACGCCCTTAGCGAAGCAATGCTAAGGGAATCGGCTTCGGTGGATCGAGGCTCCCAAGTGGCGGCGCCCGGCGGCACGCTGTGAGGCCGGTAGATTCGATGCGAAGCCATTTCTTGCCAAGCGGATTAGTTGGCCGGCCGAGCCATCTCCTCGACCCACCGTCGATCGGTTGGCCAAAGCTGACGACCGACGACGGCGGAGAGGAGGGCGTGCCTCCCCCGGGGCCTGAGCATCGTCAGGCCCCTTGGCGTAGCGCCTCTTCTTGGGCTCCTTCGACAGATCCATGTTGAGATAGAGATGATCCTCGAGTCAGGCCTCCTGGCGCTCCGCGGTCAGCGCCCGCGCGTCGTGCGAGCTGGCCTACGCGTCGCAGTGGTCATGATGTTGGGCATCTAACTGCGATCGCGCTGAGTTGGCTTATGCGAGTAGCGGATTATACGGCTCTCAGTATCTGGATCTATGGATTGTTACCGGACGAACTTCTGCGCCGAAGTTCAAAAATCGCCTGATATGTGTGTTCCCCGGGCATGAGTTGGCGATTTTCTTCTGCAAGATAGGGGTAAGCGGTAACGGACGGTTTGATTGTGCCGACAGCGCGCTGGGTGGCTCATGCGCCTGAGCGGGGCGAAAAGCAGATCTGTGAGAAACGAATGGCTGAAGACTTGATTCCTTTGGGCGACAAGCTGACCCGCCGCGCCCAAGCAACTCCAGATGTAGCAGCTGTTAGCTGTGGGGAGACCACAATTACTTGGGCTCAGCTTGAGACGCGCGCAAACCGCATCGCCCGGGCTTTGGAGGGACTGGGAGTTAAGCTGGGGGATCTGGTGACGATTGGCCTTCCCAACGGCGTCGATTTTATCGAGGCTTCCTGGGGCGTCTGGAAACTCGGCGCGACGCCCCAGCCCGTGTCCTTCCGGCTGCCGCGCGCCGAACTGCAGGCCATCATCGACCTCGCCGATCCGCCCGTGGTGATCGCCTTATCGGCGATGGAGACCAACCGACGGCGCGTCACGGTCGAGGACCTGCTCGCGCTCTGTGATGATGACCGGCCGCTGACATCGCGCGTGTCACCTGTTTCGAAGGCTTTGACGTCGGGGGGGTCGACCGGCCGGCCGAAGCTGATACTTTCCGGATCACCTGGCCTGACCATCGCAGAAACCGAAAGTCCGAGCTTCTGTCGCTTCCATCCAGGTGACACGGCGTTGATTCCTGGGCCCCTCTATCATGGCGGACCGTTCGGGTGCGCGATGGAGGCGATAACGAGCGGTGCCCATCTGGTGCTGATGCCGCGCTTCGACGCGGAGGGCGTGCTCGCTGAGATCGAGCGGCGAAGGGCGACGTGGGTTTTTTTGGTGCCCACCATGATGAACCGCATCTGGCGGTTGCCGGAAGAGGTGCGTGGCCGGTACGACGTTTCATCCTTAAAGACGCTCTGGCACTTCGCTGCGCCCTGCCCGATGTGGCTGAAGGAGGCTTTTATCAACTGGCTGGGGCCAGAGGCTATCTTTGAGCTTTATGGCGGTAGCGAGAATCAAGCCGGGACCGTCATCACCGGATGTGAGTGGCTGGATCACCGCGGTTCTGTCGGCCGCGTAAGCTGGGGCGAAATCAAGGTCGTCGACGCCGACGGAAACATAGTACCACCTGGCAAGGCAGGTGAGATCTACTTACGGGC
>NZ_JBVVPP010000045.1:0-60298 GCF_055811315.1 Bradyrhizobium sp. MI1.4 | reverse complement strand
GTGCCAGCCGGCACCCGGCCTTCCCTGCGCCCTCTTGGACAAGAGGGTGAAGCGACGAAGCAAAGCTCGGGCGAAACGCGCCGCGAGGACGCGAAGGCATGTCTGCAAGTTGAACCTGAATTGGAGGACGGCGATGCTGCCCTTTGCTCCGTCATTGCGATCGCAGCGAGCGATCCAGAAATGCATCCGTGGAAAATGTCTGGATTGCTTCGCCGCAAGAGCTCCTCGCAATGACGACGTGGAGGCAGTTTCGCTGATCGCGCTAGGCTTCCGGCATCACCGTCCCGCTGGTGCAGACATCGCGCCGTTGGAATAGCGGGACCAGTCGGGCCCGGTCGGCTGCGACGGCCAGAGCGCGGCGTTGGAGTCGCGCACCGACTGGGTGATGGGATGGGGCTGCGCCTTGCGGACATGACGGCGGTCGTTCGCCGCGGCAGTCTGGATGGTGGCGGCGGCAATCAGCGTCGCGCCGAGAATGATGAAAGTCTTTTGCATTGTTTCTTTCTCCCGTGACGACGCCCGGCTGTGAGATGTGTGTTTTGTGTGTCGCCGTCGCGGCTGACATGGCGACGCGCCCGGCCGATATCACCGCTCGCGACATCACATTGGGGCGAGCCAATTTTCTAGCCTCGGCTAAATATTCGGCAATCGCGACCGGTGGCACCGGTGGACTTGCCTGCTCCAATCCGGTTCAATGGGCCAAATCTGGTTTTCAGGCGACAATGATGTCGAAATATCTGCTGGTCCTTCTGCTGATCGCCTCGCCGGCCGTGGCGCAGGTCAAGCTGACCCCAAAAACATCGGCGGCGCATCCGGACCCCTGCGCGCCGATCGGGCGGACCGCGGACGGCAAGCTGGTCTACTCCATGAAATGCGAGAATTTGCCTGTGCCGCCTCCGTCGCCGCAGGCGGAACTGAGGGAGGCGCCGCAGCCCGCCGCCGAGCCGGAGCCCGAGACGCGGCGGAGTGGCGTTTTCGGCTGGTCCTACGACCGCAGGTAACGGGCCGCGCCCCTTGCGCGAAGCCCGACGGAGTGCTCTTTGCCTGAAAATTCCCCGTGGGGCCACCGCCCCCGATCCAGAGAGATGAGATGACCAAACTCGTTATCCGCGCCGGCGACTTCACCTTCGATGCTCGTTTCGAGGAGCAAGCGGCCCCGAAGACTGTCGCCGCGTTCCGCAAGGCGCTGCCGTTCGAAAGCCATATCATCCACGTGCGCTGGAGCGGCGAGGGGGTGTGGATGCCGCTCGGCGACCTCGATTTCGGTGTGGGCTACGAGAATCACACCAGCTATCCCGCGCCCGGCCAGATCATCCTCTATCCCGGCGGCATCAGCGAGACCGAGATCCTGATGGCGTATGGCGGCGTGCACTTCGCGAGCAAGATGGGCCAGCTCGCCGGCAACCATTTCATCACGTTGACCTCCGGCTTGGAGAATCTGGCGACGCTCGGCAAGAGCGTGCTGTGGAAGGGCGCGCTGCCGATCCGCTTCGAGGAAGTCTGAGTGACTGGTGCCCGCTACCCGCGCGATCTCCGCGGTTACGGCCGCAACCCGCCGCACCCGCAATGGCCCGGCAACGCGCGGGTCGCGGTGCAGTTCGTCGTCAATTTCGAGGAGGGCGGCGAAAACAACATCCTGCATGGCGACCCGGCCTCGGAAGCGTTTCTGTCCGACGTGCTCGGCGCACAGCCTTGGCCCGGCCAGCGCCACGCCAATATCGAATCGATGTTCGAATATGGCTCGCGCGCCGGCTTCTGGCGGCTCTGGCGGATGTTCAGCGAGCGGAAGTGGCCGACTACCGTGTTCGGCGTCGCCACAGCGCTGAAGCGCAATCCGGAAATCGTAGCTGCCATGAAGGAAGCGGGCTGGGACATCGCCAGCCACAGCCTGAAGTGGATCGAGCACAAGGACATGACCGAGGCGCAGGAGCGCGCGGAGATCGCGGAAGCGATCCGCGTCCACACTGCGGCGACCGGCTCGCGGCCGCTCGGCTGGTACACCGGACGCTCCTCGATCAACACCAACCGTCTGTTGATGGAGGAGGGCGGCTTCCTCTATCTCTGCGATTCCTACGCCGACGATCTGCCCTATTGGGTCAAGGGCGCCAGCGGCAAGCAGCTCATCATTCCCTATACGCTTGACGCCAACGACATGCGCTTCATCAATCCGCAAGGCTTTGCCGAAGGCGAGCAGTTCTTCACCTATCTGAAGGATGCTTTCGACGTGCTCTATGCCGAAGGCGAGAGCGCGCCGAAGATGATGTCGGTCGGCCTGCATTGTCGTCTCGCCGGCCGCCCCGGCCGCGCGGCGGGGCTGATCCGCTTCCTCGACTACATCGGCAAGCACGACCGCGTCTGGGTGCCGACACGGTTGCAGATCGCCCAGCATTGGCACGACAAGCATGCGGGCCTTGCCGACGATGCTTTCGAGATCGGATAGGGCAGCAATGTCACAGATCGCCTTGTCTGATCTCAATGCCGCGAGCTTCGATGATTTCGTGGCCGTACTTGAAAACGTGGTCGAGTACTCGCCTTGGATTGCCCAAGAAGCGGCGGCGCGCCGTCCGTTTGCCGGCATCAATTCACTGCTCGACGCGATCAAGGCGGCGATCGCTAGCGCTGAGCCCGAGGTGCAGCTGGCGTTGATACGCGCGCATCCCGACCTCGCGAACAAGACCCAGCGCGCAGCGGGACTCACGCCTGACTCGACTGCCGAGCAGAGCAGCGCTGGTCTAGACCGTCTGTCGGACACCGAATATGCGGCCTTCGAGCGGGCGAACAATGCGTATCGCGAAAAATTCGGTATCCCCTATATCGTCTGTGCGCGCCGGCACACCAAGGACTCCATTCTGCGTGACTTCGAGTCGCGACTGCAGAACATTGCCAAGACCGAGACACGCCGCGCGCTCGAGGAAATCTCCCGCATCGCTGCGCTGCGGCTGGACCAGCTCGTCAGTGCTGACGACAAGCTGAAAGTGCACGGCCGGCTCTCGACCCATGTGCTGGACAACCACGCCGGCAAGCCCGCATCGGGCATTCCGGTCGAGCTGGTCGAGCTCGCGAATCTCGGCGAGAGCCGCGTGATAGCGCGCGCGGTGACCAATGCGGACGGCCGCACCGACCAGCCGCTGATCGGCGGCCGGCCGCTGCCGATCGGCCGCTACGAGCTCCGGTTTAGCGTCGCCAAATATTACGCCGAGCGCAACGTGCAGCTCACCGACCCGCCGTTCCTCGACGAGATCCCGCTACGCTTTGCGATCAGCGAGCCGGAAAGCCACTACCACGTGCCGCTGCTCGTCACGCCGTGGAGCTATTCAACCTATCGCGGCAGTTAATTGCCGAACTTCTCGTGCAGCGCCGGAAACAGCCGGTCCGGCTTGTAGGGCGGCGCCGTGAAGCGGATGCCGGTGGCATCGGCAATCGCGTTGCCGAGCGCGGCGGCGACCGGATTGTACGGACTCTCGCTCATCGACTTCGCCCCCAGCGGGCCGATCGTGTCGGAGGTCTCGGCGAAGAAGACCTCGGTGCGGGGGACATCGGCGAAAGAGGGCAGGTGATAGTCGCGAAATTTGGGGTTGGCGACGCGGCCGTCCGCGTCGATCACCATCTCCTCGTAGAGCGCGGCACCGAGCGCCTGCGCGACACCGCCTTCGACCTGGCCGCGGCATTGCATGGGATTGGCGACGACGCCGGCGTCCGCCGCATGCACGCTCCTGAGAATCCGGAGCTCGCCGGTGCCCTTGTTCACGGCGACGCGAAAGCCCTGCACGTTGAAGCCGACCGAACGCGGCGTCCCGCCGGAATTGCCGGCGCCTGCCAACGGCTGTCCGCGCTCGCGCGCGAGCTTTGCCAGCTCGACAAAGGACATGCGCCGTACGCCACTGACGACGGCCTCGCTCTCGAGCGTGCAGCTGCCGACGTCGCAGAGCCATGCGCCGGCGGCGGCCGCCTTCAGCTCGGTTGCGAGCTGCACGGCTGCCGCATGCGTCGCCTTCCCGGCGACGAACATGCCGGCGCTGCCATAGGCGCCGGTGTCGTGGCCGCCATGGGCGGTGTCGGACTGGCGCAGGCGGATCCGGTCGACGGTGGTCGCAAGCGTGGTCGCCGCGATCTGCCGGTGCACGGTGCTGGTGCCGTTGCCGAATTCAGCGGTGCCGACGGTGAGGTCGAAGCTGGCGTCGTCGTTGAGGGTGACCATCGCATCCGCGAGATGGCCCGCCGGGGGCACCGTGTCGATCATGGTCAGCGCGACGCCGTCGCCGATCAGCCACTCCGGCGACAGGTCCGGCTGCGGGCCATCGGCCTGCATCGCGCGCTCGACGAGGTCGAGGCACTGGTCGAGCCCGTAGGAGCCGTAGAGCACGTCGTGGAATTCCGACGGCGGTGGCGACAGCATGGGGTCGCCGGGCTTGACGACGTTGCGCCGCCGCATCTCGTAAGGGCTGATGCCGAGCTGCTTGGCCAGTTCGTCGATCGCGGCCTCGACCGCGATCAGTGTTTGCGGCAAGCCATAGCCGCGAAAGGCGCCTGCCGGTACCGTATTGGTGTAGACCGCGTAGCCGTCGACCCGCTTGTTCGGGCAATTGTAGACGCTGATGGATTCGGCCAGCGAGTGGAACATCACGGGTCCGGCGTGATTGCCGTAGGCGCCGGTGTTGGAGAGGACGTCGAGCTGAAGCGCGGTGAGCTTGCCGTCCGCGTCGGCACCGGCCTTGACGTGGACCCGCATCGGGTGCCGCGTCGACGTCGCGACGAACTGCTCCTCGCGGGTGAGCTCCAGCTTCACCGACCGTCCGGTCTTGAGCGCGGCGAGCGCCAGAATGTCCTCGACGAACATCTCCTGCTTGCCTCCAAAGCCGCCGCCGACGCGCTCGCAGAAGACGCGAACCTTGTCCATGGGAAGCTCGAAGATATCAGACAGCGCGCGCCGGGTCAGGAACGGCACCTGCGTCGAGGTGCGAACGTTGAGCACGCCGGAAGCATCGCGCCAGGCGAGGCCGCCATGGGTTTCCAGCGCGGCATGCTGCACACGATGGCTATGGAAGGTGCCCTCGAAGGTGACGGCGGATGTCGCGAGCGCAGCCGCCACGTCGCCGAATTCGCCATGCATCTCCGCAGCGAGATTGCGCTGGGCGTCGGCGACGCGGTTCGCGGTAGTGCGATCGGGATGAATGACGGGTGCACCCGGCGCCATCGCCTGCTCCGGATCGACCAGCGCGGGCAAAATCTCGTAACTGACCTTCAGCCGGCGGCATGCGTCCTCCGCGGCGGCTTCGCTGTCTGCGACGACGGCGGCGACCTTCTGGCCGATGAAGCGGACGATTTCGTCGAGAACACGAGTGTCCTCGGGATCCATCCAGTCCTTCTCATGCCGCGCGGTCGAGATCAGGATGGTGGGCGCATCCTCATGCGTCAGCACCGCGTGCACGCCGGGAACGTTCAGTGCTTCCGACTTGTCGATCGCGACGATCCTCGCGTGGGCATGGGGCGAACGGAGCAGCTTGATATGCAGCAAGCCGTCAATCTGCGTGTCGAACGTGTAGCGCGCCTTGCCGCGCACGACATCGGGGCCAGCTGGCGCCGGCAGGCTGCGGCCGAATGCGGCGCCAGCCTCGATGCTCTCCTCGATATTGGTCTTGCCGAGCAACGCATCCTCGATCGAACGATACCCGGTGCAGCGGCAGATATTGCCCTTCAGCGCGACGCCGAGATCGGTGCGCTGCGCCTGGTTCAGCGAGGCGCAGGTCAGGATCATGCCGGCGGTGCAGAAGCCGCATTGAAAGCCCTGCGCATCGAGGAAAGCCTGCTGCATCGGGTGCGCGCCGCCGTCTCCGCCCAGACCTTCGATCGTGGTGACGGCGCGACCTTCGGCGCGGAAGGCCGGGATCAGGCAGCTATGCACCGGTTCGCCGTCCAACAGCACGGTGCAGGCGCCGCAATCGCCGGCGTCGCAGCCCTTCTTCACGCCGAAATGGCCGAGCTCGCGCAGGAACGTGCGCAGGCACTGGCCGGCGCGTGGCTCCTGCGGAAACGTCGTGCCATTGACCTCGAAGCTCATGACGACGGTGCTCCGAGGAGTTCGTCGCGGATCTCTTCGGCAAGCCGCAGTGACATGTGCTTGCGCCAGAGCGGCTTGCCGTGGATGTCGGTGTGGTACAGATCGTCCGTAATCTGCTGCGCGATGGCGTCGCGAAGCGCTTTCGTGTCGGGGGCCTCGCGAAAGGACAACCGGATCGGCCGCACCGTCGATGCGGTGACCGTGAGCGCCAGCGTGCCATCGGCATCCAGACTGCCGATCAGGAGCGCCGCCGAGCGGCCGACCGGCGCCAGCGAGATCTGGCGGAAGGCCGTACGACGCTTCAGCGCGGCGATCGGAATATCGATCTGCCGGAGCAGATCCCCCGGCGCCAGAAGGTTACGCTGGTTGCCGGTGACGAAGTCGATGACGGGCATCGTCTGTTCGCCGCCGCCGGCCTTCCAGATGGTGCAGACGCCCTCCAGCGCCGCGGTGAGCGAGATCATCGGTCCCGCCGGCAGCGACATGCAGAGATTGCCGCCGACCGTCGCCGTCTTCCATATCTTGAACGAAGCAAGGAAGGCGCGGCAGCACTGGCTGATCAGCGGTGCCGCGAACCAGTCGGGTGGGCAGGCGAATCCATCGAGCTGCGCAACGGTGCAGGTGGCCGCGATGCTGAAATGGCTCTCGGTGACCGTCAGCGCTGGCCATTTGAGGTCGGTGAGATCGATGAGCCGAGTCAGGTGAACTTGCGGCTCCGAGAACAGCCAGGTGCCGCCCGCGAGCCAAGCATCACCTGGCGTCCAAACGGGCAGCTGCGCGCGCGTTTGCGGATGGGCGACCGCTGTGATGGTATTCAAGTCCATGGCGACGCCAACGCTTCCAACGAGTGAATCGAGCTCGGAGAAAGTCTTGCAAGACGAGCGCCAAGTCGCAACAACAAGTCGCAGCAAAAGCGCAATCGGGCCGGCCCCTGCCTTGCAGGCCTGTCGGGAGCGGATGTGAGGAGGAGCAGATTCATGAGCGACGCAAAGCCGATCTGGATCAGGGATCCCCTGGCTATCCTCGCCGATGGCGCCGAGCGCGGCGTCGTGGTGCGGGACGGCCGAATTGTCGAGCTGGTGCCGGCCGGCGGTGCGCCCGCAACCGCTGACGTCGCGGTGTTCGATGCTGGCGACCACGTCGTGCTGCCCGGCCTCATCAACACCCATCACCATTTTTACCAGACGCTGACGCGGGCACTGCCCGCGGCGATGGACCGCGAGCTGTTTCCCTGGCTCCAGGCGCTCTATCCGGTGTGGGCGAAGCTGACGCCTGATGCGCTCGAGCTCGCTGTCACGGTGGCGATGGCCGAACTGCTGCTGTCGGGCTGCACCACTACGACGGATCATCACTACGTATTTCCGGCAGGGCTCGAAGACGCCGTCGATATCGAGGTGGCGGTGGCCAGGCGGCTCGGTGTGCGCGTGCTGCTCACGCGCGGCTCGATGAACCTGTCGCAGCGCGACGGCGGTCTGCCGCCCGATAGCGTCGTGCAGGATGAGGACACCATCCTCGCGGACAGCGCGCGCGTCGTCGCCAGGCACCACCAGCGCGGCGCGGATGCGATGGTGCAGATCGCGCTCGCACCTTGCTCGCCCTTCTCGGTGTCGACGTCCCTGATGCGCGCCACCGCCGTTCTGGCCGACAAGCTCGACGTGCGCCTGCATACCCATCTTGCCGAGACCGAGGACGAGAACAGATTCTGCCAGGAGATGTATGGCTGCCGTCCGCTCGACTATCTCGAACAATGCGGCTGGCTCAATGCGCGGACGTGGCTCGCCCATGGCATCTTCTTCAATGCAGAAGAGATGAAGCGGCTCGGCAGGGCGAAGACGACGATCAGTCATTGCGCCTGCAGCAACCAACTCCTGGCCTCCGGCTGCTGTCCCGTCTGCGAGATGGAGGAGGCTGGTGTCGGCATCGGCATCGGCGTCGATGGCTCGGCCTCGAACGACGGATCGAACCTGATGCAGGAGGTGCGGGCCGCGTTCCTGCTGCAACGGGCGCGCTACGGGGTGACGAAGGTCAGTCACAAGGATGCGCTGCGCTGGGCCACCAAGGGCTCGGCGGCCTGCGTCGGCCGGCCGGAACTCGGCGAGATCGCCGTCGGGAAGGCGGCAGATCTCGCGCTGTTCAGGCTCGACGAGCTGCGCTTCTCCGGCCATGGCGATCCCTTGGCCGCACTGGTGCTGTGCGGCGCGCATCGGGCCGACAGGGTGATGGTGGCGGGAAAATGGGCCGTGATCGATGGCGCGATCCCCGGTCTTGATGTGGCAGACCTCATCCACCGCCACAGTTCGGCGGCGCGAGCCATGCAGGCGGGATAGTACCTAGGCGAAGATAGAAAGAGGGGGCGACCACAAGTGCCGGGTGCTTCTGGCCACCCCCTCCGAACCTCCTCCGGGAGGAGCAGGTGATTAGGCGATGCAAGAAGCGTGCTACTTGCCCGGCAGCTTGTCGTCGATGCCTTTGACATAGAAATTCATGCCGAGGATCTGGCCGTCGTCGAGATTGGCGCCGCCCTTGCACTCGACCTCCTTGCCGTCCTGCCCAAGGACCGGGCACTTGAACGGATGCAGCTTGCCCGCGGTGATCGCCGCCTGGGCATCCTCGGCGATCTTCTTCACGTCGTCAGGCATGTTGGTGTAGGGCGCCATCGCGAACATGTGGCTATCGAGGCCGCCCCAGCTGTCCTCGGATTTCCAGGTTCCGTCGAGCTCGGCCTTGACCCGGGCGATGTAGTAGGGACCCCAGGTATCGAGGATCGAGGTCAGCTGGGTCTTCGGCCCGAACTTGATCATCTCGGAATCCTGGCCGAAAGCGAGCTTGCCGCGTTCGCTGGCGATCTGCATTGCCGCGGGCGAATCCGTGTGTTGCATGATGATGTCGGCGCCCTGGTCGATCAGCGCCTTGGCGGCGTCGGCCTCCTTGCCCGGGTCGAACCAGGTGTTGGCCCAGATGATCTTGACCTTGATGTTCGGATTGATGGTCTGCGCGGCGAGGATCGTCGCGTTGATGCCGGAGACGACCTCGGGAATTGGGAACGAGCCGATATAGCCGAGCACGCCGGACTTCGACATCTTGGCCGCGATCAGGCCCTGGATGTAGCGGCCCTGGTACCATTTGGCCGAATAGGTCGACATGTTCGGGTTGCGCTTGTATCCGGTCGCATGCTCGAAATGCACGTTCGGATATTTCTTCGCGACCTTGAGCGTCGGATCCATGTAGCCGAACGAGGTGGTGAAGATCAGCTTGTTGCCGGCGCGGACGAGCTGCTCGATCGAGCGTTCGGCGTCGGGGCCCTCAGGCACGTTTTCGAGAAAGGTGGTCTCGATCTTGTCGCCGAGCTCCTTCACCAGCGCCTGGCGTGCCAGCTCATGCTGATAAGTCCAGCCGAGGTCACCGACCGGGCCGAGGTAGATAAATCCGACTTTCAGCTTGTCGGCGGCGGAGGCTGCACTGACGCTCCCGGCAAGCAAGAGCCCGGCAGCCAGCGCAAGAAGTGATTTCCTCATCATCAATCTCCAAACATCAGGGGAAAGCCACGATCCGCACCGTGCGCGCCCCATCGCGCACGCCGCGGAAATGAAACGCTAGCGGTCAGGCACGAACACGGTGCCAAGCGCAGCCGGTGCGGTCGATCCGCCCGTGCGCGCGCGGGAGAGCAGGACCAGGACGATGACGGTCGCAAGGTAAGGCAGCGCCGACATCAACTGCGAGGGAATGCCGACGCCCCAGCCCTGCGCGTGCAGTTGCAGGATCGTCACCGCGCCGAACAGATACGCGCCGACCACGAGGCGGCCCGGCCGCCAGGACGAGAACACCACCAGCGCCAGCGCGATCCAGCCGCGGCCTGCGGTCATGCCCGGAATGAAGAAGGGCGTATAGGCGAGCGGCAGATAAGCGCCGGCAAGTCCTGCGCAGGCGCCGCCGAACATCACCGCTAAGGTGCGGATGCGCAGCACGGGATAGCCGAGCGCATGCGCAGACACGTGGTTGTCGCCGCAGGCGCGCAGGATCAATCCCGGCCGCGTACGGTACAGGAACCACCAGACGCCGATGACCAGCGCCAGCGAGAAATAGACGAAGGCGTCCTCGCCGAACAACACGCGGCCAACCAGCGGAATATCCGTGAGACCGGGAATGTTGAGATGCAGCGCCGGCGTGATGCGCTCGCCGACGAAGCCAGCGCCGATGAGGCCGGAGAGTCCGACACCAAGGATGGTCAGCGCCAGCCCTGTCGCAACCTGATTGACCGCAAGCCCGAGCGCCATCAGTGCGAAGACCAGTGATATCAACGTGCCGGCGACGATGCCGAACAGCGCGCCGATAAAGATCGAGCCGGTCAGCCATGCACCTGCAAAGCCACATGCGGCGCCGACGATCATCATGCCCTCGACGCCGAGATTGAGCACGCCGGAGCGTTCGGTTACGAGTTCGCCGGTCGCCGCGATCAGGAGCGGCGTCGAGGCGGCGAGCACCGCGAGGATGATGGCTTCAATGAGTTCCACAAGCCACCTGTCGGTTCGGGAAAACCAGCTTGAAGCGGTAGAGGATGAGGGAATCGCAGGCGAGCACGTAGAACAGCAGGATGCCCTGAAAAACCTTTGTCACGTCCAACGGGATCTTCATCGCGATCTGCGCCTGCTCGCCGCCGATAAAGGTCAACGCGAGAAAAAGGCCTGCAATTAATATTCCAAGGGGGTTCAACCGGCCGAGAAAGGCGACGATGATCGCCGTAAAGCCGTAACCCGGCGAGATGCCGGGCTGGAGATGTCCGACCGGACCTGCAACCTCGATGATGCCGGCGAGGCCTGCCAGCGCGCCCGAGACGGCGAAGGTCAGGATGATCAACTGGTTGGAATTGAAGCCGCCGAACCGCGCGGCGCGCGGCGCCGCACCGACCACGCGAATCTCGAATCCCTTGATGGTGCGCCCGAGCAGGATCGCCACCGCCGCGACAACGAGAAGGGCGATGATCGAGCCGAGATGCAGCCGGCCGCCTTCGATCAGCAGCGGTACCGTTGCGACCGGATCGAACTCGGCGGTGGTCGGGAAGTTGAAACCGTGTGGATCGCGCCAGGGGCCGCGCACGAGATAGTCGAGGAAGAGATCGGCGACATACACCAGCATCAGGCTAGTCAGGATTTCGCTGGCGCCGAACTTCACCTTGCAGATTGCCGGGATCAGTGCGTAGAGCGCGCCTGCGGCGGCGGCGAGCACGAGCATGACCGACAGCACCCAGACGCCGGCGTCGGTGCCCTGCGTCTTCACCGCAATCCAGCTTCCGGCGACGGCACCAAGCAGGAACTGGCCTTCGGCGCCGATGTTCCAGGCATTGGCGAGATAGCAGAGCGATAGTCCGATCGCGATCATCACCAGCGGAGTCGCCTTCACCGCGATTTCCTGGAGCGAATAGCTGTCGGTCAAAGGCGCGACGAAATAGGCGTGCAGCGCGAGCAGCGGATTCTTGCCAAGGATCGCGAACAGGATGACCATGGTCACGATCGTGAGGCCGATCGCGATCAGCGGCGAGATCAGCGCGATCGTGTTGGAGCGTTCGGCGCGCTTCTCAAGCACCAACTGCATGCGCGGCCTCCTTCGGCTCCAGCGTGCTGCCGCCCATCAACAGGCCTAGTTTTTCGCGCGTCGCCTCGCTGGTGGCGAGCGGTGCGGACAGATGGCCATGGAACATCACGGCGATGCGGTCGGCGATTTCCGCCAGCTCGTCGAGGTCCTGGCTGGTGACGAGCACGGCGGCGCCTGCGGTTGCGAGATCAAGCAGCGCCTGTCGGATGACGGCGGCAGCGCCAGCGTCGACGCCCCAGGTCGGCTGGCTCACCACCAGCACCGCGGGATTGCGCAGGATCTCGCGTCCAACGATGAATTTCTGCAGATTGCCGCCGGAGAGGGATGCTGCTTCCGGATCGCGCTTGGTCTTGCGGACGTCGAAGGTCTCGGTTGCGCGGTCAACCGTCTTCAGGGTGGCGGCAGTATCGATGAAGCCGTGATGGACCATGCCGCTGGCGGCGTGCCCGGTGAGAAGCGCATTCTCGGAAAGCTTCATGCGCGGCGCGGTGCCGTGGCCGAGCCGCTCCTCGGGAACGAATGCCGCGCCGAGCTTGCGGCGCTGCGTGATCGAGAGATGGCCGGCAGCAAGGCCTTCGATGACGATCGTGCCGGGATCCTTCGACAGGCGTTCGCCGGACAGCGCGGCGAAAAGTTCGTCCTGGCCGTTGCCGGCGACCCCGGCGATGCCGAGGATCTCGCCGCCTTTCAGCTCGAACGAGATGTGCTCGAGCCGCACGCCATGCGCCTCGCCAGGGGCGAGCGAGAGGTCGTTGACGACGAGACGCGGCACCGTGGTCTGGCGGCCGGCGGCCGCCTTCACCTCCTTGATCTCACCGCCGACCATCATGCGCGCCAGCGAAGCGGCGGTCTCAAGCCTGGGATTGCAGGTCTCCACCTTTTTGCCGCCGCGAAGGATCGTTGCCGTGTCGCACAAGCGCTTTACCTCTTCGAGCTTGTGGCTGATATAAAGGATGGCGCGACCTTCGGCCTTGAGCCGCTCCAGCACGATGAAGAGCTGGTCGGCTTCCTGTGGCGTCAGCACCGCGGTGGGCTCGTCAAGGATCAGGAATTGTGGATCCTGCATGAGCGCGCGAACGATCTCAATGCGCTGGCGTTCGCCGACCGACAATTGCCAGACCTCGCGTTTGGGATCGAGCGGCAGACCATAAGTCTTCGACACCTGCTCAAGCCGCGCCGACATGTCCTTGAAGGATTCTCTTCCGTCGAGGCCGAGCGCGACGTTCTCGGCGACGGTGAGATTGTCGAACAACGAGAAATGCTGGAACACCATGCCGATGCCGCGGCTGCGCGCTTCCGAGGGACCGGACAGCACGATCGGCTGGCCCTGCCAGAAAATCTGGCCAGCGCTGGGCTGGATCAGCCCGTAGATCGCCTTGACCAGCGTCGACTTGCCGGCGCCGTTCTCGCCCAGCAGTGCGTGGATTTCCGTTGGCCAGATATCGATGTCGATGGCATCGTTGGCGAGGAAATCGCCATAGCGCTTGGTGAGCCCGACCGTCCTGAGGAGCGGGGACTCGCCGGAATGCAGGCTCTTAGCCGTGGGATCCAACATTCGCTGATGCGCTTGCATGGGGTGAAGTGCCTCAATACTGGGCTAGTTTGAACCGCCGCGTAAGGTGTGAAAAAGCGTCATCCCTTGCTCAACGCTTCGGCAGGCAGGAGGTGTCGGCGAGTCTCGGCTCTCGCCGGCGGCGATCGTCCTCAGACACCTTCCGAGCAGCCTTTGCAGTCCCGGCTTGCGTGTGACGCCTGTTGCAAATTTGTGACGGCTCAAGCCAAATCGGAACCCGCTATGCAGGCTTGGCGTGAAGTTAAGCAGAGACGCGCCAGCACGCGTATGCATTTGCGAACACCGCGACAGTAGCTTCCACCCATCTTGTTTGCCTTGTCCGGTCGACATGAAAAGGCGAACGAAATCAAACGGGGATATCCGGCAATGGGTCGCTCTCGGCCGACGGCGTGGCGGTGAGGTTGGCCTTCCAAATCGGCCGGTGAAACGCCGCGCCCTGTGCAAACAAGCGGCATGCCTTGAAACAAGTTGAGGCTTCTCACTCCGGGAGATCGGCGCAAGTGTCGCACCCAAGGGACGTTCATTTTTACGTGTCCAAACTTGGGGGTATTCAGGATGTCGTTTCGTTTCAAGGCAATTGCTGCAGGCGCGCTGTCACTTGCTATAGTTGCTACCGGTGGCCTGGCTCAGGCGGCGGATCTGCCGGTCAAGGCTGCCAAGAAGGCGGCCGACCTTCCGTTCTTCCTGGTGATCGACGACCGCGTCACCTTCTCCTACATCTTCGATGCCTCGCAGCCCGGAGCGTTCACCAACACCAACGGTGTGATCAACGCCAAGACGACGAAGCAGGTGTACTCCTTCACCCACTTCGATGCCTGGACTTACGGCACGAACTTTTTCACCATCTCGATGTTCAAGTCGGACCACAACGATCCGGCAGGCCCCTGCACCGCCACAGGCGTGGTCGTGTCGCCGGCTGCGGGCTTCGCAGCGACGCCGACGAGCTGTGCCGGCGCGACAGAAATCTACGGTCTTTTCCGCTCGACCTTCGGCTGGAACGAGATCTTCAACACCAAGGCCTTCACTCAGGGCCCGCTGCATAACATCTCGTTCGAGGTTGGCATGGATGCCAACACGGAGAACCGGTATTTCGGCGCCGCCAAGCGCGACGTTGTCGCGGGTCTGCAGTTTGCCTTCGATCTTCCCTATAAGGGCTACTTCAACGTCGCGCCGCTGGTGTATTGGGAGTTCGCCAACCACAACTCCTTCTCGCAGTGCGGCGCCGGTTGGTCCGCTCCGTGTATTGCCGACGGCAACACGTCGTTCAAGCCGACCTGGGCGATCGAAACCAATTACTATATGGACCTCGGCTTCCTGCCGCAGAACATGCAGTATTTCTCGATCAGCGGCCGCGCGGCGTGGTACGGCAAGAAGGGCACCGACACTGAGCCGCTTCCCGCCAGCGTCGCCAACGGCGTCTATCCCACCAAGGTCGAGTTCAACTCCGAGCCGATCCGCCTGACCCTCGATGCCTCGAAGGCGGTGTGGGGTGAGAAGTACTCGCACTTCGTCGACGTCTGGGTCGCTTATCGCTATTGGCAGAACAAGTTCGGCCTCGATCACAACAACGCCGTGGCCTGCACTACTTTGGCCGGTGGCGCGAGGGTGAGCACCGGCTCCTGCACCGAGTCCTCGCTCTACTCCGGTGTCACTGTGAAATTCTAGCCACCTGACACGCTTCAGGTGAACGACGATGGCGCCGCGTCAAACCTCCGCGGCGTCATCTTCGTTTGTGGGCAGGACGGTAGGGGATGAGCCGTAGGCGCAATCCGCTCTACGAAATTGAATTGGTGTTTGCTACTTCGTCCACACGCCGTCGTGCAGCGCTTCGGCCTCGTCTTCGAGCAGCGGCCCCGCAACCTCTGTCGGCCGCTGGCCGCTGGCAAAGACTTCGCGACAGGGCAAGTCGAGCGTCGGATTCTCCGGATGATCGCCGGTGATGCCGCGCAGGCGGTGCTCGCTGAGGCCATAGACGACACGGCCGATGCCGGCCCAGTAGATCGCGCCGGCGCACATCGCGCAGGGCTCGGCGGAGGAATAGAGCGTGGCTCTCGCCAACACCTCGCGGCCAAGCGTGCGGCAGGCCTGCGTGGCGGCGAGGCGCTCGGCATGCGCGGTGCCGTCGTGATCCGGCATGTAGCCGTTCTCAGCCTCGATCAGGACCTTGCCCTCGGCATCGACCACGATGCAGCCGAAGGGATGGTTGCCGTGCGTGAGGGAACGGCGGGCGACCGCGAAGGAAAGGCGAAGGAAGTGCTCGTCACGCTCGGACCCGCCGCTCATCGCTCTTCCCTGGTCAATGCCCCGCCATGTGCCGGCCGACCACGGTGAGATCGGCTTCGCTGGTCCGTGCTTCATACACGAATTCGCCGTGGAACATCACCACCAGCCGATCGGAGAGTTCAAGGAGTTCGTCGAGGTCCTCGCTGACCAACAGCACCGCGGCGCCGCGGTTGCGCGCGGCCATGATCTCGGCATGGATTTGCGCCACCGCCGCGAAATCGAGCCCGAAGCAGGGATTGGCCGCGATCAGCACCTCGACGTCGCCGCCGAGCTCACGGGCCAGCACGGCGCGCTGGACATTGCCGCCCGACAGCGCCGAGATCGGCGTGTCGGGCGTGCGGGTCTTGATCTTGTACTGGGCGATCTTCTTCCGCGCGTCGACGCGGAAGGCACCGCGGTTGAGCCACCAGCCGAGGCTAGCGAAAGGCGCGCGGTCGAATTCGCGGAAGGCGATGTTGTCGGCGACGCTCATGCCGCCGACACAGGCGTTCTTCAGCGGCTCCTCCGGCAGGAGTGACATATTGTGCCGCCGCATCTCCTCGCGGCTGGCGTGATAGGGATCGCCGGCGACGCGGATCTCGCCACTCTCAGCCCCGCGCTGCCCGGCCAGCACCTCGACGAGCTGGCGCTGGCCGTTGCCGGAGACGCCGGCGATGCCGACGATCTCGCCGGCACGGACCGTAAGGGAGACGTCGTGCACGGCGATGGCGCCGGCGTCGTCGCGCGCGCGCATCTTCGCCAGCTCCAGCCTCGCCTTGCCGGCCTCACCGGTGCGCGGCGGCTGTAGCGTCAGCTCCTCGGCGCCGATCATGGTGCGCGCCATGGCGTCCGGCGTCAGTTCGGACACCTTGCCGGCGCCGGCGAGCTTGCCGCGGCGCAGGATCGTGACGTCGTCGGCGAAGGCCATGACCTCGCGGAACTTGTGCGTGATCATCAGGATGGTCAGCTCGCCCTTGACGACCATGTCGCGGAGCATGCCAAGCACCTCGTCGGCTTCCGCCGGGGTCAGCACCGAGGTCGGCTCGTCCAGGATCAGGAAGCGACGCTTCAGGTAGAGCTGCTTGAGGATCTCGCATTTCTGGCGCTCGCCCGCGGAGATGTCGGAGACCTTTGCGCTGAGCGGTACCTTGAATGGCATGCGCGCGAGAAAGGCCTCGAGCTCCTTCATCTCTTTCGGCCAGTTCACGACAGCCGGCACGTCATCGCGCGCCAGCACCAGATTTTCGGCGACCGTCATCGCCGGCACTAGCGTGAAATGCTGGTAGACCATGCCGAGGCCGAGGGCGTGGGCGTCCTTCGGATTGCCGATCGCCTGCTCGCGCCCGCCGACGAGAATGTCACCCTCGGTGGCGTGGTAATAGCCCATAATGCATTTGACGAGCGTCGACTTGCCGGCGCCGTTCTCGCCGAGCAGCGCATGGAACGAACCCGGCCGCACTTTCAGCGCGACATTGTCCAGCGCCAGGAAATCACCGAAACGCATGCTCATGGCGATGGCATCGACGCCGAAGGCGCCCGATGGCGGCGACGTTTCGCCGACGATCACGAAATCGCTCCGATGAAGGCGTCGGCGGTCGAGACCGCGCCAAACACGCCACCCTGCATTTTGATCATCTTCAGCGCGTGCTCGTGGTTGCTCTTGTCGGTCGCACCGCAGCAGTCATGCAACAGCACGCATTCGAAGCCGCGGTCGTTGGCCTCTCGCATGGTGGTGTGAACGCAGACGTCGGTGGTGATCCCAGTGAGCACGATGTTCTCGATGCCGCGCACGCGCAGGATCAGCTCCAGATCGGTGGCGCAGAACGAACCCTTGCCGGGCTTGTCGATGATGGGTTCGCCGGGCAGCGGCGCGAGCTCGGGGATGATGTCCCACCCGGGCTCGCCGCGCACCAGGATCCGGCCGCATGGGCCGGGATCGCCGATGCCGGCGCCGATCTGCCGGGAACGCCAGCGCTTGTTGGCAGGAAGATCAGAGAGATCGGGACGGTGGCCTTCGCGGGTATGGATGATGTGAAAGCCTTGAGCGCGCATTGCCGTCAGCAGTTTCTTGATCGGCTCGATCGGCGCCCGCGTCAGTGAGAGATCATAGCCCATCTTGTCCACATAGCCGCCGACGCCACAGAAATCGGTCTGCATGTCGATGATGATGAGCGCGGTGTTCTCGGGGCGCAGATCGCCGTTATAGGGCCATGCATAGGGTTCGGACTTGATGGTGCGCTCGGGCATGATTTCGCTCTCTAGCGGGTGATCGACAATTCGGCCGGGGCTCCGGTCAACGTGCGTTTCGGCGAGCAGGTGATGATCATGATCGCCAGCGTCAGGAGGTAGGGGGCTGCGTTGAAGAGGTGGTAGCCGGAGGTGACGCCGACCGATTGCAACGCGGGTCCCAGCGCTGCGGCGCCACCGAAAGCGAGCGAGGCCCAGAGACACAGCAAGGGGTCCCAGCGCGCGAAGATCACGAGCGCCACGGCCGTGATGCCCTGGCCCGAGGACAGGCCCTCGTTCCAGCTTCCGGGATAGAACAGCGACAGAAAGGAGCCACCGATGCCGGCGAGGAAGCCGCCGACCATGGTCGCGCGCAAGCGGATCAACAGCACGGAGTGGCCCATCGCACGCGCGGCGTCCGAACTCTCGCCGGCGGTGCGGATCAGGAGGCCCCAGCGCGTGGTCCGGAAGGCCCAGTAGAGAGTTGGGGCGAGCGCGACACCAATCAGGAACAACACGTTGACCCGTAGTGCCGCGCGCACCTGTTGAATGTCGCTCCACCAGCCGAAATCGATCGCGGGCAGCCGCGGCGCGGTGGGCTCGATCAGCGGCTTGCCGAGATAGAAGGCAAGCCCGGTGCCGAACAGCATCAAGGCGATGCCAACCGCAATGTCGTTGACGCGCGGCAACGAGCAGATGCCGGCATGCAGCGCGCCCAGAAGCGCGCCGGTGATGCCAGCGGCGAGCACGCCGAGCCACGGCGATCCCGTAAGGTAGGAAATCCCGTAGGCGCTCATCGCGCCCATTACCAGCGTGCCTTCGAGGCCGAGATTGATGCGGCCGGAGCGCTCGGTGATGCATTCGCCCAGGCTCACGAACAGGAACGGGGTCGAGACTCGAATGGCGCCGCCGAGCACGGCGAGCGGGACGGTCCAGAGTCCGATCGAGCCGTCTGCCATCTCAGGACTTTCCCTTCAGAAACCCGATGCGGCCGTAGAGCGCATCGCTGGCCAGCACGAAGACGAAGATGATGCCTTGCAGCACCAGCACGGATGCATCCGGCAGTCCGAGGCGGCGCTGCAACAGCCCGCCGCTGGCGCTGATACCACCGAGCAGGATCGCGACGGGGATAATGGCGAGCGGATTTTGCCGCGCCAGGAAGGCGACGAGAATCCCTGTGAAGCCGTAGCCTGCGGCGAGATTCGCGTTGGTGCGCCCCTGCACCGCGGCGACCTCGACCATGCCTGCAAGGCCCGCGGCGCCGCCGGCGAGGAAGCAGACGATCAGGATCAGCTTGCTGACATTGAGACCGACGATCTTCGCAGCGCGGATGTTGCCGCCGGCAACACGCGCGGCGAAGCCAAACACAGTGTGATAGATCAGGATATAGGCGGCGAACGCGGCGATCAGGCCGAACACGAGACCCCAATGCACATCCGTGCCGGGGATCGATCCGATCATGTTGGCCGCGCCGATCTCGCGGGTCGACGGCTTGTTCAGGCTGCCGGGGTCGCGCATTGCGCCTTCGACGAGATGGTTGAGGACCGCGAGCGCGATATAGACGAGCAGCAGGCTCGAGATTGTTTCGTTGACGCCGCGATATTGCCGTAGCGCGCCCGAAAGCATGACCCAGAGGCCGCCGCCGATCACGCCGGCGACGACCATGGCGATCTGCACGATGAGTGGCGGCATGCCCTGAAGCACCAGTGCTGCGCTGGTTGCCGACAGCGCGCCGATCAGGAGTGCGCCTTCGCCGCCGATGATAACCATGCCGAGCTGCGCGGGCAGCGCCGTGCAGAGTGCGGTAAGGATCAGCGGCGCCGCGCGCGTCAACGTGTTCTGCCATGAGAACCAGGTGCCGAACGCGCCGTAGTACATGTAGAAATAGAGGTCGAGCGGGCTCTTGCCGAACATTGCGACGAAGATGCCGAAGACCCCGAGCGCGCCGGCCAGCGCCGCGCCCGGGATCAGGATATATTCGATCGCTCCGCCGTGACGCTGGAGGAATCCCGGATCGGCGGCCGGGGCAACGGTCCCGACCGCTTCAGCGAGATCTGCAGCTTCCGTCGTCACGAAGTCGCCCCGACCACGCCCTCCACGAGATAGTCCATCTTCTCGAGTTCGGGATCCTTCTGGCCGCGATCGGTGCCGGCCGCGATCACCGTCTTGCCCTTGTTATCGACCAGCCCTCCCTTGAAGATGGCGTAGCCGTCACCGGACAAGAACTTGGCCTTGACGTCGTCGGCGTGCTTGCGCGCCTCGGCGGAGACCGCTTCGCCATAGGGCGAGGTCTTGACGATCTCCTCCTTGAGGCCGCCGCGATAGAAGTTCGGAATGCTCTCGCCGGCGGCGATCATCTTGACGAACTTGGGGTACAGCGCTTCCCAGTTCCACTCGGCGCCCGTGAGATACGCTTTTGGCGCGAGCGGCGACTGGTTGACGTGATAGCCGCACACCATGGCGCCCCGACGCGCGGCGTTCTCGACCATGGTCTTCGGACCGTCGACATGGCAGGTCAGTACGTCGACGCCCTGATCGATCAGGCTGTTGGTGGCCTCGGCTTCCTTGACCGGCATCGACCAGTCACCAGTGAAGATCACTTGCGTGGTGGCCTTGGGATTGGCAAGCCTCGCGCCGAGCGCGAAGGCGTTGATGTTGCGCAGCACCTGCGGGATCGGTTTCGCGGCGACGAAGCCGAGCTTGCCGCTCTTGGAGCTATAGCCGGCGACGATGCCCGAGATGTATTGGGCTTCATCGATGTAGCCGAAATAGCTGCCGGCGTTTTTCGGGTCCTTGTCGCTCCACAGGCCGCCGCAGTGCTCGAAGTGCAGCTTCGGGAATTTGTTGGCCATCTTGACCATGTGAGGATTGTAGTAGCCGAACGAGGTCGGGAAGAGCAGGGTGGCGCCGTCGAGATTGATCATGGACTCGATCGTCTTCTCGACCGCGTCGGTCTCCGGCACCTTCTCTTCTTCCACGACTTTGAGGCCGGGAATCTTCTTCAGCGCCGCCGCGCCCTGCGCATGCGCCTGGTTGTAGCCATAGTCGTCCCGCGAGCCGACGTAGATGAATCCGATGGTGGTCTCGGCCGCGAAGGCCGGACGAATGCCCGTCGCCGCACCGAGGGTGACGGCCGCGCCGCCCTGCAACAAATGACGTCGTGAGACCCTGCCAAATTCCATTGCTTGCTCCCCTTGGCGGATGCACCGCCTCATCTCGCGCTGCGCCGGTCTGGCGGAGCCCGGGATAGATTGTCGCAAGCTTCGTGCCAGAGGCTACCGAGGGAGGATTTCCACTTAAGTTATTGAGAGCAATTTGCTATTTTCGGTGATCCGAGCTTGATCAGGAAAGCAGCAGATGAAAATATAGGCAGTATTTTATAATTGTATGCAATGGAGTTAAGCAGTCTTAACCGGCTTGGACATGTGCATGACGAGGGTCGGGTGGTCTGCCGGCAACCGCATTCATGCTAACCACGCGCTGATCGGAACGATGTCGACAGCGTGATTTCGCTGGCACCGAACTTGAATCGATTGCCGCCAGGACCGCCGTCGCCGCGGTCCCAAGAGATGGAAAGCCCGCCGAGATGGCTGCTGGTACCGCCGTTCATAATGGTTCGCTCGGCGAAGAGATCGTGCGAAGAATCAACGAGCTCGCGGCGATCTCGGAAGAAGGCGACAAGCTCACCCGCATCTATCTGACCGGCGAGTTGCGCAAGGCCGCGGACCTCATCCTGAGCTGGATGCGCGACGCCGGCATGAGCGCGCGTCTCGACGCGATCGGCAATGTCTGCGGGCGCTACGAAGGGGAGCGGCCGGGCGCGCCCTGCCTGATGCTCGGCTCGCACTACGACACCGTGCGCGATGCCGGCAAATGGGACGGGCCGTTGGGCGTGATCACGGCGATCGCCTGCGTCGCCGATCTCAACCGCCGCGGCAAGCGCCTGCCGTTCGCGATCGAAATCGTCGGTTTTGCGGATGAGGAAGGGGTGCGCTTTGCCTCGACCCTGCTCGGCAGCCGCGCCGTGGCCGGCACTTTTGACGAAAGCGTCCTCAACACACGCGACAGCGATGGCGTCGCGATGCGCGATGCGTTGGTGCAGTTCGGGCTCGACCCCGATCATATCGGCGCGGCCGCGCGGGCCCGGCGCGAGCTGCTTGCCTATCTCGAGCTGCACATCGAGCAGGGGCCGGTGCTGGAAACGCAAAACCTCCCCGTCGGAGTTGTCACTGCGATCGCGGGCGCGACACGGCTTGCCGCGCGGCTGACCGGCATGGCGGGGCACGCAGGCACGGTGCCGATGGCGCTCCGGCGCGATGCGTTGGCGGGCGCGGCCGAATGCATCGGTGCGATCGAGCAGTTTTGCCGCACCGACGAGGGTGGGCTGGTCGGCACCGTCGGCTACATCCAGGCGAGGCCCGGCGCGACCAACGTCATCCCGGGCGAGGTGTCGTTCACCATCGATATGCGGGCGCCGACCGACATGCACCGCAAGCGCGCGGTCGCCGATGTCGTGAGGCAGATCGAAGCCATCGCAAAGCGCCGCCAATTGACACTTCAGCTCGACGTCACCCACGAGAACCGCACCGCGCCCTGCGCGCCCTGGCTCAAGGAGCAGATCGCGCAGGCGATCAAAGCGGAAGGTTTTTCCGTGTTCGAGCTGCCGAGCGGGGCGGGGCATGACGGCATGGCCATGATCGACATTGCCGACGTCGGCATGATCTTCGTTCGCTGCCGCGGCGGAATCAGCCATCACCCCGACGAGCATGTCGAGCTCGCCGATGCCGACGCCGGCGCGCGAGTGTTGCTGGGGCTGATCGAGAATTTCGGCCGCGGCAAGGGTAAATCGGCTCCTCACGTCACCGGCTAGAGATAAGAATCAGACAGGTCTAGCGTCGTAACGGCGTCCCGCCGGACCACGAGACAACATTCGACGGCGCGTATGAACAGCGGCATCTCTTTTCCATCCCATGGCGAAAACCGATTTTACCAGGGTATGGCGGCGACCTTCGTTGCCAACGCGCTTCAGGCGGTGAACTTTCTCGGTGATCGATTCCTGAGGAAGTCGCATCATCCGTTCACGGCTATCGAGGACCTTTACCGGCACTCGATGGACAGTGCTTTTGCGGTATCTGAGTCCTTTCTCGTTACGGGCGCGCCGCACGCTTCTGCGTACTATCCGCGCGACTTTGCCTGGTTCTATCCCGACATCCTCGACCCCGACACCATCATGGATTCGCTGGATGCGGTTCGCCGGGCTCGTCTGCTCGAAAAGAGCGTCCGCCTGCTGCTGGAAGCGGTTCGCGCCAACGTCGTCACGACGACCATCGTCCCGGCTGGGCGCGCCCGGTATCTCGGCGTGAACTATTTCTCGCGCCCTTCGGATACGCTGCTCGGCATTCTGGCCGGCCTGCGGCAGATGATCTCTGCCGAGGAGAGAGCGTCATCCTATCTGGCGATGTCGCAATGCGTGCATGCCGGTCGCCTGCTGCTGGCCGAATATTGCGGTGATCTGAAGCGCGCGATCCTCCAGCTCGCAAGCGAGCTCGAGCCGTTCAATGATGATGGCTCTACGTATTTGCTGTGCGATGCCAGTGCTCCGCGCTCTGCGGCAACCGACACGCGCGCCGAGCGCAGGCGTTTCGTCACCAATGCCTGCGTCTACACGACCTTCGTGTGGGGCGTGCGGCTCGGGATCATCGACGAGAACGAGCTGAAGCGGCGGCTCGGACGCGACCTGGCGCAGTACAAGAGGGACCTGCTCCGCCTGTTCGGCAAGGGTGGCTATATCAGGCATTCCCTGGATCGCCCCCGAGGCTCGCCGGTGTCCTCGGTCGCGCTGGATTTCGTCAGTGTGCATCGCGGCTTCTGGGATATGAACGAGCCGGCCGAGCGCGCGCTGTTCGCAGCCACGGCGGATCTGATCATTGCGGAGCCGCGCTTTCGCATCCCCGGCACATTCCACTTCCTGGTGTCCGCGGATAATCCGCGGAACAAGATGATCCACAAGATCGCGGCTCCCGCCTATCAGGGACGTTCCTCCTGGCCGACGTTCAACGTCGAATTCGCGGATCGCATGCTGGACTATGATGAATTCTCGTGCAGCGATACCTACCGTTCCTCTGCCCAGGGAATTCTGAAGGACATTCGCACCGCAACCGAAGTCCACGGCGGCTATCAGGAACTGATCTCGGAGCGGGGCCTGAAGTATCGCACCTGGGCCTGCAAGGGTGCCGTGGCCCACTCCTGGTTTCCGCGTTTCCTCTCCGTCTGGAGGAGGGCGCATGGAACGCCGCTCCTCCAGTGGAATGACTGAACGGCGGTCGTTACCCCGCCGTCACGTCCACAAGCTCGCCACCGTCGAGGACCTTGGCCGCCTTGGCGCGGTCGAGGTCGCCTTCCCAGGCGGCCACCACCACGGTCGCAACGCAATTTCCGGTGAGGTTGCCGACCGCGCGAGCCATGCCGATGAACCAGTCGACCGACAAGACCAGCACGAGGCCGATCGCAGGGATGCTGGGCACCGCGTTCAGCGTCGCCGCCAGAATCACGATCGCGGAGCCCGGCACGCCATGCGCGCCCTTGGAGGTGATCAGGGAGACGCCGAGCACCAGTAGGAGGTCGCCGAAGGACAGCGGCGTGTTGGTCGCCTGCGCGATGAAGACGACCGCAAGCGTCAGGTAGATCGAGAACGCGTCGAGGTTGAAGGAATATCCGGTCGGAATCACGAGGCCGACGACGGAATCCTTCACGCCCATCCGCTCCAGCTTCTTCATGATCTGCGGCAGCACGGCGTCGGACGAGGCGGTCGCGAGCACGATCGTCAACTCCTCGCGCAGGTAGGCGAGGAATTTGAGGATGTTGATACCGGCAAGCGCCATGACGCCGCCGAGCACGCCCAGCACGAAGATGCCGACCGAGACGTAGAACAGCGCCACCAGTGAGACGAGCTGCTTGAGCGAGCCGACGCCGTATTTGCCGACGGTGTAGGCGACTGCGCCGAGCACGCCAAGTGGAGCAACGCGGACGATAAGCCCCATGACGCGGAACAGCACGGTCGAGGCGGCATCGATCATCGACGTCACGAGCTTGCCCTTCTCGCCGCCGACCAGTGCGAGGCCTACGCCGAACAGCACGGCGAAAAACAGCACCTGGAGCACGTCGTTGCGCGACAACGCGTCGAACGAGGTGCTCGGGATCACGTTGAGGAGGAAGGAGCCGATGCCGCCGCCCTGAAGCTTGTGGGCGTTGTCGGCATAGGTATTGAGCGCCTTGGCGTCCAGCGTCGAGGGGTCGATGTTCATGCCATGACCGGGGCCGAAAGTGTAGGCCAGGATGAGACCTACCACGAGCGCGACTGTGGTCATCACCTCGAAATAGACCAGCGCTTTGACGCCGACCCGTCCGACCTTCTTGAGGTCGCCCGCGCCAGCAATGCCGTGCACGACGACGCAGAACACGATCGGCGCCACGATCATCGAAATCAGCTTCAGGAAGGCGTCGCTCAGAATCTTGAGCGAGATGGCAAAATCCGGCGCGGCCACCCCGAGAATGATGCCGAGGATCAGCGCGGCCAGGACCTGGACGAACAGCGACGTGTAGAGCGGCTTTGGCTCGGCGGCCGGGGCCGCGGCAATGGTCGACATGGTGACTCCCCCGTTTTGACGACGTCTCGATCGTCGAAAGGAGCAACTAGCGTGCCAGATTGTCGCGGTTTTCGCTGAGGAGGAGGTCTATTCGGTCTTTTTGCGGTGCGACCGGCATCCGCATCGGCGCCGGGAAACCGTTCCAGGTGCCGTCGGTCACGTGGACAGACGATTTTGCGGTCCACAGTCACGTTCTGCGCGCGGGTGGCCGCGTCACGCCGCGAGATCCAGCAGCCGACACGATCCGCGTACCAGCACCTTGCGTCCATTCGGCGTCATGACCGGCACGCCGTCGCAGACGACGACAAGACCGAACTTGACGAGGCTCTCGATGAGATAGGCCTTGGAAAGGCGACCGTTCGACACCGGGTCGCGAAGCGCCTTCAGAACCTCCCATTGGTCTGGCGAAAGATCGAAGTCGATGTCGTTGCTCATGTTGCCTCAAGCCGTAGTGCCGTTCGTGCGCCTCTGTTAGAGGCGCTGCATGAAGACCGTGCGACGACAATGAGTCGGGAATTCGGTGAGGCGTTTAGAACTTCTCTTCACAAATTGCTGCACGCCATTGCGCCACAAGAGTCAAGACCGCTCGGTCACGAGGACCGTCCGAGCCTCGATCACATATTGATGATGTAGGCTTGATGTTGGTCCGCGAACTACCGCACTGCACGGGAAGCGCTGCTGTCCCATTCTGCGTCGCAACATGCACAGAAATCATGAGAACGAAGGGTTCGGGATTCTGTTACGCTGATTCGCGGGGAATGGCTTCACACGGCAGGAGTGGAGTGCATGAACAGGCTGGTCGAAATTCGCATCCAGGAATCCCTGTGCCGGGAGCGTGCCGCGCTTGATTTGCAGCGCCGGCTTTTCTGGCTTGCGCAAGCTCAGGAATGGGAGCAGCGCGCGCTTGACGAGATCGCCTATCATTTCCGGGAGTGCAATGTGGCTCAGACGGAGCTGGGGCGAAACTGACGTCGGCTGTGGGTAAGGCCTACTGATAAGTCGCCACAATATCGGACACCGCGCGCTCGAGCTGCTGCGCGGTGGCGCACTGGCGCACCACGCTGCAGAAGGTCGCATAGCGCGGCATCTCGGAATCGCCAAAGCCCCAGGCGAGACGTCCTTCGGGATTGAGCCACACCAGTCGCTTCGAGCGCTCAGAGATGCGGCGCAGGATGTCGGCGCGCGGATCGAGATTGTTGCTGCGGGCATCGCCCAGCACGATCACCGTGGTCTGCGGCGTCAGCGTGCTCATAAACTCCTTCTCGAAATCGACCAGCGACGAGCCGTAGTCGGAGGAGCCGAAGCCGACCTTGGACATGATCTCGGCCATCGCTTCTTCCGGCGATTTCGATTCCAGGATGTCGCTGACTTCGATCAGATGCGAGGAGAAGGCAAAGGAATGGACGTCGTCGACCACCTCGTGCAGCGAGTGGATCAGGAGCAGGAAGAAATCCGAGACCTGCGCCACCGAGCCCGAGACGTCGCAGAGCGCCACGATCTTCGGCCGATCGCGATGCTTGCGCTTCCAGGCCGTGAGAAAGGGGATGCCGCCCCAGGCGGCATTGCGGCGCAGCGTGCGGCGGACGTCGAGATGACCGCGCCGTTGGCGCTTGCGTGGTTTCGAATAGCGCTCGCGCAGGCGACGTGCGATCTGGCGGATGAGAGCGCGCATCTCCGCGAGATGGCGGCGCTCGATGCGGGCAAGCGGCGCGTTGCGAAGAATCTCGTTGCGGAGGTTTTCAGCTTCCTCGCGGGCATAGAGCGCAAGCCCCTGCGCGACGGTGTCGCGGACGGCTTCGCGCAAGGCATCGAGCGCGGCGCGAAGCCGCTCGGCCAGTGCCGGATTGGTCGCGGTCAGCTCGTCGAGATCGTCGCGCAGCCGCTGGAGCCCCATGGCGTCAAGGATGCGGCTGGAGAAGATGCCGCGCTGGGTGGAGTAGCGGATGTCGGATAGGGAGGCCGCACCTGAGGCGCTGGCGATCGCGGCGGTGATCGCGTTGCGATCCTGCAACAGCAGCATCTGCGCGAGGGGCCCCAATTCTGCGGGAGGCGAACCGGCGCTCGCATCGCTGGCCGCGCCCGACGACGGAGATTGATCCGCGTCCTCCGAAACATAGTTGCTGTCGGCTTCAGGCTGTTCCTGTCGCGGCTCCGGCTGGCTGAAGAACAGATCGAAACAGTCTCCGAGCGCGAGCTTTTCGTCCTGCGACTTGGCGAGCGTCAGAAGGAGCGCATCGCGCAGGATGGTCCGGTCGGAGACGCCGACCTGCGCGACCGCACGCATCGCATCGATGCTTTCGGCCGGCGAGACATGGACCCCGGCGCCCCGTGCGGCACGGAAGAAACGATGGATATTCTCGCGCATCGGGGTCAACCGAAGACGTTGGAACGTGCTGCCTTGGCAATGAAGGTCGTAATCTGAGGCTGAGCCGCCTCGATGTCGGCCTCGTATTTCAGGAGCACGTTGAGCGTGTCCTTGACGATCTCGGTGTCGAGCTCCGAGGCCTGCAAGAGCACCAGCACGCGTGCCCAGTCGATGGTCTCGCTGACCGAAGGCAGCTTCTTCAGGTCGAGCGAGCGGATTTCGTGGATGAAGCCGACCATCTGCCGCCGCAGCGTCTGCGAAATGTTGGGGACGCGGCTCTCGACGATGCGCTCCTCGAGCCGCTGCTCGGGGAAGCCGATGTGCAGATGCAGGCAGCGCCGCTTCAGGGCGTCGCCGAGATCGCGCTCGCTGTTGGAGGTGAGGATCACCGTTGGCGGCGTGATCGCGGAGACGGTGCCGAGTTCGGGGATCGTGACCTGGAAATCGGAGAGAATTTCCAGCAGCAGCGATTCGAATTCCGCATCCGACTTGTCGATTTCGTCGATCAGGAGCACGCAGCCGCCCGGCTGCTCCAGCGCTTGCAGCAGCGGCCGCGGCTCGACGAACTCCTTGGAGAAGAACACGTCACCGAAATCGTGGAGTTGATTAAGTGCAGCGTGCAAAGTCTGCGCGCCGCCAAGGACTTCTCCGAGCTTGTCCTTGAGGATCTGCGTGTAGAGAAGCTGCTTGGCGTATTTCCATTCATAGAGCGCCTTGGCCTCGTCGAGGCCTTCGTAGCACTGAAGGCGGATCATCTTCAGGCCGCGCCAGGCCGCGATCGCCTTGGCAAGCTCGGTCTTGCCGACGCCCGCGGGTCCTTCGACCAGGATCGGCTTCTCGATCTGTTGCGACAAATAGACGGCGGTCGCGATCTGCCGGCTCGCGATGTAGCCTTGAGCGGCGAGACCGCTCTCCACTGCCTCGATCGCTGTCGAGGGCTTCTGTTCAGCCACGAAAAGGCGCTCCCAAAGGTCTTGATTGAGGCTTGTTCTGCCTGCGTTCACGGCAAAGAACAAGCCTCGTTTGGGAGAGGCCAGACCCGCGCGAATGGGCGTTTTTTCCGCTCAACGCAAATAGTCGGGCGGCCAACCGGCCGCGGGATCAGTGCCGCAGCAACTCCGGCTTGCGGATCGTCTGTCTGACCTCGGCGCCGCAATCGGCGCATTCATAGACGAAGTCGATCGTGGCAAGACTCCAATGCGGTTCGACCTCGCGTACATACATTGGAAGGAACCCCATGCAAGCAGGGCAAATCACAGGCGCGATCTCGATATCCTGATGATGCTGTACATAAGCTGGCATCTCGGCTCTCCTTCGCAGACGACCTCCAAACCCGCGCGAAGGCTACTGCCGGCCGGCGAAAGACCGACATCAACTCTTTCGAACAGAGGCGGAACGGCGGAGGTTTGTCGTTCGCTGTGACATTCTTGTTACGTCTCTGTACTGTGACGGGTGGACCAAATACCTATTTCAAAGCTCGATCCGATGTTCGGATTTTGACCTCAACGATAAGGGAGCAACGCCCATGACGCATGCCATTCGCTTTCATAAGACTGGTGGTCCGGAAGTGCTGGTCTGGGAAGAAGTCAGTGTCGGCAAGCCAGGACCAGGCGAGGCACGAATCCGCCATACCGCCGTCGGTCTCAACTTCGTCGACATCTACAATCGTTCGGGCCTTTACCCGGTGCAACTGCCGAGTGGGCTTGGTAGCGAGGCTGCTGGCGTCGTCGAGGAGGTCGGGCCTGGCGTCACCGATCTGAAGCCCGGCGATCGCGTCGCCTACGGCGCCTCGCCGCTCGGGGCCTATTCCGAGGCGCGGCTGATCCCGGCCGACCGACTGCTGAAGCTGCCGGACGGTGTCGACGACAAGACCGCGGCGGCGATGATGCTGAAGGGGCTCACAACGCAATATCTGATCCGGCAGACCTATCGGGTGAAGGCCGGCGACACCATCCTGCTGCATGCGGCCGCCGGCGGCGTCGGCCTGATTCTCTCCCAGTGGGCCAAGCATCTCGGCGCAACCGTGATCGGCACCGTCAGCAACGACGAGAAGGCCAAGCTCGCCAAGGAGCATGGCTGCGACCATGTCATCATCTATAGCCGCGAGGATTTCGTGAAGCGCGTGGACGAGATCACCGGCGGCAAGAAGGTGCCGGTGGTCTATGACTCGGTCGGCAAGGATACGTTCTTGAAGTCGCTCGATTGCCTCGCGCCGCTCGGCGTCGCCGCGCTGTTCGGTGCGTCCTCCGGCGCCGTCGAGCCGCTCAATCTCGGTCTGCTGGCGCAGAAGGGCTCGCTCTACGTCACCCGGCCGACGCTGTTCACCTACGCCGCCAAGCGTGAAAGCCTGGTCGCGATGGCGGGCGAGCTGTTCGATGTCGTCAAGTCCGGCGCGGTCAAGATCGAGGTGCGCCAGACCTATCCACTGAAGGACGCCGCCAAGGCGCATGCCGATCTCGCCGCGCGCAAGACCACGGGATCGACCGTCCTCACGGTGTGATCTCCGACCGGGCTGTGGCGCAGGCTGGCAGAGCGTTTCGAGCGAACTGGATTCCGGTTCGCGTAGAGAAAACGCGTCAAAATAAGAAATCCAGAGCCCGTTCCGAGTCGATCGGACCGGAAAAGGTCGGCCCTGGGCCTGCGTTATGTCCGTTCGTGCTTACGCAGATCGCGGGCGTGATCGAGGCGGAGAGCCTGGAGGTCGACCTCTTCGGGCGGGATCCGGGGCAGGGCAGCCTCAGCGAGGATCGCCTCGGTCACGTCTTCGACCGAATTCTCCACGATTTCCTGGATGAACGAGATATTCCGATATTCCCCTGAGGCAACGCGGGAAATGACCTCGCGCCTGGTGATTTCAGGGTCGACCACTGCCTCGCGGCCGCGGCGCCCATAGTCGATCATCACGACGAAATACTGCATGAAACGATCCTGCCGTGCCCATGGTCGGGAACGGCAGAGTATTTCCGAAAAACGGAATCAAGTCAAGGTGAATTTCGTAAAAACGGAAATTGCAGCCTACTTGCTCCTCTTGCGCGGGCGCGCCGACTTGGCGCGCAGCCGCTCCAGCTGCCCCTTGGGCATGGACAGGCAGATCTCGCCGACCCACTCTAGTTTCACGCCGACGATCTGCTTGGCATTGAAGCTGCTGAGATTGACGACGGAGGGGGATTTGCCTCGTTCGATGGTCTTCAGATAGCGCTCGCCGGTCTTGAGCCGGACCACGGCCTCCTCGCCGTAGAAGCTCGACAGGGGATGGCGCTGGTCCTTGTAGACTACGATTACGTCGCCGCTCTCGTATTTGGGCAGCATCGAATCGCCCACGATCTCGAATGCGATGGTCTCCTCCATGATCGGAAAGGGCAGCGCGATGTCGCCAAGGCCTTCGGGGGGAACCTGCTCATAATCCGGCTCGATCACGGCACCGGCCCCGACGCGGCCCATGATCGGCGCGAGATTGAGCTCGAGATATTCCATGATCGGAATGATTTCCGAAGCCTTCACCAGGCGTTCGCCGCCGAGGATCTCCGAGACAGCGCCGGGGCGTACGCCCATGGCAGCCGCCAGGCCGCCCTTGCTCTTGCCCGTCTTTTCCAGGCCCCGTTCGATCATTGCAGCGTCCAACATGGTGATTCCCTCGATTGTCCATCGTCCGTCTCTTGTAATCCGAAATTCGGAATTGATGCAATTATGAATATCAGAATTATCGCTTGACTTCGACTTCGGAATACCGGAATGTAGGCTCCGCCTCGCGGTCGTGCGATCGGAGGAGGCGCATCACAGGACAGCAGCATGGAACCGGCTCATTGGCCGTCGGAGCACTCCGACGCGCTTCGCGACTATTTTCTCAAGGGAATGTCTTATGCGAAGATCGGAAGACAGATTAACGCAAGGTTTGGAACGGCTTACACGCGCAACGCGGTGGTCGGCCGCGCTAAGCGGCTCGGGCTGATCGTGCAGGTGCGGACGACGAGCCCGTCAATCGTGCCGGTGCTGCCGTCTGGAGCCTGTCTTATCCTCCCGCACCGTCCCGCGTTACTGAACCTGCCGCCGAAATCTGCGATGAAGCCTGCCGCGCAGGTCAAATTGCGCTGCGTCGGCGTCCAGCCGCGCCTGGTCCCGTTGGTCGAACTCGCTGCCGAGGACTGTCGCTATCCCTATGGCGGCGACAAGGACGGTGAGGAGATTACCTTCTGCGGCCATCCAAGTGAGCCGGGCTCGAGCTATTGCACGCCGCATGCGCGCCTGACGCGCCGCGCCGGAGCTGGATCCGCCCGCGTCTCCGGCCCCGTCGTGCTGAGGCTGGTCTCTGCCGCCTGACCTGACGACCGCCCGTTCAATCGTCAATTTCGCAAGGAGTATCCGAGTGGCACGTGTCCGACGCAACAGGTCCTTTAAATTGGCGAATGTCTACGACCGACGCTCACGTGAGATACCGTTCAATGCGGAGGTGGCGGAAGTCGAGGTGGACAATCCGCTCGCGCTCGATCCCGGCGAGAAGATCATGGCCGTGCGGTCGATCCGCAGTGATCCGCTCGGCCGGCTGCATGCGCACCATCAGATCGACGAGGCGCAGTATCGGGGCGGGCGCGCCTTCCAGGACGATTGGGAGAGGGCCGAGCGAGGCCCTCAGGCAATGGACCCGACTCGCGAATATGTCGATGGCGCGCGTACGCGCGAGCCGGTCACCGAGAGCCAACGCCAGGCGGTGCTGCGGCTGAACCGGATCGAGCGCGAACTCGGCACAGACGGCGCTGCGCTAGTGCACGACGTGTTGGTGCTGGGCCTGACCATGGACGAGATCGGCCAGCGTCGCGCCCTCCGTACGCAGCGCTGGATCGACTATTTTGCCCGACGTTTCCGTGAATGCCTGGACCGGCTGGCACTGATCTATGGCTTTGCGACGGAAACGGGGAGACTGCGTGCAGGGCAACGAAGATGACAACGCGCCCGCGACCACGGTCGCGGGCGCGCCGGTCCGCTGCTTAGGGATGCGGTAGGATCTGGTAGGTCGTGGCATAGGGCTCGACCCGCAGCGAGGCGTTGGCCAAAAGCCCGATTCTGGCGGTCGGCGTTTGCTGCAATTCGCCGTTCGGACCGCGATGCACGTTGTATTGCCAGACGGTGAGATCGCCCTTCTGTGCCAGAGCATGTGCAACGGCGCTCGCATCATTGCCGCCGAGGGCCTGAAGCTCCTCCGTCGACAATCCGACGACGATTTCATCCTTGATGGTGACGATCTTGAACAGGTTCATCCTGGTCTCCTGCGCCCACGCGCTTTGTGTCGAGAAGGTGAGAAGCGCGACTGCGGCGCCCTTGATGAGATCGCAGCGAGAAAGCATGCCGTCGTCCTTTGGTGCTGGGGCGCCCGAATCGATCGATGCATCGGCCACGGCGCCCGTGATTTGCGTGACTGTTTCGCCACCGCTTTGTCGTTTGCTCCTCGAAAACGGTTCACGGCCGAAAACAAATGCGGCCCGATGAATCCTGATGCGAAGAGGCGGGTCCAAGTCCAAGAGCTCGAGGGGACGGGTTTGGATGAAATCCAAACGTCATAGTTTGTCTCTTGGTCAGAAGGCCGCGCTGTGGCTGCCGATCCATAGCGCGAGATCGACGCCTATTTCGTCGACGATACAACCGCCGACGCCAGATTCAACAATTACGTGTATACGCTGAAGAAGCACTGGTTCGCGTCCACCAACGTCCATTCACATCCGAAACAACACGAAACGCAGCGTCGATTGACGGCAATCGAGGCTGTATGCCTGATCGATGCCGCTTCTTGACGCAGGTGGGTGACGGCCGGCCATATTCCTGTTATCCGGAATTGCCGTGGTGCGATGCAGACGAAGCATCGCTGCGCCAACCGTTAGGCTTGCCGGAGGGGTTGTTTCTTGACATAGTTGCAACCTGTTCAGGTGTGCGCGCTGCACATGTAGCTCGGCGTGCGAACACACCGGGCTTCCCCCCGGCCGAAGGCGCGCCGTCGCCATAGCATCCGGTTATGGCATCCAGTTGTGGCGTTGGGTTCTTAGTTGGGACCTCGATGTTGGATCACGAAGTCCGATGCTTGTCATAGGTGCGAGATGAAGAACCTCAATTTCGCAGCTGAGCTGCACCTCAAGCTCGGCGCGCCTGCAAGCGGCACCGTCGAAAGCCTGCGCCTGCTCCGCGCCTTTCTGAAGCTCGCGCCCCGGCAGCGTTTCGAGGTCATCAAGCTCGTCGAAGACCTCGCCACCGAAGAAACCCTCCCCGAACACCCCCTGTCCTGAGCCGGCTTGCGCGCCGGCCTTATGTTTTCCTGCCACAGCAGGCCGCCGGGCGACGTCTTCCCCGGGGCTGGACGCTGGCAGGCGATCCGGCAAGTGTGGTATTCAGTTCTGAAAACGGGAGGAGTGCGACCATGATCGAACCGAAGCTCGAAGTTCCGGCCGAACTGCGCGACCTGGCCGAGAAGACGATTGACCAGGCGGAAAAGGCATTCGGCATGTTTTTCGAAGCCGCCACCAAATCGATGACGACCGTTCCGGGCGCGGGGGCGGACGTGTCGAAGCAGGCGCTCGCTTTCACCGAGCAGAACATGAAGTCGGCGTTCGAGCATGCCCGCAAGCTCGTCCATGCGACCGACCTTCAGGAGGCGATGCGAATCCAATCGGATTTCCTGCGCAGCCAGTTCACCAGTGCCGGAGACCACATGCGCCAGATGACCGGCAGTCTGATGCAACCGGGGAAGGGCAAGTCCTAATTCTCGGTGTATTCACGGCGCGTCCACAGATTGGACTTGCACGGCGTGAATATCCGCACTGGTATTGGTCCATGATGGGCCGTCGAATGGACCTCATTCGCCGCCCATCACCCTTTCCGCTGATCCCTGTCGGTTCTCAGGCAGGGATTTGCATCTGTCGCAGGTGTCTTGACCAATCGGTCGCTCTGCTAACGCAGCGATGCGATGTAGGCCGCGATATCGGCGGCTTCGATCCGGCTCAAGGGGAAATTCGGCATCTTCGGGTGCGGGTCTAGCAGGAAAAAGGCGAGTCTTTCCGAACTGAAGTCAGGCCTGCGCGCAACGGACACGAAAGAGGGGACGTCGGCGCTCGCCTGAGTCTGGCCGTTCGCCACGACATGGCAGCTGGCGCACCAGCGCCTCGCAAGGTCGGCGCCGTGATCTGCGTCGGCGGCGAGAGCGGACGACGTGCCGACGCTCAAGGCCACGGCAACCAGCAGGCAAATTCGTCTCAAATGCCGGTGCATAGGGCAACCCTGTGTGTTGTTGGCTAGCGACGCCGTCCTCATCCGCAACACGAACCCGGAAACTGCGAGAGGTCGATGCGGGCGATGATCGACCGCAGCAGCTTGCGAGCCGAGCGATAGAGATGCCGGGCGAATCTCGGCGTCCTTGCCGCGGGCAGGCCAAAGCTTGTCGTATCGAGTCTTTTCGTATCAAGGCTTTCGATGGAGTGCGACACGTGCCTCTCCGAGATGGCGAGGCTCTTTCTATCGGGGTAGGCTTGCGGCAGCCTTGATCTGCCGCAAAGGGGCCGGACTAATAGTCGCCGGGGTTCATGATCATCGGGCTTCGTGTATCGGCCGGGGCGAGCGCGCTGCTGGCGCTGTCGCGCAGGAAGCGGTCGAGTGTCGCCTGGATCTTCTCCTTGACCGCATCGGGACCGCGATCGCTCATCTCGGTATGCTGTGCGCCAGTATGGATGATGTCGATGCCGCGCGCCTTGGCCTCTTCCGGCGTCGGCAGCACGCCGGGATCGGTTACAAAATGCGGATCCTTCGAGCGGAACGACAGGATCTTCATGTTGTCGCTAAGCACGAATGGCACTCGCAGATTGTCGAGCGTGATCACTTTCGACACCAGCTCCGGGTGCTGATGGGCGACATACATCGAAACGTCGCCACCGTTGGAATGGCCGACGAGCGTGATGTGGTCGTAGTCGGCATTCTCCTGCCGCCGCTTCAACTCGCCCAGGGTGAAGAGGATGTTGGCCTCGCAGCGGATATAGACCTCGCGCCGGCCGACATATTGCTGACCGGCCTTGGTCATCAGCGGCGGATCGCTCGGCAGATCCTGCTGGATGCTGGCGACGAGATAACCGCGTGCGGCGAGCACGTTGGCCAGGAAGGAATATTCAGTGGCCTTGACGGTATTGCCATTGCTGATGATGGCGAGCGGGAGCTTCCAGAGGCCAAGATTGGCCTTGGTCTCGTAGTCGCGCCGTACAGCGATTTCGACCGCAATCGGCCGCTGGCGGACGGCGTCGAACAGGGTCAACACCTCATGGCGGATCGCGAACCGGCTGACGACGAAATACTGGCCGACCCCGAGGACGCAGAGAAACGCCAGAACTGCAAACACCCTTTTCATGGTTCCGTCTCAAATCACTTTTGACTGAACATGGCCATTGGGAACTCCCGGATCGAGCGATCGTGAGCAAGTTACGGGATTAAATTTAGGCAAGGCTGTGCGCCTGGGGTCAAAAAAAGGGCTGCATGTCGGGGGCTACAGCGCGAAGGACAGGGGCGTTTACAGACAACCGCCCTTGCCGCGTTCGGAGCAGAGCCGCAACGCGCTTGACAGCGTAAACAGGAAGCGCGGGCTGCGGCGCTCGTTGTCGGGCGCCCGGTAGCTCAGGGGGACGGCCACGCCGAGATCGGCCTGGAAATCGTCCGGCAGGAAGAACCGCACGCCAGCTCCGGCCGAGGTCAGCGACAGGCCCTCGCTCAGGCGGTAACCGTGGTTCCAGACTGCGCCGGCGTCACCGAAGGCGTAGAGCTGATAGCCGGTCCAGTAGCGGAAATTGAGCTTCTGGTCGAAGCGCAGTTCGAGCGAGCCGGCAAGACCGTTGTCACCGCTGATCTCAGCTGCGCCATAGCCGCGCCCGAAGGCAGCGCCGCCGAGATAGAATTGCTGCGAGGTGAACAGCGGCCGTGACGCCGTCTGGCTCGCAGCGGAGAGCTTGAGCGACCAGACGTCGTTGAGCGTCTGGTAGCGCGTGAACCAGAGGTTCAGCACGGAGAAGTTCGATGACGCGCCGTCGCGCGACAACAGGTCGTCGTCGAAATGCGAGGCACCGAAGATGTCGAGGCCCTGGCGGTAGGTCAGCGTCGCGAAATTGGTGCCGCCGAAATGATCCTGGAGCCGATAGTCTGCGGTCAGGCTCGCGGTCCTGATGTGGTCGTTGTACCAGGGGCCGTAAAGGTCATGCTCGGACACGTTGCTGAAGGTCGTCGCCGCGGTCAGGGTCAGCGAGGAGGATTGCGACTGCAATGGGACGATGCTGGCACGCAGCTCGAAGGCCTCGGTCGTGGTGATGTCGCTGTCGAGGCGGCGGGCATCGCCCGGCCGAACCGCGCTGTACAGCACGGACCCGCCGAGACGCACGCCGTCGACGCCGACAGGTGCGTCGTAGGATAGCCGCGCGAAGCCAAGCTGGCGGGGGTCGTTGGCGATGGTCGACAGGTTGACCGCCAGCGTGTCGCCGGGTGTGAGATAGGAGTTGAACGCGCCGGTCGCGTAGGTCTGCCACGGACCGACTGATGATGAGCCGAGATTGTCCAGACCGAATGAGGAGAAGACGTGCCACGTCTTCAAATAGACGATGAGGCGGAAGCGGCCGGTCGCACCGCCGATCTCCTCCAGTGCGGTATCGGTGATCCGGACGCCAGGTCTGCCGTTGACGAGAAAGAGCTGGCGCTCCAGCGTTGCCAGGCGCGACGGTTGCTCGGCCAGAACCGGCCCAAGCATCGGTCTCACGCCGAACTGCTCGGCGCCATCGCCTTTCAGCTCGGCCTGCACGATGGCGCCTTCGATCACCTGGATCCGGAGCAGGCCGTCGGCAATGTCCTGCGGCGGCACGATCGCCCGGCTCAAGTGAAAACCATCGGCGCGGTAGAGATCGCTGATAGCGCCGGCGATCGCGGCGAGATCCGCCTGCGAAACCTTCTTGCCGACATAAGGCTGATAGACCGCGGCGATACGATCGGGGGAAACGGCCCGGGCCCCGCTGACGTTGATGCCGCGCAGCATGAACTGAGGCTTGGTATCGCCGCCGGTGTTGGGCTGGTCGACTGTCGGGAGCCTGACCGGCGGACGGCTCAGCGATTCCCGCTCGGTTTGGTTTTCAAAATATTTCTGAGGTTGGCGCGGATCGAAACCCGGCTGGTTCGCCTGCTGCGCGAAAGCCTGAGGAGCTCCGGCGAAGAACGGCGCCAACAGCACCGCTGCGGTAACAAGATGCCGCTTCGCAACGCGCGCGACGGGCCTGTCCCCGTAGTTCGACGGAGATGTGCCCCTGCTGCTATAAGGGTTCGTTAGCCACATGATTTTCCATAGTTTTTTATGGTCAATGAACCGTTAACGCGACCGCTCCGCTGGCCGCTTCCCGCTAATCCTATGTTGAGTGATTTCGGATACCCCTCAAGGCCGGCTGTAACGCGGACTGAGGATCGTCATGCTGAACAAGATTGGAATGCGGTGCGCCTTGGCGGCTGCGCTGATGCTGGGAACGGCTTCCGCCGCATCCGCTGCGGATGATGGCGTCTGGTCGGTTGGCAAGGCCACCGGCGAGGTCTGGGTCGCCACCAGCGGCGCTCAGCAAGTGTCCTTGAGTCAGCAGGAGGCGCTCAAGCCCGGCGACACCATTCGCACCGGACGTAATGGCCGCGTCCTGCTCGTCCGCGGCGAGGAAACGATCCTGATCTCTCCCAACTCGGTGGTCGGCTTGCCGACCGAGACCAAGCAGGGTCTCTCGACCACCATCATCCAGCAGGCAGGTTCGATCCTGCTCGAGGTCGAGAAACGCAACGTCAAGCATTTCGAGGTCGAGACGCCCTATCTTGCCGCCGTGGTCAAGGGTACCCAGTTCAGCGTCACCGTGAATGCGGGCAGCACCAAGGTGGGCGTGCTTCGCGGCCAGGTCGAGGTCTCCGACTTCAAGACCGGGCAGATCGCCCAGGTCCTGCCGGGGCAGGCCGCCACCGTCTTCGAGCATGGCAAGCCCGGCCTCTCTCTGAGCGGCTCCGGAACGTTCAATCCGATCGAGCACGGCAAGCCGCGCGTCCCGAGCATCGAGCGCGTCCCGGTGCCGAAATCGGGTCTGTCGGCCCCGCGCAACGCCGCGAGCGGCCATGCGATCCATGCGCTCGGTCCGATCGACAAGGGCGCCAAGGCGGCCGGCGCGCTCAAGCCATCGCAACCGGCGGCCGGAGCTCACGCGTCCAAGGGCGGTGCTGCAAAGCCCGGCGTCGTGCGCATCTCGAGTTCGCTGGGCGAGGTCAAGCTCAACGTCCACAAGGTCACGCACGGGCTCGCCCACGGCGGCGGTGCCCCCGGACAAGTGCGCAACGCGCACGCCGGCACCGAGACGGTCTGGAGCGACTCGAAAGCGAGCACGACGGCATCCAACAGCACCGGCCAGACTGCGGTCACCACGAGCAGCGGCGTGACGGCTGGCAGCACCAGCTCCTCGGCCGCCAGCACGACAATAGCCGCGACCACGGCCGGTGCGTCCAGCGACGGCTCTGGCGGCGGCAGCGGAAATTCCGGTGGCAAGACCAACTCTGGCAACGGCAATCCCGGAAACGGCAATCCCGGAAACGTCAATTCCGGAAACGGCAATTCCGGCAAGGGCAACTCCGGTAACGGCAATTCCGGCAATGGGAATTCCGGCAACGGTAATGGTAACGGCAACAACGGCGCCACCGGCAACGGCAGGGGCAACAACGGTAACGGCAACGGCAATGGCGGCGGCAACGGCAGCAATGGCCACGGCAATGCCTTTGGCCACAACAAGCACTGAGGCGATTTCGTAGGGGATGAGGGGGCGTACCTGCAGAAGCAGGTGCGCGGGAGGATCGGAGTGACGCGCTATCGTCCGCATATTCTAGTCGTGACCGCGCTGGCGATCGTGCTGTCCACGGGGTGGCATGGTGCGCTTCGCAACGCGCTGACCGACTTGCGGTTCGCATGGCAATCGCGTGCCGCGAGCGGCAACGTCGTCGTGGTGGCCATCGACGCGCCCTCGATCGACCAGATCGGGGTGTGGCCCTGGCCGCGCCGGCTGCACGCGGAATTGTTGCACAGGTTAGAGGCCGCGGGGGCGCAGGACGTCGCTTTCGACGTCGATTTCAGCTCGCCATCCGATCCCGCCTCCGACGAGGCTTTCGTCAACGCGTTGCGTAAGGCCGGCGGCTCGACCATCCTGCCGTCCTTCAAGCAGCCCGCGCCGAATGGCGGCGCAGCTCACATCAATCGCCCCCTCAAGCCGTTCGGCAACCAGTCGTGGCCGGCGCTGGTCAATGTCGCGATCGAATCCGACGGGCTCGTTCGCCGCTATCCGTTCGGCGAGAAGCTCGGCGATGCCGTGATGCCATCGATGGCCGTCGTGCTGGCCGGGCAGAACGCCAATCGGCGGCCGCCTTTCCTGATCGATTTCAGCATTCGGGCGAACTCGGTTCCGAGTGTCTCCTATGTCGACGTGCTCCGCGGCGAAACCGCCGCTCTGGACAAGCTGAGAGACAAGAAGATCATCATTGGAGCGACGGCGCTCGAACTCGGCGACCGCTTCAGCGTTCCGAATGGCCGCATCATCTCCGGACCCATCCTCCAGGCGCTGGCAGCGGAATCGATCCTCCAGAACCGGATGCTGCGCTGGACCTCCGATACCGGGATGATCCTGGGTCTCGCTGGGATCTGCCTGCTGATGGTGTATTCGTGGCGCCGCTTCGGACCGGGAATTCGCGCCGCAATCCTGATCTCGGCCGGGGCGGTTTTCGAGCTGCTGGCGGTCCTGGTGCAAGCAAGATGGCCCTTCATCATCGACACATCGTTGTTCCACATCGCGATTGTGGCTTATCTGACGGCGATCGCACTCGACGAAATCGATTTCCGCGGTCTCTTGGGGCGCATCGCCGAAAGCCGCTTTCATCGTATCGCGATGTCGCTGGGCGATGGCCTCGTTTGCACCGACGAAGGTCAGCTGATCACCGTGTGGAATCCCGGCGCCAGTGCGATCTTCGGCTATATGCCCGCCGAGATCATCGGCCGCCCGTTCGAAACGCTGTGCGCCGTGTCGGTGGACGGTGACGCGAGGCCGTCCATGCGCGACGCCGCGCGCCAGGCCCTCCTGGTCCCTGGCGGGGCGGTCGTCGTCGAGTTCGAAGGGCGGCGCAAGAACGGTGAAACTTTCCCGGTCGAGGCGAGCTTCTCGGGCTGGCAGGGAACGGACGGCTTCCAGTACGGAGCCATCCTTCGCGATATCTCGGTCCGCAAGCGTGAGGCCGAACGCGTCAGATATCTCGCCGAGTACGACGCGCTGACCGGTCTTGCCAACCGCAACACGCTGCATGCAGGGCTGGTCGGCATGATCGCGGATGCGGGGCAGCGCCCTTGCGAGGTCGCGCTGCTCGTGATCGGGCTCGACGGCTTCCAGAGCATCAATGACATGCTGGGTCATTCGGCCGGAGATCTCGTGCTGCAGGCGGTCGCTGGTCGCCTGAGAGCCGAGGCGCGCGGCGCTGTCGTTGCCCGGCTTAGCGGAGACGAATTCGCCATTGTGCGCAAAGGCGCCGATGGCGACCCGCCAATCGCAGAGTTCGCCGAGCGCATCGCGCGCGCCTTCGAAGCGCCGCTTGCGACCGGCACGCGGCAGCATCGCGTCAGAATCAGCATCGGCGTCGCCATCCATCCGGAAGGCGGGCACAACGCCGACGATCTCCTGAGCAATGCCCATCTCGCTCTGAGCAAGGCAAAGCTGACCCGGCGGGGCAGCCATGTGATCTTCGAGAGCGCGATCCGGGAGGAGCTGGAGAACCGGCTGACGCTGGAAAGCGAATTGGCACTTGCCGCCGATCGCGGCGAGTTCGAGCTGTTCTATCAGCCCCAGGTTCGCCTGATCGACGCCAGCCTGGTCGGGGCCGAAGCGCTGATCCGCTGGCGGCATCCCGTGCGCGGCTACGTTTCGCCAGGAGAATTCATGCCAGTGGTCAATAGCTCGGCCCTGTCCGAGCGGATCGGAAACTGGGTGATGGAGACCGCCTGCCGGCAGGCACGCGCCTGGGAATTGTCCGGCGACAGAGTGCGCGTCGCGATCAATTTGTCGCCCTCGCAGTTGCACTCCGGCGATCTGGCGCATTCGGTTGCGGGGATGCTCGAAGCGACGGGGCTCACGCCGTCGCTGCTCGAGCTCGAGGTCACCGAGGACATCCTGCTTCATGATGAAGCGCGCGTGCTCGACATGTTCAAACGCATCCAGCAGCTCGGCGTCCGCGTCCTGTTCGACGATTTCGGCACCGGCTATGCAAGCCTGAGCTATTTGAAGAAGTTTCCGCTCGACGGGCTCAAGATCGACCGGTCCTTCGTGTTCGGTCTGCTCGCGGATTCCGACGATGCCGCGATCGTCGGGTCGACCATCGGCCTCAGCAAACAGCTCGGACTGACAGTCGTGGCCGAAGGCATCGAGAATCGCGCGACGGCCGACTTCCTGGTGAGCATGGGATGCGAGGAGGGCCAGGGTTATTTCTTCGGCCGTCCGATGCCGGCGGAAGCATTCGAGCGGCAATTCCTCGCAGTCGAGTGCGCCGCCGTCAGTGCCGCCTGAACACTTGAGCTTTGCGATGAAGGTTCCCGTAACACCGCTCACCCGTCGCAGGACGGCCGCTGTGTCGGGACGGGAAAACCGGAAAGCTGATCGATCTTCCGTATCTGGCCTATCGGCGAAGTGTCGGCCCCTCCCAAGAGGTCCGCTTATCAGGGCATGACGGACCAGAGTTGCTGACGTTGAGATCTTGGCATTGTGACCACAAGCGGTCGTCGCGATGACCAAGAGCTGTCCTTACCGACAGCGCGCACAGCATCCCCGAAGCGGATCTACTGCTACGAGGCGCGCTGATCACGAATCGGGGAGCGCGAGCTGGGCACCTGGATGATGCACTGATTTACGCGGAATAATTCGGAAGAGTCGCCGCGGACGTCGCGACGACTCTTCGTGGCCACAGCACATCAGGACGACTTGGCCTTTTCACGGGCTGCTTCGACTGCATCGATCCCGGTCTGCCTGATCCGATCCAGAGCCTCGCCGCCGGTATCGGAAACCTCTGCCAACAGCGTGTCGGAGTTTTCGCGCAACGCCTGCGAGACGGCACCAACACGGCTGTTCAGGTCGGCCTTCACAGCATCGCTGGTCTCTCCGACATACTCATTCTCGATGTCGGTTGCTCTAAATGCCCCTGCGACTGCAGCGCCGATGGCCAAGCCGACGACGCCAAGCACCAGCGGTTGCTTTTCGAGCATATCAGACAACGACGACTTTGCTTTTGAGACGGCTTCGCCGCCCGGAACCTGGTCGCCTACTTTGGCGAAGCCGTCCCGCACCATCTCTACGCCGCTCTCAAACTGGGCCCTCATCTTGTCGGCGGTGTCTGACAGAACGCTGGATGCGGCGCCCTTGGCTGACCGCAACGTATCGTCGCCATCGAGTGACCCTACGTGATCCATTTCGGGCGCCGTGGGAGGCGCCGCAGTGCGCTGGAGCGCCGATGCCGTCGTCCGCATCGTGCTCACTCCGCTATCGACCACACCGGACGCGGCAGCCGCCGTGGACCGAGCCGCGCCCTTGATCCTGTCGTCACCAGCCATAAGCCACAGCGCGCCGCCTCCAATAAGGACGGCGGCGAGGGGATTTTCCTTGGCCGCTGCGACCAGACTATCGAAAAAGCCAGTTTGCGTGCTGCTCATCGGACCATTCCCTTCACAGTGTCCTTGTCCTTTTCCAGCTGCCGGATGGTCTCCCGCGGCGCAAGATTACGGGCGTCCAGCCGGTTGATGCCGACCGCAAACAGCACGCCCGCGATGGCGCCAGCGACAATCGCGGATGTCAGGTAGGAAAGCGGTTGAGACCATCCCGCGGAGATCAACGCCGCGGACAGCGCCAACAGCGCCATCACAAGGGCAGGGATCACCAGGAGAGCGCCACCCGCAAGGAGGCCTGCTGCTCCCGTTATCTTCTGCGCTCTGTCGCTGAGTTCAGCCTTGGCCAAGTCGATCTCGTTCTGGAACAGCTTGGCGAACTGGCCCATCGCTTCGGCTACCAGCGTGGAGATGGTCCGAAGATCGTTCTGGCTTGTCTCGATATCATGCTGAATGGTCATGACACGCTGCCGCCTTTGAAGGACGTTGTTCGCTGCGGATTGTTGCCGGGCGCCGATGAGCCCTGCATTGATGCGTGACCGGCCTTGGCGGAAGACGTGGTTCCGCGCCATTCGTCGCCCTGCGTCGAGGACGTTCCACTGTTCGTTCCAGGCCGCGATGAAGGCGAGTCACCGCCGGAGGCCTTCAAGAAGCGGACGGCGGCGAAACCGGCGAGCACCGAGACGCCGAGGAAAGCGGCTGGCTGACGCTTCGCGAAATCGGTTGCGCCATCGAGGAGATCGCGGAAGCTGCCGTTGCGGATCTTCTCGGCGGTATCTTCAACATAGTCCGCGGCGGAGTTGATGCCGCGGGCGGCAAAAGGCACATCGCTCTCGAAGGCGCGAGCCGCTTCCCGAACATTACCGGCAAGTCGCTCAATGAACTCGGCTCCAGTCCGCTGCTGCTCGCGTGCCTGGCCGCGAATCTGGTCCATGGTCCCCGAAGCAAGGTCCTTGGCCGCATCCCCGGCTTCCTTGAACTTGTCCTGGGCGATGTCAGCGGTTGCCCGGAAGGCCTCGTCGGCCCGCTGCTTCACAGTCGCTCCAGCCTCCGCCATTTGGTCCTTCAGGTTTTTCGGAGAACCCGCGTTCCGATCTTCATTTGAATTCGTGCCTCTGCTCAGGTCGAGATCGCTCATGGTGTGTTCCTTCAGGTATTGGAATTGCGGGAGGGATTGAAAGCGGCTCCGACGACGTCGTCGGCGGCTGTCTTGAGCGAGTCAGCGAGGTTCTGAGTCATGCGGCTGGCATGCTCACCAAGGCCGGCCTCGGCGACTCTGCTTGTTGCCGCGTCGGCTGCCGACATTGCGGCATCTTTGGCCGCGTCAAATCCGGACTGAGCGGCCTCGGCGGCGGCCCGCTTCACGCCGTCGCTCGCCTGGCTCATGGCCTTGGCTTCAACCTTGGTTTCCGGAAGAGCGGCTGCGATAATGGCTCCGATCGCCACCCCAAGACCGGCGATTAGCGCGGCATTATCGCTAATGATCGCGCGAGCTTGTTCGGGCGCCCTTCCGGCAGCGTCCTTAGCTGCGGAGGCACTGTCCTTCGCCGCATCCACCCCGCTCTTGAGCTTCTCGCCAATCGTCTCGGCGGCCTGGGAGGCCCGTGCGCGTAAATCCGCCGCGAGACCGGCAGTCGAATCTTGCGCCTCGTCGGCCATGCTCACGGCCTGATTGCGGGCGGAAGATAGTTGATCCCTGAGATCGCCTTGCATGGCGCGCGCTCGATCCGCCATGTCCTCGAAAACCTCGCCCGCCTTGTCCATCGCAGGGCCGGAAACCTCGGAGGCGCGGTCTCGCACGGTTTTCGAGGTGAGCGCCAAGCCGGCACCGATCATCAAAAGCGGCAAGGGGACACCGCGCGCCAAGCGTAGAAGTGGAATCGCCACGGCGGTCCCGGCGGCCACTGCCTGCATAGGGTTGTCCATGAGCTGCTGTTTCAGTCCGTCGACCCAGCCCTTTGTCGTATGGGTGACGTAGTCGGATACTTCCGACTTGATATGCTGCGGCGAGACCTTGTGGCGGATGTCCTCGGCCGTCTCGGAGACCTGCTCTTTCAGCCGATCGACCGTAGCAGCCAACTGAGCGCGACTTCGCTCGGACTCACGTCTTAATTCCTCCACGGACCGCGTCATCGCATCACCCTCTCTCGCTTTCTCGCTTTTCGGATTTCTTGTATTCAAACTCACGGTTTTTTGAATTGTTCCTATGACCCGCTTCGCAGTGGAGTCGATCCACAGAGCGCACTTGGGATGGGCGAGAGCGCGACCTGATCTTCGTCAAAGTCGAGACCGCAATACAACTCAGGAGCCATTAGCGGCAGCTGCGATAGGAGTAGATATCAGCCAACGGGCGCAGGTGGCCTTATGGTCTACCCCACGTGCGGCCCGGGCGTCGACCTTCGTCCGTGGTGTGCACCGCTACTGCAAGCCCTTCTTGTCATAAGCAGCTCAATTCTGGTGCCGAAGAGGATCGAAAGAGTCGGAGCTGTGATTGAGGATCCTACTGGCTGAGCGCCAGGAACGAACCAGCTGAACGTCAGCCGATCTCCGGTCAGGAAGAGTGGCGCACATGAGCTCTGGACGATCGCCCAGCGGCATCTAGTCAGCTTCTGGACTCGCCGGATCGGGGGCAGAAATCTGCAGTCCCGCCTCGTTGAGAGCATCCGCAATTTGCTTCGCGAGCAGCTTGGCTTCTTCAATTCCAATTTTTGCGTCTGGGTGATGTGCAAAAAATGCGCAAATGGTCGTGGAGATAATCGTATTCACCTGGTGCGGATCAATCATTCTGCGGCACTCGAAAATGCCGCTGCCTATCGCGCGACAATTAGGATGGGTTTAGTGAGGGGAGGTCCGGCTCTCATTGCGATGATGATCCAATCGCTGCAGGTCGCCCTGTTCTGCGGCGACCGACGGGGACACGCCTGCTGGGTATTTTTCCGAAAGTACGCCAAGGGCACTCCTAGAAGCGCTATTTGCCTCCCAACGCTAAAGACGTTGCGCGGAAGCTCTCAGGCGCCAAGCCGAAGTGGCGCAAGTTTGATGTCCTTCTAGCGCCGACGTGCCACGGCGACGCCGAACAGGAAAGCAACGAACAGGCTGGCAAGCGGTGCTTCGCGCGTGATTGCGGCGACGGTCGCGAGGGGATTTCCAGGCTTCCGTGCGTCGTCGATTGCAGAGGTCATGCGGTCGATGGCCGCATGCAGGCCACCTGCGACTTGACCAATGGTGCGGGATACGTCCGTCGCGGCATCAATGGCGCGCTCGGCCATGCCCGGATGGGAAGTGGACTGCGGGATCTCCGTGCTCAAGCGCGCGACCTCCAGGCTGATCATGTGACGGAGGCCGATACCTTTGGCTATCCGCGCGAGCGCTCGTTTTGAACAGCGGGTCAGATGACCTTTGGCTATCCGCGACAGGCGCCGTGGTTTTACGGCGGGTACCGGCCTTGAATGAGCAATTCGGCGCGCAAGCTTTTGTTCCGAGATGATGCGCCCCTGCGCGGACCGCCCCCCGTGAAACGACGGATGCGAATCTCTGTTAGGCTGGCTCAACCTTGCTGATCTCAGGAGACAGCTGTGACCGACCGGACCACGACGGATCGAGCCCGGCGCATCGCCTTGCTCGGCGCTCCCATCGACATGGGGGCTTCGCAGCGCGGTACCCTGATGGGCCCTGCGGCGCTCCGCACCGCCGGCCTTGCGACACTGCTCGAGAGCCTGGATTTCGAGGTCGTCGATTATGGCGATCTCTCGGTGGCCGAGCTCCGGGACCTCGCCGACAGGCCCCCAGACAAGGCCAATCACTACCGCGAAATTCAGCGCTGGACGCGCGTCCTGAGCCGCAGAGGCTACGAGATCGCAAAAACCGGCGCGCTGCCGATTTTTCTCGGCGGCGATCACACGCTGTCGATGGGATCTGTGAATGCCATGGCGCGTCACTGGCAGGAGCGCGGACGCGAGCTGTTCGTGCTCTGGCTCGATGCACATGCCGACTACAACACGCCGGAGACGACGATCACCGCCAACATGCACGGCATGTCGGCGGCATTCCTGTGCGGCGAACCCGGCCTCGACGGATTGCTCGGCGATGATCCCCGTGCCCCGATCGGTCCCGATCGGCTCGACCTGTTCGGCGCGCGCTCAATCGATAAGCTCGAAAAGGAGTTGATGCGCACGCGCCGGATCAGGGTTGTCGACATGCGCCAGATCGATGAGTTCGGCGTCGCCGTGCTGATCCGCCGCGTCATCGAGCGCGTCAGGGCTAGCAACGGCGTGCTGCATGTCAGCTTCGATGTCGATTTTCTCGACCCCTGCGTCGCACCCGGAGTGGGCACGACGGTGCCGGGCGGCGCGACCTATCGTGAGGCGCATCTGATCATGGAGCTTCTGCACGATTCCGGCGTGGTCGGATCAGTCGACATCGTCGAGCTCAATCCGTTTCTCGACGAGCGTGGCCGCACCGCGCGCACCGCGGTCGAACTGATCGGCAGCCTGTTCGGCCAGCAGATCGCCGACCGGCCGACCCCGAGCAATGCGATCGCGCCGGGCGAGTGACGGACGAGCCGTTTGTGCATTGCGAAGAAGATAACCGCCGTCGCCGCCACCGGATTTAGATCAGTCCAGATGGAAATCGCCTGTTTTTGAAACAGGTGCGAATTGCAAATGCTCGTCGCAGAATGTTTCATGTGGGTCGCGCTTCAGCCGAGGGTCCGCAAATGAGCCGCACGTTCGATGCCGACGATAAACCCGCGGGGACGACTCGCCGCCGCTTTCTGCGCGGCGGTGCTGCGGTGGCGGGTGGTACCGTCCTGGGCGCCCGCGCATCGGTTGCCGCCGAGACCGACAACCTTCCACCCAACATTCCCGAATGGATGAAGGCGCCCGGCGAACCGATGGGAAGCCAGCCCTACGGCGCGCCGTCACCGTTCGAGAAGGGCGTCGTCAAGAACATCTCGAAGACGCTCAAGCAGTACATCTCGGCCTCCAGCCGTACGCCATTGCAGGAGCTCGACGGCATCATCACGCCCAACGGACTGTTCTACGAGCGGCACCATGGCGGCGTTCCGACCATCGATCCGGCCCAGCACCGGTTGATGCTGCACGGGCTGGTCGAGCGCCCGCTGATTTTTACAATGGATGATCTCAGGCGTTTCCCGTCGGAATCGCGCGTCCACTTTCTCGAATGCTCCGGCAATCCCGGCTACAGCAAGCCTTACGGCAAGACCGCGTCGGACCTCGTGGGTCTGGTCAGTTGTGCAGAATGGACCGGCCTCAGCCTCAAGCTGGTGCTCCAGGAGGCCGGATTGAAGCCGGATGCCAAATGGATCGTCGCCGAAGGTGCCGACGCGGCTGCGCTGACGCGCAGCATCCCGATCGAGAAATGCCTCGAGGACGCCATGCTGGTCTACAGCCAGAACGGGGAGCGGCTGCGTCCGCAGCAGGGCTATCCGCTGCGGCTCTTCCTGCCGGGCTTCGAGGGCAATATGAGTGTCAAGTGGCTGCGGCGCCTGCATGTGACTGCGGAGCCGGTTTACTCGCGCGAGGAGACCTCGAAATACACAGACCTGCTGCCGGACGGCACCGCGCGTGAATTTTCGTTCTACATGGAGGCGAAGTCGATCATCACGCGGCCCTCGGGCGGCCAACGTCTGAGCGCGCCCGGCTTCCACGAGATCACGGGCATCGCCTGGAGCGGGCATGGCAAGATCGCGCGCGTCGAGATGTCCGTGGACGAGGGAAAGAGTTGGCAAAGCGCGCAATTGCAGGAGCCGGTGCTGACGCGTGCGTTGACACGCTTTCGCTTGCCCTGGCAGTGGGACGGAAAGCCTGCCGTGATCCAGAGCCGTGCCATCGACGAAACCGGCTATGTGCAGCCGACGCTCTCCGAGTTGCTCGCGGTGCGCGGCGAGAACTATTTCTACCACAACAACGCGATCTGGCCTTGGCGCATCGCGGCTGACGGCGAGGTGACCAATGCGCTGGCGTGAGACTTGCGGCATTGCTGTCGTCATCGTGCTGTGTGCGCTCGCAAGCGGAGCGCAAGCACAAAGCCTGTACGGCCTCGGACGGCCCGCGACGGCTGCGGAGATTGCGGGCTGGAATATCGACATCGGGCGCGACGGCAGCAATCTGCCGAAGGGAAGGGGCTCGGTGAGCCATGGGCGCGAGGTGTTCGCGCAGCAATGTGCATCGTGCCATGGCGACAAGGGCGAGGGCGGGCTGGGTGACCGGCTCGTCGGTGGGCAGGGCACGATCGCAACGCCAAAGCCGGTCCGCACGGTCGGCAGCTATTGGCCGTATGCGCCGACGCTGTTCGACTACATCCGCCGCGCGATGCCGCAGAACGCGCCGCAATCGTTGAGCGATGAAGAGGTTTATGCGGTGTCCGGCTACATCCTGAACCTGAACGGGCTGGTGGGGGCGGATGCGACGCTCGATGCCAAATCGCTTGCGGCTGTCAAAATGCCGAACCGCGACCGGTTCGTCGGCGATACGCGGCCGGATGTGAAACACTGAGCGCCTTGGGACGACCAGGTTCCGTATCCGCTTGGAACTTGCCTTGGCCAAGGGCGGAACTCGCAGGACGCGATTGCATTAACCTGTGAGAGGAAAAGCCTATGGATTCCACGATGGCAACGGATCGCTTCGCAAACTCCATGTCCTCAGCGCTTCGCCATCCCGGCGTAATCGCGTTGATTGTGGCCGCGTTGACGATTGCTGCGATGCTCATCGTCGATCACGGACCATGGAATCGGGCCAAAACGCAGCCCGCCCATGTTGCGATGTACGCAACCACGGGTGAAGCCGCGCGGGCCGCAGGTGCCAAAATTCTCCCGACCGAACCGCACTCCCCGATCGAGCCGGAGCGGCCGGGGCCGAAGACGTCCCCAACCGTCAATCCAGTGACGCCGTAAGACGCTCTAGCCCTTGCGGCCGTAGTTGAGCAATCCGCCGGTGGTCTTCGGCGGATGCGCGCGCAGGGCTTCCTCGTTCGGATCGGTGCCCCAGCCGGGCCGGTCCGGAATGACCAGATGGCCGTTCTGAATGTCGGGCTCATGCGTGAACAGTTCGCGGTCCCACGCCAGGCGATCGATGTCGATCTCCATGATGCGCAGGTTCGGCACGGCGGCGCAGAAATGCGCGTTCATCATCGAACAGAGATGGCCGTAGAAATTGTGCGGGGCAACGTTGACCTCGAATGCTTCCGCTGCGGCCGCGATCTTCATCGACTGCCAGACGCCGTTCCAGGGCGTGTCGATGATCGCGACGTCCATGGCCTGCTCGCGGAAATAGGGCAGGAATTCCCGCAAGCCCAATAGCGTCTCGCAGGACGAGATCGGATGCGGGCTTTGCCTGCGGATGTAACCGAGCGCTTCCGGATTGAAACTGTCGATCTCGATCCAGAACATGTCGAGGTCCGCGATGGTGCGCAGGATCTCCAGATAGCCCTCGGTCTTGGCGTTGAAGTTGCAGTCAAGCAGCATGTCGACGTCGGGGCCTGCACCGTCCCGGATCGCTTCCAGATGCATGCGCAGATCGCGCAGGATTTTGCGATCGACGTTGATCTCGGGAGCGAAGGGCGAGCCGAAGCCCGGTCGCCAACCGGTCGGTTTGCCGTCATCATAGGAGAAGATGTTGGTCTTGAGCGCGGTGAACTTCTTCTCGCGGACCTCGCGTCCGATTGCCTTGACGCCGTCGAGGTTCTCAATCGGCGGCTTGTACCAGGACGGGTGATTGATCCGCCACGTTGCGCAATGCGACCAATAGACCCTGACACGGTCGCGGACCTTGCCACCGAGCAGTTCGTAGCAGGGCACACCGAGACATTTCGCCTTGGCATCGAGCAGCGCATTCTCGATCGCGCCGAGCGCCTGCGCCACCACGCCGCCGGCGGCAGGGCGGGTGGCCGCGAACAGCTCGGCGTAGATGCGCTCGTGCCGGAAAACGTTCTGCCCGACGACGCGGGCAGACAGGCGCTGGATCGCAGCACCGACGCCGGGCGAGCCGAAGCCTTCGTCGAACTCGCTCCAGCCGACGATGCCGTCCTCGGTCGTCAGCTTGACGAAGTGGTAGTTTCTCCAGCCGGCGTCGCAGGCGAGAATTTCGAGACTTGTTGCTTTCGACGATTTGGTCATGTCGCTCCCTGTTGCCCGGCTGGGCTTTTTTCTTTGGCGGGCGCAAGCCCGGGTCCAGCCACGATTGTTAGGCTAACGGCCTTGCGCAGTGAAGCCTGGCGAGGTGTGCAGGGAAGCCCCTTCCGAACGTTCTATCGAGAAACGCGGGGAATCTGGTGGGGACAGCCATGATCTTGCCCGGGATCGTCCTGAAAAGGCGCCATGCTCTGACTTTTTTGGCCACAATCGGGATCGACCCTCCGGCCATGAGATTTCTGGCTGTGATTTCGATCCTGGCGCTGCTCACGATGAGTGGAGCCGCCATTTCAGATCAGTTTCTGACGGCCGATCAGCACGTCGCGCACGGGGTGGAATAGCGCGGCGGGCGTATACGTTTTTGTCTTGGGGGAGACAGCGATGCTTTCGATCGACCAATTCCTGCGCTTCATCAGCGTGCCGGCCGTGTTCGCGGCCCTCGTCATCGCCTCGCAGATCTCGGCAGCCTTGTCGCAAGGCAAAGGCTAGTCAGCCGATCAATGACGAGCCGAGCAGGGCGAGCACAGCCAGCGCCATCAACGCGGTGCCGAGCCAGCCCAGCGCGACGAGCCATGACCGGCCCTTGAAGCGACCCATGATCGCCTTGCTCGAGACGATCAGCATCATCATGGCCATGATCGGAACGGCCACGATGCCGTTGAGCACCGCGCTCCAGACCAGCATGTGGATCGAGTCGATGCCGGTGAACCCCAGACCGAAGCCGATGATGGTGGCGGCGGCGATGATGGTGTAGAAGCCGACCGCCTCGTCGGGCTTCGCCTCCAGCGTCGCGCGCCAGCCGAAGATCTCCGCCACGCCGTAAGCGGCCGAGCCCGCCAGCACGGGAATTGCGAGCAGGCCGGTGCCGATGATGCCGATCGCGAACAGGGCGAAGGTGAAGTCGCCGGCGAGCGGCCGCAGCGCCTCGGCGGCCTCCGTCGCCGAGTTGATGTTGGTGACGCCATTCGCGTGCAGCACCGAGGCGGTGGTGAGGATGATGAAGAAGGCGATGCCGTTGGAGAGCAGCATGCCGGAGAGTGTGTCGGCCCGGATGCGCGCCAGCTCGAGACTGCCGCCGCGCTTCAGCTCGCGCAGCGGCTTGTCGCGCTTGCCCTGGTTCATCTCCTCGACCTCCTGCGAGGCCTGCCAGAAGAACAAATACGGGCTGATCGTGGTGCCGAGCACGGCGACGACCATCATGAAATAGTCGGCGCTGACATTCGTCTTCGGCCACACCGCCGCGAGCAGCGCCGTGCTCCACGGAATCTTCACGGTGAAGGCGGTCGCGACATAGGCGAACAGCGCCAAGGTGAGGAATTTCAGCACCGGCGAATAGCGCCGATAGGGCAGGAACACCTGCAGCAGGGTCGAGCCCGCCGCGAAGATCAGCGCGTGCTCGTGGTTGAGGCCGCCTATCACCAGCGAGAGCGCCTCCGCCATCGCGGCGATGTCGGCGGCAATGTTGAAGGTGTTGGCGGCGACCAGCATGGCGACGAGCGACAGCACCGCCCAGCGCGGCGCGATCTGCATGACGTTGGCCGCCAGCCCCTTGCCGGTGACGCGGCCGATCCGGGCGCTGACGAGCTGGATGGCGATCATGAACGGCGTGGTCAGAAATACCGTCCAGAGCAGTCCGTAACCGAATTGCGCGCCGGCCTGCGAATAGGTGGCGATGCCGGACGGATCGTCGTCGGCGGCCCCGGTGACGAGACCCGGCCCCAGCCTCTGCAACAGCGACGGTGCGGATTTCGTGGGGCTGACGGCATCGTCGGTCATGGCAGGAGGGGTCTCGGTCGGGGCGCGTCCTTCACAAATGCTAATGAGGGAACAAGGTTCCCCGGCTGCGGGTAGGGCGCGCCTCGTTGATTTCTGATAAAGCTAATTTCGTTTGACTCGTCGGGCAAAACACCTGTATAAGTGCATCATCGAAGAATACCCGGTGCAGCGTTTGCACGCATTCCGAGCGCGACCGGACTGCGATGGCCGGCCAGTGCGCAACCCGCGCACCGGCGAGACGTTTGTCTCCTGAGCGCGTGCGGTCGGGGCTATTTGATGCTGACGAACATGCCCCAGGCGCCGGCCAGCGCGGCGCCGGCAAAGACGATCAGCGGGTTGTTGCAGAACGTACTGCCATAGGTGCACATGGTGACGCCGAACGAGCCGATCTCGTGATGGCTCGCGGAGTAGAACAGTCCCGATAGTACCAGCAGCGCGGTGGCGACGTAATACATCGATGATCTCTCCGGCCCTTTCCCGATTGCGTTGGTCGCAGGGGACATTGTCCAGCATGGCGCGAACCAATTGCATCCTGGCGAACCCGCCCTGCTGCATTTGAACTAAAGTCGACCAATCCAGGGAGATGCTGTCCCAGCGGGCCGCAATCTGGACGTGTGATCGGGGCCAGAACATCTGCGCGGGAACTGTTGGACGCGCTCTCCATTAACGAACACGAACAGACCAATCGAGGGGAGGGGCCCATGGGCGCCGAGCGGATGCACCCTCCGCGGTACTGGCGGATGCGGGCGGAAGAATTTCGCACCAAGGCGGACAATTGCGAATATCGCGAGACGCGGGACGTGCTGCGCAAGGTGGCGCAAAACTACGACGAACTGGCCCGCCGCGCCGCGCGCATCTGCACCGTCGAGAGCCTGGATGAACTGCGGGGAGAGCCCGCCAACAGCAAGCCGGTTTGATCGTTCAGGGCAAACCCGCTTGATGGTTCAGGACGAAGCCGATGATCCGCGCGCGCGATCATGGGGCGTCGTAGGCCGCAAGCGCCACCCGCGTGATAGGAACGAATGTACACTTTGGTACTTTGGAACTCAATCCTCCAACGAGGGATGAGATGAGCAGTGAACAGCAAGCAGGCCCGGCAACGCGGCCGGATCAATATTACGAGCCGGGGCCGGCGTGCCCCAAATGCGAGAGGGGCACGCGCTGCCTGACCTCGATCTTCGACGTGAGGCGCGAACGCTCGGTCCTGATCTATCGGTGCGATTCGTGCCGCGAGGACGTCTGGATCTGAGCGAGGCACGTCCTCGGGGTCGGCCCGCTTGCGGGATGGCGCGCTGTAGATCTCATGGAAACAACGCATAAGAATGTCGGATAGGAACTTCGCCTGTTTCGCTCACTTGTCGCCTGCACCGATCACGCAAGGCGAGACAGCTTCCGACCATGCAATCACGCTACCCGTTGTTGAAGAAGTGGACAGCGGAAGAGCACGAGCGGCTGAAGGCGTTGGCCGAAGCCGGTTGGCGGCCGGACGAGATCGCGGGCGAACTTGGTCGCAGTGAAGCCGCGGTGAGGGTGCGCGCGTGGCAGCACGGCATCGCGCTGCGCCTCGTCACGCAGAAGCGCGGACCCTGAAGACCGGCTGGGTCGAAGGCGGGCATCCCGCCCTGTGTTCACTTATGAACGGTCCTCAATCGTCTCTCGACGTACTCTGCGAATGGGCAGAAACACGGGAGCTTGTCATGCTCACCCGCGAGGACTTCGAGACGGATCTCGACCGGCAGAAAATGCACCAGCTCGATGCAAGCCAAACGACACGACAATTGCTGCGCCGTTCGCGGGAGCAGATCGCGGCATCGATCTCACTGCTTCAGCAGCAAGTTCCGAAGATCTGGCACCCTGAACCTCCAGAACGATAGAAACCTCTTCCGCCGTTCCCGCGTTTGCGCGCATGGCGGATCAAGACACCAGGCAGCGGCCAATTTGTGCTGCGTGCAACAAACCCATGACATTCATCGACGCGGTGAGTTCACCGGACGGCGCGATGGCCATCTTTCGGTGCTCCCAGTGCAACAAGCTGTTCTGGGAGACGCCCAGGCGAGACCAAAGCCAAAGCCAAAGCCGAAACTAAGGCGTCGAAAAGAAACGGCCCCAGCCCGGGGGGCGAGCTGAGGCCGTGGGGGGCGCCGGTCGTGCATCCGGACCGACGCGCGAATAACTTTTTGATCCCAGAAGCTGTTCCTATTTCAGGCGAGCGTGGACATCGCGCGCCGCGACGAAACACGCCTGAAACAGTGCTGAAACCCGATTGTCTCGAACGCCCCGCCCGTTGCGCCCGACCAACCTAGCGAAAAGGAGATCATCATGATCCAGGTCGGTTCGAAGGAAGAAGTCGCGTTTTTGCTGGCGCTGTTCGGCACCCACACCCAGCCGGTCAAGCGGCCGGCGAAATCGCGGCAGGCGTGAGGCGCTGATCCCATGCCAGGCTTGGCCGAATGCCAGAGCCTCTTGCGGCTTCTGATCGCAAGGGGCGACCCGAAGGCCATCCCGCTCGCGACCGGCGCCATCGATCAATATCTGAACACCGCGCCGGTGTGCATGCGCGGCCGTGGCCTGCGCGTGCTCCAGCGCGACGCGCTCGACCAGCATGGCACTGCGGTGGGCGTGCAGCGCTCGTTCGCGGAAACGGTGGATGCCTACATCGTCGGGAAGCTTGCGGAGGAGTGAGGGGGCCGAATGTCGTTTGGCCCTGTCGCTTTCGGCTTCCTGAAGAGGCACGAACGCGGCAGGAGGGAACCGCGAAGTTCCCGGAACCCATTGATCCCGCATAGATTTTTTCGCGACTTCCGGAAACCTTTGTCCGCTTCGGACCTATTAGGGCAAAGGATGCTGCAATGCCCCGATATTATTTCGATCTGCGCGACGACACTGGTGTAGCGCTCGACGAGGAAGGCTTGGAGCTGGCCAGCTGGCGCGCCGTTCAGGCGGAGGCCGCCAAGTCGGTCGCGGACATGGCGCGCGATGCTATCCTCTCCGCGCCTGCCGCGGGCGGCAGGCAGACAATGGCGATCGACGTTCGCGATGCCAGGGGTCCCGTGATGCAGGTCAAGTTCTCGTTCGCGATCGAGACCTTCAGGACGCCTGCGGCATCACGCGATCATTGACGCGTGAGAACGCCGGGCGGGGATGACTCGGGCTCGAGCACGGCGATCTTGCGGCCGAGCTGCCAGACCTCGACCTTGCCGTGCCGCGTGAACTGCTGCGCGAAGGTGAGGGCGATCGCATCCGACGCGGCCTCGAACGCTTCGGCGGAGCGGAAGACGCCGTTGTCGCCGACCAGGTAAGCGCGATATTGCTGGGTCATGTCGGCGGCCTCAGCCCTGGCGATTGCAGCCAGGCGGCAATATGCATGGCGGTCTCGTCCTGCCGCGCCTGGCGCAGCAGCATCTCGCGGCGGCGCCCCGGCGCGAGCGTGCGCGCCTCCTCGCGCAGCCGCGCGGCCTCCGCGGCGAGCCGTTCGTCGAGTGTCGTGGTCTGCTTGAATCGTCGTCGCTTCTGCATGCACGTCTCCCTCGTTCGCGTGGGGGCGGGAGCGCTGTTGGGCGTTCTCATCACCGGCAGATGCCAATGGATAAAGCTTACAGCCGTCGTCTGAGAAGAAGACATATCATATGATATGTCGGTGGATTAAATTGCGAGAGCAGGTCCAGTGGTTTGAGCCGGTTACTCAAGTTGAGGCAATGTTCACTTTTGGACAGAAGCGAGCTGAGCTGGCGCGGGAAGGGACGCGCCGAATGATCAGCGTGGAATGTGTGGTCTCTGCGCCGGCTCGAGCGCTGCCCAGCTCAGTGCAGCAAAGCCGATGTCATCGTCACGCGCGAGAAGATTTCAGACCAACGTGCGTGTGGCTCGCCACCCGATGCGGGCGAGAGGATGAGTTGACAGTGTTCGCGTTTGTTCTAGCAAGGCAAAAATTCACCTCGGGGCGAAGAGCAGTGTATCTGATCTCGCTCCCAAAATTTGTGCGGGGTAGCCGATGAGCAATTCACTGCTCGCTTTGGTCCTTTTGGACACGCCGGCAACGCCGGACATGGCGGCGCTTGCGAAGGCCCTCCGCGCTCGACATCCTGAACTGGCAACTGAGGTTGCAGAGAATGGAGACGCGCAACAGGCTCAGGCAAACTCGCCGCTCATTCGCTGTGGCAACGAGCTTGTTGCCGTCATGTCGATGCCGGCGCCCATTCCTGACGATCCCGGCTTGTGGTCGCGCGCTTCCACGACATGGCCGCAGGCCAAGGCGGCCGCGGCGCGACATCGAGGGCATCTGATCGTCTCTGTGCTTGGCCAAAATCAGCGTCCGTTGCCCGCCGCTCGTCTCACGACTGCCGCTATCGGCGCATTGATTGCGACGGTGCCGGAATGTTGCGCTGTTGTATGGAATGGCAAGGTCGCACGATCCGCCGATCTATGGTTGGACATGTCCAGCCGATCGTTTGCGCCGTATCCAGACTATCCTTCCTCACTGTGGGTGGACATATTGCCGTTCCGATCAAAGACAGGCATCGGAGCGGTAACGATGGGGCTGTCAGCATTCGCTGAGCGTGAAATCGAGTTCGAGACCCACAAGCTGACACTTCCCACGCTGGTCAATAAGGTGGACGGTCTTGCCGTCTATCTGGTTGAGCACGGGCTTGTGGTCAAAGACGGCGATACGTTTGGTCGCGACTCGCGCGAGCGCTTCTCGGCTCGTTATCAGGCCTCCGATCGATTCGAAGGCTTGCCCGTTCTTTTCTGTACCGATGGTTCGGCATAATTGACTGTAACGATACGCGGAGAGAGTTGCGCGCGTCCCATTCAGGATACGTCATTTGACACGTCGGGCAAAACACTGGCAGAATGGCATGATCGAGATGAATTTGGATCGAGCCCGCGGGGGTTGCCGCGGGCTTTTTTGTTGGCAGTTGATGGCCGTTCTTCGTCGTGCCCCAATGGGCATGATGTTCAATGGGTCGTAGTCATGGGCGCGGATAGGGCAGTTTCTATTGCGAAACGACCCAGAGCGCGAAACCACAGCTTTTACGAAATGGGTCCCTACTACAGCGTGGGAGGCAAAGGGGGGATTGGCTCGAGGACGAAAGTATCCTTCCTCCGTACAGGGTATTCCGTCTGCCGGCTTCTACCGCGCCTGCGCGGTTCGTGTTTGATAAATCGGCTGGCAGCTTGCCAATTGACCTGGAGCCCTACTACGGCTGGTGGCTCATTTCGGGTCGGACAAAAGCAGTATTGGAGTGGCTTGATCCGGAGGCCTTTGTGTTTGTGCAATGCACGGTGCGAGTGCCGCATGGTAGCTACGATGGCCCGGACTATTGGATCTGCGATGTTGTTCGCGTCCTTGATGCACTTGATGAAGCGCAATCGCGTTTGACCATCCGAACTGAGGACGATCCTCGCTCCCTCAAATTTGGAAAGAAGGTCTACTTGACCATGCTTGGCTCCAAGCTGATCTTTACAGAGGCTGCAGTCGGCAAAGCGCATATCTTTCGTATGGCTCATAGCGAGGCTGACGTCGTATGCGATCAAGACATGAAGGATGCCTGCAAGTCGGCCGGTCTGATGCATAGTCAGTGCAGGCCATACTAAACTGTCGGGGCAGCTCAATCCTGGGGACACATACCGTGCAGATTAAGCTACCCGAAACGGACCTCAAATCAGCCCAGAGCCTCCTAACCATTGAACTCAAGGATGGTAGCGGCCAGCACGTGGGCCAATACTTCTTCGGAAAGGGACACGGCCGAACGGTTTTCCTGTTCGGCAAGTACAAGGGCGCCTTCAAAACACACGCTGAGTGTCAGGCCTTCGTCGACGGCGTTCTTGCAGTGCTCTTCCCCTGAGAGAGGGTAGCAGCGACTGCCCTGAAAGGAGTGGAATGCTGGCGAAGGAAGCTCGCCGAAGCGGAGATACCAGATCGATAGAGGTTTGACATGATGCCTCCAGAACAGACGGGTGCGACCCCTTTACTGCGCGACCACACCCTTGACGCCCACATGGCGGCTTCTTCGACCTTGGTCTTGGAAAGGTCGAACTCGCGGATCGGGTTGCCATTGGGCGCGAGAAAGGCGATCAGATCGAGGAACGCGGCCTCGGCCGCCCTGATCTCGCCTATGCGCGGGCGCTTGCGGTCGTTGAGTTCGACGCCGCCCAGCTCGGTCACAGCCTCGCTTGCGTCTGCCGGCGGCGCCTGATCGGCCCGCATCTCCGGAGGCTTGGCGTTCGTCTTCGCGTTCATGGTTGCCTCTCGTGAGGTTAGAGGAAGTCACCGCCGAAATGATCTTCGAGCTCGTTGTCGCGGCGGTCGTAGATCACCAGCGTTTTGAGTTTCTTGGGCCGGACTTACTTCTGACCAGCAGCGGATCGACGCGATTATCCAACGACGACGTGATGAAACCGGCGCGCATCGAATGTCCGGAGAAGGCCGCCTCGTCGAGGCCGGCGGCCACGATCGGGCTTCGCGATCCGCGCGACGGATCTGTGGGACTGGGCGCCGACGGGGCCGTGTCAATCGACTTCGCGGAAGACGGGCCCGACCGAGCTGCCAATGGCCGAAAGGCGGGCAATCTCGCATCGATCGTCAAGGAGAGCTGTTTGTAAGTCCGCCCCATGGCAACACCTCCAGATGGAAGTGTTGCACTTCGTTTGTGAACTCAGGAGACCTTTCCGCCTCGAGATAGGCCCGCACCGCGGCCATCGGGTCGACGAAAGCGCCAGGAACCACTAGTCTGCAACTTCAGTCGAGGATCTCACCGGGACCGCCCTCGGAAAGAAAATAGCCGTGAGGTTGCCGATCAACAAAGGACTCGATCTGACGCCTGCGCAGTGGACTGCAGCTGGTGCCGGGCTTTTTAGTGGTCGTGGCTCGAATACTTGTCTTCGATGTGTTTCGGCATGGAATAAGGACCCCGTTTTCGGGGTGATCGGCATCCAATCGGGACCCCGGGATAAGGGTCCACA
>NZ_JBVVPP010000044.1:0-61001 GCF_055811315.1 Bradyrhizobium sp. MI1.4 | reverse complement strand
TCCTATGGTCTGCTGATCGACCAGATCGGCGAAGTGCTGCGGCTCGCCGAGGACGGCATGGAAGAAAACCCCGTCAACCTCGACCCCCGCATGGCCAAGCTCGCCGGAGGTGTCCACCGTCTCGACGGCCAGCTCATGGTCGTCCTCGACGTCGATCGCGTCCTCGAACTCAAAACCGAAGTGCAAATGGCTGCGTGAGCCCCAAAAACATCGAAGCCGGAGAACCCAAATGAAGACGTGCTTGGTGGTCGATGATTCCAGCGTCGTGCGCAAGATCGCACGCCGGATCCTGGAAGGCCTGCAATTCGAAGTCACGGAGGCCGAGGACGGCTCCAAGGCGCTCGAGGTCTGTCAGCGCAAGCTGCCCGACGCGGTGCTGCTGGACTGGAACATGCCGGTGATGGACGGCTTCGAGTTCATGGGCCACATGCGCCGCCTGCCGGGCGGCGACCAGCCCAAGGTTGTATTCTGCACCACCGAAAATAACGTGGCTCATATCGCTCAGGCGCTCAGCGGCGGCGCCAACGAGTACATCATGAAGCCCTTCGATAAAGACATCATCGCCGACAAATTCGCAGAAGTCGGCTTGATTCCGGTCGGACAAGCCATGGTCTGAGTGTCTGGCGGAGTGTTCCAGCCAGAGTGTTCCCAGTACAGCTTCCGAGAGGCCTATCCGTGACCCCGACCGAGTATGAGTATCTGCGTAAGTTCCTGAGGGATCATTCCGGGCTCGATCTGTCCGCAGACAAGCAATATCTGATTGAAAGCCGGCTGTTGCCGCTGGCGCGCAAGGCCGGGATCTCCGGCATCGGCGAGCTCGTGCAGAAGCTGCAAGGCGCTGGCTCGGGCGCGCTCGTCACCAGCGTGGTCGAGGCGATGACCACCAACGAGACCTTCTTCTTTCGCGACAAGGTCCCGTTCGATCATTTCCGCGACACCATCATGCCGGAGATCATCAAGGCCCGCGCCGGCCGCCGCAGCGTCCGCATCTGGTGCGCCGCCGGCTCCACGGGGCAGGAGCCCTATTCGCTCGCGATGAGCCTAAAGGAGATGGGTGCGGCCCTAACCGGCTGGCGCGTCGAGATCATCGCGACCGACCTGTCGCAGGAGGTGCTCGAGAAGGCCAAGGCCGGCATCTACAGCCAGTTCGAAGTGCAGCGCGGACTGCCGATCCAGATGCTGATGAAATATTTCAAGCAGATCGGCGAGACCTGGCAGATCAATCCCGAGCTGCGGGCGATGATCCAGCACCGGCAGCTCAATCTGCTGCACGATTTCGCTCAGCTCGGCACCTTCGACGTCATCTTCTGCCGCAACGTGCTGATCTATTTCGATCAGGACACCAAGATCAACATCTTCAACCGGCTGGCTCGCCAGATCGAGGGAGACGGCTTCCTGGTGCTGGGCGCGGCCGAAACGGTGGTCGGACTGACCGACACGTTCAGGCCGATTCCGGAGAAGCGCGGTCTCTACAAGCCGAACGACCCGCGCGCGGCGGCCGCCAAGCCGGTTCTTGCCGGCGCAGCGCCGCGCCTAGCGGTCATGGCGGGACGATAGGCATGGCCGAGGATGGCAAAGGCGCGGAACGCGTGACGTTCAGTCGCGGCTATGATGTCTGCATCATGGCCATCGACGGCACTTGGCGCCGCGACTGCAAGCTCAACGCGATCTCCGACACCGACGCCATCCTGACGGTGGAAGGCTCGATTCAGGGCCTGAACCTCAAAGAGTTCTTCCTGCTGCTGTCGTCCACCGGCCTTGCCTACCGCCGCTGTGAGCTGGTGCGCGTCAACGGCGTCGAAATGGACATTCAATTCCTGCGTGGCAAGAACCGGAAGAAGCGCGCCGTCGGTGGCCGTGACGAGGCGGCGTGATCTTCACGTGCGTCGCGTCGCCGTTTTCCGCGACGTTGGTTCGCATTTGCTGAAACATCCGACTGAATTTGCCGTCGCGGCTTTACGTCGCCTAAGCGCGAACGGTGTATCCATTGCCGGTCTCAATCTCAGGATACGGCAATGCCCAGAAGCTCTTTCTCCTCTCTCCCGTCAAACCTGCCCGACGGCGCCGAGCGGCGCGCGCTTCAGCTTCTGGTGGTCGATGATGACGGCACACAGCGCAGCCTGATCACGGTCGCGGCCAAGCAGGCCGGCCACGAGGTCACCGTGGCGCCGTCCGTGGCCGAAGCGATCGAGAAACTCCGCACCGCGCGCTTCGACTGCGTGACACTCGATCTCGTGCTCGAGGATGGCGACGGCATGGACGTGCTGGGCGAGATGGCCAAGGCGAAATTTGGCGGCGCCGTGATCGTCGTCAGCGGCATGGACGGCAAGCGCCGCAGCGCCGCCCGCAGCTTCGCCCGTTCCGTTGGGATCGAGCTCCAGAGCCTGCCCAAGCCGCTGGATCTGGCCGCGTTGCGCATCAGCCTCGCCAATCTCGGCAAGACCGCGATGGGCCTGCCGGCGATCCACACCTGGGGTGGTGTCGCCAGCGACGCGATCGTGGAGCGGCACCGCGCCTGAGCCGCGGCCGGCCATGCGATGAAAGAATGCGGTCGCCGCGTCGCAGCGATCGCGATCTACAGCGTACCGCTGGCCTCCGACAGGCATTCCAGGGCGTGGCCAAGGCCCGCCCGGCAGGCGTCGAGCGCGGCGATCGCCCTGGCATACCGGGGTGTGACATCGTCGAGCACGAAGACGTCGGCGGAACTTTCCGGATCACTCCTGTGTTCTTGATCCATGGCTGTGGCGGTCCGGCGCATGCTGCTCTCGATCTGCGAGATCAGCACGCGAAGGTCGGCCGCAATCAGCTCACGGCTCTCGACTTCGGGCATTGCCACGAGAGGCGGCGTAGCGGCCAAAATTAGCATGGATATTCTCCGTCCTCTGCAATTAGGCGCCTGGCCGCTACTTGTGCGTCAAGTCCATGTCCCGTACAAATACGGTGGGCCGAATCCGCGCCGAACGCCATAACGGTTGGGGCGGACGCGAGTCCTTCATGCCAACCGGATGTGTGGCACATGGCCGAACAAAGCTCTCGCGGTGAAATCTTCGTGGTCGACGACGACGCTGCCGTTCGCGACACCTTGTCGATGGTGTTGAAGGCGGCGGGCTATGAGGTGATCTGTTTTGCGGACGGCGCAGCATTGCTCTCCGTCGCGCGAAGCCGCACACCTGCAGCGGTCCTGCTCGACGTGCACATTCCCGGCAAGTCCGGGCTCGATATTCTCAATGAGCTGCACGGCGAGGACTATCCGGCACCGATCTTCATGATCTCCGGACAGGGCGATATCGCGATGGCGGTCGGGGCCATCAAGAGCGGCGCGCTCGACTTCATCGAGAAGCCGTTCCGCGGCAGCGAGATCGTCGGCCGGCTCGACGAGGCGATCGGCGCCTATGCCCGCAGGCAGTCGGAGAACGCAGCGCCGAAGTTCGGCTCGCTGCATTTCCCCGGGCGCGAGCCGTTGACGCGCAGGGAGCGCGAGGTGCTCGAGCAGTTCGCCGCCGGCGCTTCCAACAAGGAGGCCGGCCGCACGCTCGGCATCAGCCCGCGCACCATCGAGGACCATCGCGCCAACATCATGAAGAAGCTCGGTGCGCGCAATGCCGCCGATCTGATCCGGATCGTGATGACCGCGGCGCAGCGCGCGTCGTAAATTCCGTGGGCGACATTTCGTAGCCCGGATGAGCGAAGCGACTTCCGGGACGTGGCTCGTGGTGTTCCCGGGTATCGCTTCGCTCACCCCGGCTGCGGGCTCTCACCCGACGCGCCATCAACTGTTCAACGCCTTGCGGATGGCCCGCGCCAGATCCGATTTGCGATAGGGCTTCGCCAGCAGCAGAACGCCCGAATCCAGCCGGCCGTGATGGATGATCGCGTTCTCGGTATAGCCGGACGTGTAGAGCACCCGGAGATCGGGACGCGTTCTCTGCAGTTTGTCGGCGAGCTGCCTTCCGTTCATCTTGCCGGGCATGATGACGTCGGTGAACAGGAGGTCGAACGGTTTTCCGGCGGCGACGATTGCGAGCGCCTCCGCGGCGTTCGCAGCCTGCAAGGTGACGTAGCCGAGCGAATGCAGCTGTGCCAGCACGTAGTCGCGCACCAGCCGGTCGTCCTCGACCACAAGGATCGTCTCGTGTCCGCCCTCGATGGTCGCCGGCGTCACGCCCTCGCCGACCGCCGTCGGCGTCTTGCCGGGCGGCAGGTACATCTTGATCGTGGTGCCGTGGCCTTCCTCGCTGTAGATCTTGATATGGCCCGCCGACTGCTTGATGAAGCCGTAGACCATCGAAAGCCCGAGTCCGGTGCCCTTGCCCGGTCCCTTCGAGGTGAAGAAGGGGTCGAACACCCTGGCCAGCATGTTGGCGGGAATTCCGCTGCCGGTGTCGCTCACGGCGATCAGCACGTAGTGTCCCGGCGGGACGTCGTTGACGCTGGCATAGACCTCGTCGAGATAGGCCGCGCCCGTCTCCACGATCAGCTTGCCGCCGCCCGGCATGGCATCGCGGGCATTGAGCGCGAGGTTGAGGATCGCGGTGGTGAGCTGGCTGGGATCGACGATCGCGACGCAGTTCTCGTCCTCGAACACCGATTCGATATGGATCTGCTCGCCCAGCGTCGGCCGCAATAATTTCGCCGTGTCGATGATCAGCGCGTTGACGTCGATCTCGCGCGGCTGGAGCGGCTGCTTGCGCGCAAACGCCAGCAGGTGCTGCGTCAGCTCGGCGCCACGCCCGGCGGCCTCGTCGATCATCTTCGTGATCGCCGCGAGCTCCGGCTCGTTGGCCACCGCGTCGGCCAGGATCTCGATCGTTCCGGTGATGACGGTGAGAATGTTGTTGAAGTCGTGCGCCACGCCGCCGGTGAGCTGGCCGACCGCCTCCATTTTCTCGGCCTGGCGGATGCGCTCGTCGGCCGCGATCTTGTCGGTCAGGTCGCGGTAGAACGAATTGAAGAGAACGCCTTCGCGTCGCTGGAGCGCCGTGACGCTGAGCTCGGCCCTGAACTCCTTACCGTCGCGTCGCCGCACCAAAAGTTCGCGCCGTGGATTAGCCAGCGATTGTTGCTCGGATTCGAGAAAGAGCTTCAGTCTGGCCCTGACGCTTTCGCGCTCACTGGGGGCGACGAAAAGCTCAATCGCATTCTTGCCGATCGCCTCCTCACGGGTCCATCCGAAGAGCTTCTCGGCCTGCGAGTTCCAACTCAGGATGGCCCCGGTGTGGTCCGTCTGGGTGAAAGCATCGAGCGAGGTCTCGACGATGTTGCGCGCAAGCTGTTCGCTCTCCCGCAAGGACTCCTGTGCAAGCCTCGCTTCTGTCATGTCGCGCCCGACAAAGAAGTAGCGCTGGGCGTGGTCGGACCAGCTGCCGAGCCAGGACAGCCAGACCTCACGACCGTCCTTGTGGAAGCAGCGGGTGTCCGCGAGCTTCAGCCGCTCGCCGCGCCTGAGCGCGCGCATCTCGTCGCGCGACTGGTCGAGATGGCCGGAATGAATGAAATCGGCGCCGCTGCGGCCGATCATCTCCTCCGGCCGGTAGCCGAGAATGGCCTCGCTGCTCGGACTGATCTGCGCGATGTGGCCGCGCGCGTCCATCACCATGATCAGATCCTGGGAGGTCTCGAAGATCTGTCGCCGTTCCTCGAGCTGCTGCTGCAGCGCCCGCTCGGCCCGTCGCGCCTCGGTCAGGCTGCGCGCGGTGCCGGAGGCGCCCACGATCTCGCCCGATGGGCCCCTGATCGGCGACAGGCTGAGTGAGATTTCGACCGGCGTGCCATCCTTGCGCAGGCGCACCGTCTCGAACCGTTCCATCGGTTCACCTCCGGCGATCCGCCGCAAATAGTCCTTGCCTTGCTCGCGTCGGTCGGGTGGGACGATGATCGAGGTGGATTTCCCGATCGCCTCATTCGCCGAATAGCCGTAGAGGCGCTCGGCGGCGGCATTCCAGCCGGTGATGATGGCGTCGAGCGATTGCATCACGATCGCTTCGTCGGAGGATTCGACGGCGGCGCTGAACAAGCGCTCGCGCGCTTCATGATGGCTTCGCGCGGCCTCGGTGCGGCGATGCTCCTCGATCTCGCGTTCAAGCGCGGTCGTCTTCGCTCTCGTTTCTTCGACCATTTGCGCGAATGCCCGCGCCAGCACGCCTGTCTCTCCGCTCGCATCGACGGGAATCTCGGCGCGCCGTCCGCTGCCGATCGCTTCCACCGCCGCGGTCAGACGCCCGATCGGCCGCGTCAATGAGCGCGCCAGCAGTACCGCAAGCAAAGCTGCGGCAAGGACAGCAAGCAGGCCGACCAGTGAGGAGGCTTTTTGAATGGCCGCCGGAACGCTACTGAACACGGATGGTGGGGCCGTCTCGATGACTGCCAACCACTCCTTGCCGGCCAGCAGTGCCGGTGCGAGCGCCGCTCCACTCGGCCGGCCCGCTTGGTCGCTCGTAAGCTGCGTGGATCCTTGCGGCAGGCCGGCCCGGGCTGCAAAGAAAGGAAAGTCCCGGCGCCAATCGTTGGCGTTGCCAAGCAATGCACCGAATTCCCGCGCACGATCAGGGTGGACAAGATAGTCGCCACGCGAATTCACGACATAGATTTCTCCTCCTGCGCTCGTGGTCGAGCGGACGCGGTCGAGCGCAGGACGCATGTCGATATTGGCGATGACGATGCCGAACGGCTTGCTATCAGGCGTGAACAGCGGAGTCGCGACGCGCAACGTCGGAATGTGAGGGTCCGTGGTTCCTCCCTGCCGCGTGGCGAGATCGACGGGCGAAACATAGATGTCGCCCGGCGCCAATCGAATCGTCTCCTGGAAGTAGGTTCGGTCGCTCTTGCGTTCCAGTTCGCCGTCGGGGACGATCCGTGCTGTTCCGTTCGGGCCGGCGCGATCGACGCGGACCAACTCGCGCTGGTCGTCGTCAAGGCCGATGATTCGAAATTGCCCGTAGCTCGGTTTCGCGTCGATCTCGGCTGCGAGCCGGGCTGCGATGCGCTCGCGCCAGGTTTGCTCGGAAACGCCGTCGACTTCGTCGAGGCCTCCACCGATGTGGGCACGGATCAGGCCGTTGATGGCCGCGGCGGAGCGATAACCGAGCAGATCGCCGCGCGCGCCGGCAACGTAGGAGTCAAGATGGGTGGCCAGCAGGCTCGACTGGGCTTCAATCCGTTCCAGGACCCGCGGAATGACGGCCTGGGTGATATTGCGATAGCCGAGCCAGCCGACTGCGGCCACGGTGACCGCCACCAGCAGGATCATCGCGATGGCGAGCCGCGTAGCGAGTGTCATGGGGAAATCTGCACCGCTTCCTGAATGGCCGTGCCCGCGCTCGGTTGGAACAGAATGAAGGTTCTTGTCATCGGCGGCCGGTGCTGACATCCGGATTCCTCACCGATGCCGTCCGCGCCGCGTCCAGGCAGCCAGCGACCGCGCCGAGCAGCGCGTCGGCCCGGAACGGCTTCTGCAAGCTCGCCACCGCGCCGAGCTTGGTCGCCATCTTGAGGAAGTCCGGCTCCGCATGGGCGTCCGGCGTGAACGAACGGCCGGAAATGACGACGATCGGAATCGCCGGCTGCAGCGCCCGGATGTGGCGCATCGTCTCCAGGCCGTCCATGCCGGGCATGAAGATGTCGAGAAAGAGAAGGTCGAACTGGCCGGCCTCGAACAGCGCAAGTCCCTTGCGGCCGTCTCCGGCGACGGTGATTTGATGACCGGCCCTCTCCAGGAGCAGCCGAATCGTCATCTGCACGGCCGGATCGTCATCCACGATCAGGATGTTGGCCACGTCTGGTATCCTCCCGGGCCGGATGGGGTGTCCCAGCGACCGCAAATCAAACCATCAACTCTGAAATTGTTGCGCGGATTGCATCTGGCCTGCAAGCACTTCGCCATCGATCCCAAGATTGCTCGCAAAAGGCGAACTCGGTTGCGTCAATTTATGCACGGTGACGTGCACAAGCGCTCGCGACAACCGCGCGCCATATGCCTAGTCGGTCAAATATTCCGGATAGTGGCTTCGGATCGTGTCGAGCTCGCTCAACGTGCCCGACAGGTGCTTGCGCAGATGCTGTTGCGCAGCATCGGCGTCGCCGGCCTCGATCGCGCGCGTGATCAGCTTGTGGTGGCGGACGATGTTCTGGGCCTTGCCGGGTGAGGGCAGATGCATCCGGCGCAGCCGGTCGATATGTCCGCTACGGCTGCGCACCAGCGTCCAGAGTTCCTGCTTGCCGGCCGCGGCATAAAGCTGCGCGTGAAAATCATTGTCGCCAGCGATGAAGCTCTCGAAGTCTCCGGCCTTGGCGAATTGCTGCTGGAGCGCGATCGTGTGGTCGAGGCGTATGACCAGGGCTTCGCCGTGCTGCTGCGCGAGCAGCCGGACGATTTCGAGCTCCAGCGCCTGGCGCAGGAAATGGGCCTGCTCGGCCCGACCGACGTCGACGCGGCTGACTACGGTGGCGTGCTGCGGAAACACGTCGACCAGCCCTTCTTCCTCGAGCCGCATCAAGGCGTCGCGGATCGGCGTCGAGCTGACGCCGAATTGTGCGGCGAGATCCGTGCGCGACAGCGGCGAGCCCGGCGGCAATTCGAGCGCGAGAATGGCATTGCGCAGCCGCTCGAATACTTGCGGTGCGGCCTGCCGGGCCCGGTCGAGCCGCGCGCCGGGGCGGGGGGCTACGCGGGGCGCGGGTTCGGCTGGTTCCATGCGAAGCGCTCCGGCCAGCTTGCCTTTGATACACTAATGCATTAGTGCATTAGCAAGATCGCTCGTCAATGGCGGCCGGAGGAAACGAACAACAATGATCAAGCAATTTCAGTGTGGCCTCACGGCCGTCGCCCTGATCGCCGCAGCGGCGCTGACGGCTTCGCCAGCAAAGGCGCAGCAGAAGTCCGAGATCTCGCTGTCTCGCCAGCCCGGCATTTTCTACATGCCGAGCCACATCATGGAAAAGCAGAAGCTGATCGAGAAGCACGCCGCTCAGCTCGGGGTGGCCGGCGTCACCACCAAATGGGTCACCTTCTCCGGCGGCGGTGCGCAGACCGATGCGCTGCTCGCGGGCGGGGTCGACATCCTCAACACCGGCACCGGCAATCTGCTGCTGCTGTGGGACCGCACCCGCGGCGGCGTCAAGGGCATCGTCGCGACCTCGGCGCAGCCGATGACGCTGATCAGTCGCGACGCCAACATCAAGTCGATCAAGGATTTCGGCCCCAACGACAAGATCGCCGTGCCGACCGTAAAAGTCTCGACCCAGGCCATCGTGCTCCAGATCGCCGCCGCCGAAGCCTTTGGTCCCGACCAATGGTCGAAGCTGGACGTCAACACGGTGCAGCTCGGTCATCCCGACGCCTATGCGGCGCTGTCCAACGCCAAGCACGAGGTGCACACCCATTTCTCGATTCCGCCGTTCACCTTCCTCGAGCTGAAGAACGTGCCGGGCGCGCATGTCGTGCTGTCGTCGCCTGACGTGATGGGCGGCCCGCTCAGCCAGGCGCAGTTCTTCACCACCACGAAGTTCGCTGATGCCAACCCGAAAATCATCCAGGCCGTGCGCGATGCGACCAAGGAAGCTCAGGATCTGATCCGCAGCGACACCAGACAGGCGGTCGAGATCTACAAGGAGATCACCGGCGACAAGACCTCGGTGGAAGAGCTGCTCGATCTCCTCCAGGAGCCCGGCATGATGGAGTGGAATCTCGAACCGCAGGGCACGATGAAATTCGCCGCCCATCTGTTCAAGACCGGCACGCTGAAGACTCAGCCCAAGGCCTGGACTGATTATTATCTGCCCGTCGCCCACGATCTGAAGGGCAACTGATGGCGCTGCTCGACGTCAGCTCCGTGACGCTGCGCTACAAGACCTCCAGCGCCGTCGTCACGGCGACCGAACGGGTCAGCTTCACAGTCGACAGGTCCGACCGCTTCGTGCTGCTCGGGCCGTCCGGCTGCGGCAAGTCGACCCTGCTCAAGGCCGTCGGCGGCTACATGGCGCCGAGCGAAGGCCGCATGACCATCAACGACCGCGAGATTCGCGGTCCCGGCGCCGATCGCATGATGATCTTCCAAGAGTTCGACCAGCTGCTGCCTTGGAAAAGCGTGCTGGCCAACGTGATGTTTCCGCTGCTGACCGCGCGAAAATTGTCGCGCAAGGATGCCGATGCGCGGGCGCGGGCCTATATCGAGAAAGTGGGCCTCACCCGCGTGGTCGACGCTTATCCGCACACGCTCTCCGGCGGCATGAAGCAGCGCGTCGCGATCGCGCGCGGCATGGCAATGGAGCCCGACATCCTACTGATGGACGAGCCGTTCGCCGCGCTCGACGCGCTGACGCGGCGAACCTGCCAGGACGAGCTGCTCCAGCTCTGGAGCGAGACCAAATTCACCGTGCTGTTCGTGACCCACTCGATCGCGGAAGCGATCCGCATCGGCAACCGCATCCTGCTGTTGTCGCCGCATCCCGGCCGCGTCAAGGCCGAGGTGGTCGACGTCGACAAGGTCTCCAATGACGATGGCAGTGCCGGCCGGCTGGAGAAGGAGATTCACGATCTCCTGTTCGCCTCCGAAGCAACGGCGCATTGAGGGAGCCTCTCATGGGCGAAGCGAGAATAATGCTGCGTGACGCGCCGGTCGTCGGCAGCGCAGCCGAGGTCGAGCGCAAGCTGAGCGTGCCCGAGCTGTTGTGGAACGACGGCTTGGTCCGCAAGACCGTCATCATCCTGTTCCTCGCGGCGGTCTGGGAGGCCTACGGCCTCGCCCTCGACAATCCCCTGCTGTTTCCGACGCTGCACGACACGATCCTCACGCTCTACGATCGCGTCAAGGACGGCACGATTCCCATGCGGGCCTGGGCTTCGCTAAAAGTGCTGTTCATGGGCTATTCAGCCGGCATCGCGCTCGCCGCGATCTTCACCGTGCTCGCGATCTCCACCCGCATCGGCACCGATTTCCTTGAGACGGTCACGGCGATGTTCAATCCGCTGCCGGCGATCGCGCTGTTGCCGCTCGCTTTGATCTGGTTCGGTCTCGGCAACGGCAGTCTGGTGTTTGTGCTGATCCATTCGGTGCTGTGGCCGGTCGCGCTCAACACCCATTCGGGCTTCAAGAGCGTGTCCAACACGCTGCGCATGGTCGGCCGCAATTACGGCCTTCGGGGATTGCCGTACGTGGCGAAAATCCTCATCCCCGCCGCGTTCGGCTCGATCCTGACCGGCCTCAAGATCGGCTGGGCCTTTGCCTGGCGCACGCTGATCGCGGCCGAGCTGGTGTTCGGCGTGTCGTCGGGGCAGGGCGGGCTCGGCTGGTTCATCTTCGAAAACCGCAACCTGCTCGACATACCTGCGGTCTTCGCCGGCCTCTTGACGGTGATCATCATCGGGCTTTTTGTCGAAAACCTGATCTTCCGCGCCATCGAGCGGAACACCGTGCAGAAATGGGGCACCCAATCATGACCAAGAAGAAACTAACGCCCGACCAGCTCCGCAGCGCGCGCTGGTTCGCACCCGACGATCTCCGCTCGTTCGGCCATCGCTCCCGCACCATGCAGATGGGCTACGCGCCGGAGGAGTGGAAGGACCGCCCGATCATCGCGATCCTCAACACCTGGTCGGACGCGCAGCCCTGCCACATGCACTTCAAGTCGCGCGTTGACGACGTCAAGCGCGGCATCCTGATGGCCGGCGGCCTGCCGCTGGAGCTGCCGGCACTGTCGCTGTCGGAATCGCTGCTCAAGCCGACCACCATGCTCTATCGCAATCTGCTGGCGATGGACGCCGAGGAGCTGTTGCGCAGCCATCCCGTCGACGGCGTGGTGCTGATGGGCGGCTGCGACAAGACCACGCCGGCGCTGCTGCTGGGTGCGACCTCGATGAACATCCCGGCGATCTATCTGCCGGCAGGTCCGATGCTGCGCGGCAATTGGAAGGGCAAGACGCTCGGCTCGGGCTCGGACGGCTGGAAATACTGGGACGAGCGGCGCGCCGGAAAAATCTCCGACAAGGACTGGCTCGACATCGAGGCCGGCATTGCGCGCAGCTACGGCACCTGCATGACCATGGGCACGGCTTCCACCATGACCGCGATTGCAGAGGCGATCGGCATGACGCTGCCGGGCGCGTCCTCGATTCCCGCCGCTGATGCCAACCATATCCGCATGGCCTCGGAATGCGGGCGCCGTATCGTCGAGATGGTCTGGGAAGATCTGACGCCGAAGACGATCCAGACCCGCAAGGCGTTTGAGAACGCGATCGCGGTGGCGATGGCCATGGGCTGTTCGACCAATGCGATCATCCATCTGATCGCGCAGGCCCGCCGCGCCGGTCTCGACATCGGCCTCGACGATTTCGAGATTGCGAGCCGCAAGGTGCCCGTGATCGCCAATGTGCGGCCGAGCGGCGATGCCTATCTGATGGAGGACTTCTTCTATGCCGGCGGCCTGCCGGCGCTGATGGGGCAGATCAAGCCGCATCTGCATCTCGACTGCATCACCGTCACCGGCCTGACGCTGGGCGAGAATATCGCGCATGCCGAGGTCCACAATGACGATGTGATCCGCTCGATCGACAATCCCATCTACAAGGAAGGCGCCCTCGCGGTGCTCAAGGGCAATCTCGCGCCCGACGGCTGCGTCATCAAGCCGTCGGCCTGCGCGCCGCGCTTCCTCAAGCACACCGGGCCGGCGCTGGTGTTCGACGACTATCCTTCGATGAAGAAGGCGGTCGACGATCCCGATCTCGAGGTCACCGAAGACCACATTCTCATTTTGCGCAATGCGGGGCCGCAGGGCGGGCCGGGCATGCCGGAATGGGGCATGCTGCCGATCCCGACCAAGCTTGTGAAGCAGGGCGTCCGCGACATGGTGCGGATCTCCGATGCGCGCATGAGCGGCACCAGCTACGGCGCCTGCATTTTGCATGTCGCTCCCGAATCCTATGTCGGCGGACCGCTCGCGCTGGTGCGGAACGGCGACCGCATCACGCTCGACGTCGGCGCCCGCACCATCAATCTCGACGTGTCGGAAGCCGAGCTCGACAAGCGCCGCGCCGCCTGGAAGCAGCCCGAGCGCCGCTTCGAGCGCGGCTATGGCTGGATGTTCACCAAGCACATCAAGCAGGCCAATGACGGCTGCGACTTCGACTTCCTCGAGACCGATTTCGGCGCGCCGATCGGCGAGCCCTCGATTTACTAGAGAGCGTGACATGACCAAACTTGCCGAGGCCACCCGCAACAAGCTCAAATCCGTCTCCACCGCCACCGTCGCAACCGCGTTGTTCAAGCGGGGCCTGCGCATCCAGATGATCCAGGATGTGCACCCGCTCAGTGCCGACCAGCCGACCATGGTCGGTGAAGCCTTCACGCTGCGCTATATGCCGGCGCGCGAGGATCTCAACACCATCGAGGTCTTCAAGGACCGCTCCCATCCGCAGCGCAAGGCAGTCGAGGATTGCCCGGCGGGCAGCGTGCTGGTGATGGACAGCCGCAAGGACGCGCGCGCCGCGTCCGCCGGTGCGATCCTGGTCACGCGCTTGATGAAGCGCGGTGTCGCCGGGGTCGTCACCGATGGCGGTTTTCGCGACTCGGCCGAGATCGCCAAGCTCGGTATCCCCGCCTACCACCACCGCCCAAGCGCGCCGACCAATCTGACGCTGCATCACGCCATCGAGATCAACGTGCCGATCGGCTGCGGGGATGCGCCCGTGTTTCCCGGCGACGTCATTCTCGGCGACAGCGACGGCGTGATCGTGATCCCTGCGCATCTCGCTGAGGAGATCGCCAACGAGACCTTCGAGATGACCGCGTTCGAGGACTTCGTCACCGAAGAAGTCAACAAGGGCCGCGGCATTTTCGGTCTCTATCCCGCGACGGACCCGCAGACGCTGACCGACTTCGCCGCATGGCGGAAGGCGAACGGAAGGTAAAGGCCGCGCGCCGACACCAAGCATATCAAGAAACAGGCCGGCCGCAGCAAGCGCCGGCCTTAAATCACCCAGGGAGGACTCCATGAATTTCACGCGACGCAACCTCTTGGCCGGCGCTGGCGCTGCGGCCACTTCCGCGCTCCTCGCCCGCGCCGCCGGTGCCCAGTCGTTTCCGTTCGCGCCGAACCAGCGCTACCCCGATCCCGCCGTTCAAATCCTCGATCCCAGTTTTGGAAAGTACCGGCTTTATTCCTCGACGCTCGAGCAGGTCGCGACCGGCATGCGTTGGGCCGAAGGCCCCGCCTATTTTCCCGAAGGCGGCTATCTGCTGTTCTCGGACATTCCCAACAACCGGATCATGAAGTTCGACGAGAAGACCGGGCAGACCAGCGTGTTCCGCGCCAATGCCAACTACGCCAACGGCAATGCGCGCGACCGCCAGGGCCGCCTCGTCAGCTGCGAGCACTCGGTGACCCGCCGCATCACCCGCACCGAGAAGGACGGCAAGATCACCGTGCTGGCCGAGAAGTTCGAGGGCAAGCGGCTGAACGCGCCGAACGACATCGTGGTGAAGTCCGACGACAGCATCTGGTTCACCGACCCGCTGTTCGGCATCAACGGCGAGTGGGAGGGCAAGAAGGAAAAGGCCGAGCAAGCCACCACCAACGTCTACCGCATCGCTAAGGACGGCAAGCTCAGCGCTATGCTGACCGACCTCGTCAATCCGAACGGCCTCGCCTTTTCGCCTGACGAGAAGAAGCTCTACGTGGTCGAGTGGAAAGGTACGCCCAACCGCAGCATCTGGAGCTATAATGTCGGTGACGACGGTTCGCTCAGCGGCAAGACCAAGCTGATCGACGCGGCTGACCAGGCCTCGCTCGACGGTTTTCGCGTCGACCGCGACGGCAATCTCTGGTGCGGCTGGGGCTCCAACGGTGCGCTGCAATCCGAGCCGACCGACATCGCCGGCCGCAAGGTTTATCAGCTCAAGGCCAAGTCGGAGGATCTCGACGGCGTGATGGTGTTCAACGCAGAGGGCAAGCCGCTCGCCTTCATCAAGCTGCCCGAACGCTGCGCCAATCTCTGCTTCGGCGGGCCGAAGAACAATCGCCTGTATATGGCAAGCAGCCACTCGGTGTATGCGCTGTATGTGGAGGCGCATGGGGCCGTGTGAGGCTTCGCCTCTCTCGAGGCCGTAGCCCGGATGGAGCGCAGCGCAATCCGGGGCTGTGATGTCGTCTGCACTAATCCCGGATTTCGCTGCGCTCCATCCGGGCTACGAAGTCACGCCTCCGCCATCCCCGCCGCCCACAGCGCGAACGCATAGACGATCGCGACTTCATCGAGCCGGTTGAAGCGTCCCGATGCGCCGCCGTGGCCGGCGCCCATGTTGGTGCGGAGCAGGACCGGGCCGCCGCCGCTCATGGTCGCGCGCAGGCGCGCGATCCATTTGGCGGGCTCCCAATAGGTGACACGCGGATCGGTCAACCCGCCCATCGCCAGGATCGCCGGATAGTCTTTCGCCGCGACATTGTCGTAGGGCGAATAGGACAGGATGGTGCGGAAATCCTTCTCGCTCTCGATCGGGTTGCCCCATTCCGGCCATTCCGGCGGCGTCAGCGGCAGCGTGTCGTCGAGCATCGTGTTGAGCACGTCGACGAACGGCACTTCGGCGACGACGCCGGCGAACAATTCGCCGGCGCGGTTCGCCACCGCGCCCATCAGCATGCCGCCGGCCGAACCGCCGTGGCCGACAATGCGCTTTGCACTGGTGTACTTCGCATCGATCAGCGCGCGTGCGCTGGCGGCAAAATCGTCGAACGAATTGGTCTTCTTCTCGCGCTTGCCGTCGAGGTACCAGCCCCAGCCCTTGTCGGCGCCGCCGCGGATATGGGCGATGGCATAGACGAAGCCACGGTCGACCAGCGACAGGCGGTTGGCGCTGAACGAAGCCGGCATCGCCATGCCGTAGGAGCCGTAGCCGTAGAGCAGCAGCGGCGCCGCGCCGTCGAGCGTGAGTCCGCGGCGATGGAGGATCGAGACCGGCACCTCGGCGCCGTCATGCGCTTTCGCCATGATGCGGGTGGTGACGTAGTCGCTCGCATTGTGGCCGGACGGGATCTCCTGCCGCTTGCGAAGGGTGCGCGTGCGCTTGACCATGTCGTAATCGTAGACTTCCGACGGCGTCGTCATCGACGAATAGGCGAAGCGCAAATTGGTCGTCTCGAATTCGTAGGAGCCCATCGTATCCAGCGAATAGGCCGCTTCGTCGAACGCGATCGCGTGCTCCTCGTTCGAGGCGAGGTCGCGGATCACGATGGACGGCAGCGCGTTGGCGCGCTCCAGCCGCACCATGTGGCCGGCATAGAGATCGAGGTCGATGATGTAGATGCCCGGGCGATACGGGATCAGATCGCGCCAGTTCTTGCGCTCGGGTGAGGCGAGCGGCGCGGTGACGATCTTGAAGTCGATGGCATCGTCGGCGTTGGTCAGGATGAAGAGTTCGTCGCCACGGTCGGCCAGCGAATATTGCACGCCTTCCTTGCGTGCCGCGACCAGGCGCGGCGGTGCGTCGGGGTGGGCGAGGTCGATCAGCCGCTGCTCGGACGTCTCGTGGTCGCCGCCCGCGATCACGCAGAAGCGGCCACTGGTGCTCTCTTGCAGATGGGTGAACCAGCCGGAATCCTGCTCCTCGTAGACCAGCGTGTCGTCGGCTTGCCCAGTGCCGAGCTTATGCCGCCACACCTGCATCGGGCGGTGGTTGTCGTCGAGCTTCACGTAGAAGAACGACGTCGCATCCTTGCTCCAGACCACGCCGCCGTCGGTCTCCTCGACGACGTCGTCGAGGTCCTTGCCGGTCGCCCAGTCGCGCACGCGGATGGAGAAATACTCCGAGCCCTTGGTGTCGGCGCTCCAGGCCTGCAGCCTGTGGTCGTTCGAGTGCCGGCTGCCGCCGAACTTGAAGTATTCATGGTCCTTGGCGAGCGCATCGCCGTCGAGCACGATGTGGCCCTCGCCGCCGTCGCGCGGCATACGGCCGAACAGCTCGTGCTGACCGCCCTCGCGGAATTTGCGGAAATAGGCGAAAGGACCATCCGGCGACGGCACGCTGGAATCGTCCTCCTTGATCCGCCCCCGCATCTCGCGCACCAGCGTTTTCTGGAGCGCCGCGGTATGGCCGAGCAGGCTCTCGGTGTAGCCATTTTCTGCGTCGAGATATTTGCGGATGTCGGGATCGAGCACCGCGGGGTCGCGCAGCACCTCCTGCCATTTCTCGTCCTTCAACCAGGCATATTCATCCGTCACGGTGATCCCGTGTCGCGTGAAGGAATGCGGCCGGCGCGGCGCGAGGGGGGGCAGGGAAGGTGTTTTGGCTTGTGTCACTCGATCCTCATTCAGATGCGTGCTTCACCTTATATCGTCCCGCTTCCGTGAATTGCCAGCGTCGCTGCGGGCGTCGTCGCCGGGTTGTTGACGGGCCGCTTGTATGCTTTAGGGGCCGGGTCTTTAGTCCTGCCGCCGGTCCAGCCTGATGTTGTTCAATTCCTACCCGTTCATCCTGCTGTTCCTGCCGGCCGCGCTGGCTGGCTATTTCTGGCTCGGGCGGCGCAGCAATCTGGCCCCGGTGATCTGGCTGGCGGCGGCCTCGCTCACCTTCTATGCCATTGGCAACTGGCAGTTCGTGGCCCTGTTGCTGCTATCGATCGCCTTCAACTACGGCATAGGCCACCTCCTCATCGTGGCCAAGCTTACTTCGTCGCAACGAAAGGTGGCACTGGCCCTCGGCGTCGCCGGCGATCTTCTCGTACTTGGCATCTTCAAATATGCCGGTTTCGTCACCGAGAACGTCAACGCGCTGGCCGGCACGCACTTTGCGGTCCACATCCTGCTGCCGGTCGGCATCTCCTTCTACACGTTCACCCAGATCGCGTTCCTGGTTGACGCCTGGCGCGGGCAGGTCGCGGCCTACGCGCTGCCACACTATGCGCTGTTCGTGACCTACTTTCCGCATCTGATCGCGGGGCCAATCCTTCACCACAAGGACATGATCCCGCAATTCGAGCGGGAGGAAACCAAGCATCCGCATGCGCATCTGATCCTGTGCGGCCTCATCATCTTCGCAATCGGCCTGTTCAAGAAGACCTGCCTTGCCGACGGCATCCAGCCGCTGGTCGCGCTCGCCTTCGATGCGCGCGCGCCGAGTTTTGATCAGGCCTGGCTCGGTGCACTCGCCTACACGTTCCAGCTCTATTTCGACTTTTCCGGCTATTCCGACATGGCGATCGGGATATCGCTGATGTTCGGCATCTTCCTGCCGGTCAATTTCAACTCGCCCTACAAGGCCACCAGCATCGTCGAGTTCTGGCGCCGCTGGCACATGACGCTGTCGCACTTCCTGCGCGACTATCTCTACATCCCGCTAGGGGGCAACAGGCGCGGGCGCGTGCTGCGCTACATCAACTTGCTGCTCACGATGCTGCTCGGCGGGCTCTGGCATGGCGCGGCCTGGACTTTTGTCATTTGGGGCGCCCTGCATGGCGCCTATCTCTGTATCAATCACGCTTTCAACGCGCTGGTGCCGAATGTTCCGAAGTGGCTCGCGCACCCGACGCGTGTCGCCGGAGCCGTGCTGACATTCCTCGCCGTCGTTGTCGCCTGGGTCTTCTTCCGTGCCGAACGGGTCGATTGGGCAATGCGGATTGTGAATGCGATGGCCGATCCCTTCAACATCGTGTTCGGCCGCGAGGAGATTGCGGCGTCGGTGATGGTCACGATCTATGCCGCGCTGGTGTGGCTGGCGCCGAACACGCAAGGACTCATGGGGTACGACCACGCCAATCGCAGGGTCGGCGACGGCCTGATGTCCGGACGGATGCGACCGCTGGTCCTCTATGGTGCGTCGCTGGTGCTTGCGTTCGGGATTTTGGGTATCCAGAGCCACAGCGAATTCATCTATTTCCGGTTCTGATGCGCGGCGCGTTCACATATCCAGGGCGTCTTCTCCTTGCGAGCATCGCGTGCGTGCTGGGCGCGGCTGCGCTCACCTATGTCATCGATCCCCTGCAACTGTTTCGGCCCTCGCGTCTCGTCGCGCCGTTCTATTCCGATGACACGCGCGTGCAGAATGCCGGACTGATCCGCAGCCAGTCGTTCGATACCGCCTTCATGGGTACCTCGCTCGCGATCCATTTCCGCCAGAGCGACATCGACCATGCCCTCGGCGTGCACTCGCTCAAGTTGGCGATGACCGGCTCCAATTCGCGTCAGCAGGGCTTTGTGCTCGAGCAGGCCATCGACCGCGGCGCGAAGCGCGTGATCTGGGCGATGGACGATTTTATCTTTGTCGATGCTGCCGACATCGAGACCGATCCTTATCTCGCTGCCGATCTCTATCGCGGGACGGCAAAGGGGATCGCGTCCTATCTGTTCAGTGCGGCGATGGCGAAGGAATCCCTGTTCGCATTGCTGCGGTCGGTTCCGCCGCTGCGGGAGCCGCTGACCCGGGCGGCGCCTTTTCTGCCCGTCAAGTTTGCGCTTGAAGACGTCGACGACATTTATGCGTTGCCGCGCGATATCGACGTCGCGCGCGCCTATAATGCGAAAAGGACGCTCGCGGCTTTCGCCTATATCACCGATCCCGTGCGCAGCCGTTTTCTCGGCGAAGGCTATCGTTACGACGCGATGGTCCGGCATTTCGAGCGTGACGCCGTCGGCCTGATCGCGCGCCATCCGGACGTGACCTTCGACATCTACTTCCCGCCCTATTCGATCCTGCAATTCGTCGCGATGCGGGATGCTTCGCCTGCGACGCTGAAGATCGTCACCGACCTCACCGCCGTCATGGCGCAGCGCCTGACGCAGCTTCCCAATGTGCGCCTGTACGATTTCAGGGCGATCAAGAACGTGACGCACGATTTCGACAATTACGGGGACGTCATCCACCATTCGCCGGTCGTCGATGCGAAGGTGCTGTCGTGGTTGGCGCGTGGGGAATATCGGGTCGATCCGAAAGCGCCGCTTGCGTCATTGGAGGAGCTGAAGGCCCAGGTCGCGGCGTATCGGTTCCCGCCGCTGCCGTAGCCCGCATGAGCGAAGCGACATGCGGGGACTCGCGCAAGAATCCCGGGTGTCGCTTCGCTCACCCGGGCTACAAGATTGCTCCCACAAGAGAAGGAAAAAGGCGTCTACACCGCCACCTCTTCGCCGAGATACGCGACCGCCGCTTCGAGCCCGCCTTTGCCGTGCGGGATCTTCAGCGCGTTCAGCCCGACCTCGATCACCCCCAACGTGCCGAGCAGCATCGGGGCGTTGACGTGGCCCATATGGGCGATGCGGAAGGCTTGTCCCGAGAGATCGCCGATGCCGGTGCCGAGCACGACGCCGCACTTCTCCTTGCAATAGCGTTGCAGGATTGCCGGATCGTGGCCGTTGCTCATGGTCACCGTGGTCACGGTGTTGGAGCGTTCGCTGGCTTCGGCGACGTTGAAGCCGAGCACCTGGCCTTCCGACCACGCGCCGACCGCGCGGCGTGCGGCCTCGCCGAGCAGGCTGTGACGTCGGAAGGCGTTCTCCAGTCCTTCCTCGTGCAGCAGGTCAATGGCCTGGCGCAGCGCGAACAGCAGATGCACCGGCGCGGTGCCGGCATATTTGCGATAGTGCTCGCTGCCCTCGCGCTCGCTCCAGCTCCAATAGGGCGTGCTCATGTTGGCGGTCTTCTGCACCTCGCGCGCGCGCGCGTTGGCCGCGACGAAGCCGAGGCCAGGCGGCGTCATCAGGCCCTTTTGCGAGCCCGACATCGCGACGTCGATGCCCCATTTGTCCATCTCGAACGGCATGCAGCCGAGCGAGGCCACAGTGTCGACCATGTACAGCGCCGGATGGCCGCTGGCCTTGATCGCCTTGCCGATCGCCTCGATGTCGTTCTGCACGCCTGAGGCGGTGTCGACCTGGACGACGACGACGGCCTTGATGGTGTGCTCCTTGTCGCGGCGCAGGCGCTCCTCGACCTCGTGCGGCCGCACCGCGCGTCGCCAGTCGCCCTTGAGCACCTCGACCTCGGCACCCATCAGCGCCGCGGCATGGCCCCAGCCGATCGCGAACCGTCCGCTTTCGAGCACCAGCACCTTGTCGCCGCGCGACAGCACGTTGCTCAATGCTGCTTCCCAGGCGCCGTGACCGTTGGCGATGTAGATGTAGGACTTGCCCTTGGTGGCAAACAGTTTCGAGATGTCACTGAGCAGGCTCTCGGTCAGATCGGTCATCTGTTTGGAGTAGATGTCGATCGCCGGACGATGCATCGCCCGCAGCACCTCGTCGGGCATATTTGTGGGCCCGGGGATGGCCAGAAATTCCCGGCCCGCGCGAACGGTCATTGCTGTTGGTCCTTGTTGCCTGAGAATAGGATGGTGGGTCGCTGATTCACACTTTTACGCGGCGCCGCGGTGCAAGAAAAGGCCGGAAAACGCAGGTCTGACGTGGGTTATCTCTTAGTCTCGCGGCAGCCCGCATCCTCGGCTTCCTCCACCGAGCAGAACCAGCGCGTGCCCTTGCTGATCTTCATCTTGATCTGCGCATACCAGCGGCTGGTCGGCCGGTGATAGATGCACTCGCCGGCGCTGTTGACGTTGCCCTTGATGGTGCAGTCCGGCGAGGGCGCGACCGGGCCCGAAGCCGAAGCGAGCAGGATCGCATGTGCGCCATCGGGCGGCTTGGTGGCGCCGAGGATGGTGGTCTTCTTGTTGCGCTCGCGCCAGTCCCAGGGCGCGATGAAGGCGCCTTGCCACATGCCGGCTTTTGCCTCCCGCGCGGCGGCATCATCGGCTTCGTAGTCGCGCGAGACGCGGGTGTAGGCCAGCGCCCAGCCTGCGCGCACCAGCCATTTCTGGATATCCTCGCCGCCGACGTCGCAGCGCGCCACGGTGCGGCCGCGCCGGTCGATCGACCGCGCATGGCAGACCCAGGTCTTGCCGTCGGCGTATTTGGCGAGCTCGTCGCGGGCCGCTATGCCGCAGGTCCAGCGCTCGCCCTTGTTGTTGAGGCAGAGCTGGTCGACCGCGGGGGCGTCGATGCCGCCGAGCCTGATCCGAGTGTTGCCGATCACCACCGCGTCGCCGGCGCGGACCTTCGCTGTGCCGGTGATGTCGGCGGCCCGCGCCGGCGATGGCAAGCCGGACAAGGAGAAGCCAAGCAATGACAGCGCAATCAGGGGTTTTCGCAACATGCCGGCCCGCGTGTGATGAAAACTGCGATAGACCTCGCAATTGTGGTCGGCTTTTGTCCGCTCGGCCAGCATATGCCTGGCAATTGGGCTTTCAACTTCCTGTCATCGGGCGAAGTTTAGTAGGGTGGGTTAGCCGAAGGCGTAACCCACCTCTTTCGTCTCCACGGCGGCAGAAGTGGTGGGTTACGCTTCGCTAACCCACCCTGCGCGACCTCATCCCCGCGCCATCGCCCGCTTGGCCACCGCCAGCGCCATCAGCACGAACGCCGACGTGACCTCCGGACCGCCCACCAGGATCCGCGTCGGCGTCTTCATCTTGTTCCACTCATAGGCGCGGAACGGGCCGCGGCGGCCGCCTTCGCCGACGCTCGCGACGATCACGTTCAGCGCCGGCGCAAAGGCGCGCGGGTCGGCGCCGAGATGGCCGAGCGCGATCAGGGCGAGCGCTGCGTCGAACACGTTCATTTCGGCGGCCATCAACTCGCCCTTGACGTAGGAGAGCACGCGGTGGCGGATGAAATCGAAATCGCCGTTGGGATCGATGATCGCCTGCGCCGCCAGCGGCAGCGCCAGGAAGGCAGCATAGCAGCGACCGAAATAGGCGCTGTAAAGCTCAGGCAAATAGTAGATATGCGAGCGCGGATTGGCGAAGGCGCCGCTCGCCGCCAGCCGCTTCTGGAAGCCGAGGATGCGATGCACGGTGGCGAGCCGCGCCGGCGTCTCCAATACTTTCCAGCGCGCGAGGTTGCGAAAGCTGACCTCGAGAATGTCGAGATTGAGCGTCGGATCGAGATCATTGCCATAGGGCCGCTCGCCCTTGAGATTGTCGATCCAGGTCGCAACCCCGCCCTCGTAATCGATATTGTCGTTGATCGGCACGGTCACGCGCGGCTCGTTGACGCCGGCGCGCACCTGATAGCCGGCATAGAAATCCAGCAGCGGCTGGTCGAGGATCGGATCGGTGCAGCCGGCCTGCGTCGCCGCGGAGATCGAGCACGCCGTGGTGTCGCAATCCGGCACGTAGACGCCGAAGCCGAGGTCCTGCTTGATCTGGGCGAAGTAGCGTGAGAAGCGCGGATGCGGTGCCGGCGCGAGCGCGGTGATGACGTTGAACCGCGCCCCGTCGATGCCCTCGACCTCTTCGCGGCTGATGTTGACGCAGAAATCGACCATATCGGCAACCGCGCGCTCCGCCGCCATCTTGTCGGAGAGCGAGGCGAGACCGGTCTCAACGTAGCTCAACAGCGCCTCGATGAAGAACGCGTCGTAATAGGCCGAGCGGTGGCGGATCTGCACCGGCTCCCACATCGGTTCGGCAACCCCTCGCCAGGGCGGATTGACGACTGCGCGCGCCGGAGATCGCGCGATGAAGACACGGGCGAGGTTGAACAGCAGCGAGGAGTTCTTGTAGCCGCGCGCGTTGAGACCCGTGAGCGCCATGGTCAGCTCTCGGCCGCGGAAATCGGGATCGCCGATCAGGTTGAACGCGGCGTAGGTCGGCAGAAAGCCATTTTTGCGGTACGAGCCCAGCAGATGCTGCGCGCAGTCGCGGATCACGCCGTCGATCTGCGATTGTTGCGGCATGGCGCCGGTGAACATGGCCGGCGGCGGCTTGGGATGATCCAGCGCGATGCTGTCGACGAGATCGGCGACGGGCTGGCCGACCGCCGCCCAATTGGGCTCGGCCTCGTCGCGGGCGCGCACTAGGGCCTGGCGCAGCCGGGCCAGTTTGCCTTCGTCGCGCAGCTCGGGCAGCCCGGCCCGGCGGAGCAGCACCCGCAATGCGGGATTGCCGAGCGCGGTCTTGTAGAACTTAGGCAGATGCGGATCGCCGCTGGCCGCAACAGACAGTACGGGATCGCAGACGTCGTAAAGCGAGGGGCCGTCCTTCCGCGCCGTCAGCGCCCGGCAGGCGGCGCCGGCAAAATATTGAAAGCTCATGAAATAACCTGGTCGCGGGAATTGGCCGGGGGGCCGGCCGGCGCGCTCCCAGCCGCGCGCCACCCCCTGCAAGTCGTTGAAAAGCTACCCGGATTCGCAGGAAATACAAATGTGATGAGGGTCACAGAAAAAGCCGGCACGAAGCCTGCATAATCAGGCTCCGGAAGGCTACGGGGACGCAAAAAAATCACACATTGGGCAGTAAAAATTAGCTCATGTTTCCAGAGACTTAGCTCAAATTTTCGGCGATCTATTGCGGGGGAGGCGATATCCGGTTAAGGCTTTGTTTGGTGCGGCGCCGCAAATTGCGCGCAATTCGGGGGCACACCCCCGGCCAATCCCTCAAACCCAAAGACGCTATCGCGCTACTCAAACAGTGTGCGCGTGTTTGGCTGGTCTTTGGCACTGACAGGAATGACGCGAGATGAATGTAACGCAGCTCGACATTTCCCGACGCACGATCGCGGTGGCCGCAGCCCTCATCGGCACGGTCTCGCTCGTGATCGGCGCCCATGCTGCCCTCAATATGCGGGCGCTCGATGCCGCCAAGGCCGTCTCGACCGACCAGGTCACCGGCTCGATCGGCCAAGCCTCGCGTCTCGCCCTCGTCATCGGCAATGGACATTACCCCGACGCCAGCGCGCCGCTGACGCAGTCGATCAATGACGCCCGCGCGCTGTCCTCGTCGCTGCGCAAGAACGGTTTTGACGTCGACATGGTGGAAGACGCGACCAAGGACGACATGGTCCGCGCCGTCAATCGCCTGAAGTCCCGGATCAAGCCCGACACCGTCGTCATGCTGTTCTTCGGCGGCTACGGAGTGCAGGCCGGCCGCGAGAGCTACATGCTGCCGGTCGATGCCGTGATCTGGAAGGAAAGCGACGTCCGCCGTCACGGCGTCTCCATCGAGGGCGTGCTCGACATGATGAAGGAGCAGGGCGCCAAGGCCAAGCTCGTCGTGGTCGACGCCTCCCGCCGCAATCCCTATGAGCGCCGCTTCCGCTCCTACAGCCACGGCCTCGCGCCGATCAGCGCGACGGACAATGCGCTGATCCTCTCCTCGGCTTCGCCGGGCAAGGTCGTCGACGACGGCAAGGGCGAGCACAGCGTGCTGGTCAGCGAGTTCCTCAACAACCTCAATACGCAGGGCAGCGCCGAGAGCGTCTTCAACAAGACCCGCCTTGCCATCTCCCGCGCCAGCGAAGGCGACCAGGTCCCGACCGTCTCCTCCTCGCTGCTCGAGGACGTCCATTTCGGCGAAGCCGGCGGCTAGTTTTTCTTAGGTTCTGCGAAGTCTCGTGCCCCGGACGCGGCGCATCATGCAATGATGCGACGCAGAGCCGGGGCCTAGTTTTTAAGCTTATCGCTTGGACGAGAGATGGGTCCGGCTCTGCGCGGCAGCGTCACACGCTGCAGCGCGTCCGGGACACGAGCAATCCTACTTCGCCGCTTCCGTGGCCATCACCGTGCGCACCGGATCTCCTTCGCGCAGCAGCGCGCCGGCGCGGGCGACGACGATATCGCCCTCGTTGAGGCCGTCGCGAATCTCGATATTGCCGCCCGACATCAGTCCGACCTCGACGCGCTTGGTCTCGACGCGGTTGCGGCGGATCACCTGCACGACGGTGCCCGCGGAGGAATACTGCACCGAGGTCAGCGGCACCGCGACGTTGCAGCTCTGGCCCGACTTGATCAGTGCGCGCCCGCTCGCATTCAGCAACAGCCGCTTCTGCGAGGAGATGCCGATATAGACCATGCCCTGCTGGATGTTCGGCTCGACCGTCGGGCCGATGCGGCGCACCTTGCCGTCGATATCGCCGGCGCCGGCGATGCGCACGGTCGCCACCTGGTTGACCGCGAGCTTGCGCATATCGCTGGTCGCGACGAGGGCGACGAGATCGTACTCGCTGCGCGCCACGATCGTGAACAGCGCCTCGCCCTTGGCGGAGGCGAGGTTGCCGATCTGCGCGGTCGACGTCGCGATCACGCCTGCCACGGGGGCGGTGACCTGAAGCGTGCCGCCCTCGGGCAGTGCCAGCCGCGCCAGCACCTGGCCTGCGGTGGTGGTGTCGCCGGCTTCCGCCAGCACCTCTGTCACCTTCAGGCCGGGCCGCTCCGGCCGCACCGAGCTTGCCTCGCGCGCGATGATGGTGCCGGTGCCCTCGACGATGTCGGAGAAACAGGATTTTGCGACCTTCAGCACCGTGACCGCCGGCCCCTTGGGCGCGTCGTCATCGGCGGCGGCAGCGGGCTGGGCCGACAGCAACAGCAGTCCGGCGAGCGCAACGAGATGTCTGGAAACAGAACGCGCAGGCAATGATCGCATGGGTCATTCCGGTTGGGGCCTTGACGGCCTCATCGTTAGCAGAAGCGATCGCTGCGAGCCAAGGGCACGTCAGGGCCGGCCGGATCAGAATGCCGCAGCAGCACGGGCGGCGCGATGCCGCCCGTTGAATTAGTCGCCGCACAAGCAAAGAGGTTCGTCGGCCGCCCAACAAACGCGTCATGCCCGGGCTTGTCCGGGCATCCACGTTCTTTGTGCCGCGTAGCTAGGCGTGGATGGCCGGGACAAGCCCGGCCATGACGACGAGGAGGTACCAGCGCCCGCTCACGGCAGGCTCAAAAACTCCACCCAGTTCGGCTTCTTGCCGGTGGCGTAGGATTTCAGCTTGGTCAGCACCCCGCTGCTCTGGTCGATGGCATAGACCGTCATGCTGTCGGAGAGCTCGCCCACGGCGGCAAGGTAGCGCCCGCCGGGATCGATATGGAAGCCGCGTGGCTGCTTCTCGGTCGGCACGCTGCCGATGGTGGTCAGCTTGCCGGTGGTTGCATCGACCTTGTAGGCGGTGAGCGTGCTGGTGGTGCGCTCGGAGGCGTAGAGGAAACGGCCGTCGGGGGTGATTTGGATGTCGGCTGCCCAGGGCTTTCCGGTAAATCCTTCGGGCAGCGCGCTGGTGCGCTGGATCTCGTCCCATGCGCCGCCCTTGGCCTCATAGGCGAACGCCGCGACGTCGCCGTTTAGCTCGTGCAGGAGATAGACGAACTTGCCGTTGGGGTGGAACACGAAATGCCGGGGTCCCGATTTCTCCGGCACCTTGTGGGCCGGCGGATCGCTCGGCGTGAGCGTGCCGGTCGTGGCATCGAACGTGAAGGCCAGGATCTGGTCGGAGCCGAGATTGGTCGCGAACGCGAAGCGGTTGTCGGGCGAGGGCAGGAAGGCGTGCGCGTTCAGCCCGGTCGGGATCACCTGCTTCGGTTCGCCTGCGACGCCGTTGGCGAGCAGCGGATTCAGCGCGACCTTGTTGCCGCCATAGGAGGCGCTGAACAGGAATTTGCCGCCGCGGTCGATGGCGATGTAGGCCATGCTGTCGGCGAGCGGGCCGTTGCCGATATGGCTGAGCTGGCCGGTCTTCGGATCGATCGCAAAGCTCACCGCGAGAAACGGCTGCGAGCGGACACCGGCGATCAGCACGCGATGGTCGGGCGTGATCGCGAGCGGCGTCGAGGAGCCGGGCTTTTCGACGCCGGTGAAGCCGGCCGTCTGCACGGGCGTCATCTCGCCGCTCTCGGCCATCTTGAACACGCTGATGTCGTTACTGTCGGCATTGCCGACATAGGCGAACGTCTCGGCCATGCCGGCGCGGACTCCAGAAATGAGAGTGAGGAAAGCAAGCGTGGTGGCGATCGCGGCGCGGGGTACGCCGGATCTGATGCGTCGGGTCGATCTCAACATGGGGTCCTCCTGGATGCCGGTGCGGCATTTGTCGTTTTGCCGGCGAGGATAGCGGCAGCCGCCCCGCCGCGCCAAACTCCAATGGGGATCGATCGATGCCGAAATGGTATCGGTGGAGGTCTACCGTATGGCCGCTGTGCGCGAGGGCAGATGGAGCCCGGGCCGGGTGTGGGGCGGCCCGAGCACGGTCCACACGGTGACCGCGAGCAGCGCGCAGGTCAGGATCGTCCAGGCGACGAGTCGTTTCCGCATCAGGCCGAATCCGTCAGTCATATGAAGAGAATGCTCCCGGGGAGCGGGCCTGGCGATCGTGCACTGCAAATCGCGGCGATCCTATGAACTCGTTCACAGGCGAACCGAACCAATGCCGCGCGAGCGCATTGAACCGGCATGCCCCGTGAAAACGATCTCGAAGGTAAGCCCGACATGGGCGGCAAGCATGGCGGTCAGGCCGGCCAGCCCAAGTCGCCGCCGCGCCCGCGTCAGGGCGAGCGCGATGAGGACGTCGTGGCAAAGCGCCACACCGGCCAAACCGATCCCAACTCCGCGCCGACCAAACCAAAATAGCATCTCGCCCGCGCTGCACTCGCACCGGGAACGGCAGCCTCGTCTTGCCGTTACCCTGATCCCGCGGCGGAGCAGATCGAAACGGAGGCTGGCACGTGTTTTGGATTTATTGGGACACCGCCTGGTCGCTCATCATCAGCGGCATCATGTTCGCCACCATCGTCGCCCATCCCGACTCCGAGTTCGTCGAGATCCACGCGGCCAAGCAGGTCAAGTGAGCCCGCGCCGGCCGGTTTGACGGCGCATCATCGCATGCTGCGCCGAGACGGGACGAAGGTTGAGACCTCAAATCATGCTGCCGGGCATGAAGCAGCGGATCATGGCGCGGCCGTTGACGTAATACGGCCAGACCATGGTGCGGCCGACGCGGTTTGGCTCGGTGATCACGGCGTCGTCGGGCACCTCGATCCAGTCGCCCAGGAGTCTCACGCGATAATGTCCGTTGCTGGTGTCCCAGTCGACATCGTCCAGCGCCGTGCCATCGGCATCGGCACAGCAGGGACCGCCGCCCTTGCTGCGCAGGCTCTCGAACCAGCCCTTGAGGGGCGAGTTCGCGTAGCGACCGTCGTCGCGGGCCTGCACGGATGGGCCGATCATGGCGGCAACCGCCACGAGAGTGATCATCCTGAATGCCGCGATCGCCATGTCGCCTCGCTCGATCTCGCGCGCGCACGAACGCAGACGAGGAGCCGCCTGCGCTGCACGCGACGCAATGCTGGCTGGCGCCGCCGACCGGTTCCAGCCGTCTCAGCGGGGCGATAACCGCGAGGGTCGATGTTTGATCCTATTTTCAAGGGCGCGGACTTGTCGAGTCCGCGCCCTGCTTCAGCTCCAACCCGGCAAGCGGTCAGTAGTCCCAGAACACCGGCACCCAACGGAAGGCGTCGCCGTCGGCTGCCACCCGGCCCACGGACGGGAACGGCAGGTGCGTGGCCACCAGCATTTCCCCGGTCTCGGCAAGCTGTCGCAACAGACGGATGCGAACGCGCGCGGCCTCCTCGGGGTCGTGTTCGAACCCGTTAAACCAGTCGGGTTGCTCGAACCCGACGGCAAACACGGCGTCGCCGGCGAATGTCAGCGCATCATCGCCGGACGCCATGCGAACCACGCTATGTCCGGGGGTGTGACCGCCGGTGCGACGGGCGATGACGCCAGGTGCAATCTCGTGCTCGTCATCGAACAGCCTCAGCTGACTGCCGTACTCCTTCAGGAAATGCTTGGCGGTCGATCGAAGCGCGTCCGGAAAGCCTTCCGGCATGGCAGTGCGGGAGAAATCCGGCTTTTCCCAGAACTTGACCTCGGCGGCCGCGACGTGGATCCGCAGGTCCTTGCGCAGCTGCTGCTTCACCCCCTCGACCAGCAGGCCGCCAATGTGGTCCATGTGCAGATGAGTCAGCACCAGATCGGTCACCGCCGAAAGATCGATGCCGGCGGCCGCCAGTCGCCTGATCAACTGCCCGGCGCGCGGCAAGTTCAGGTTCGGATCCGAACCCAGTCCGGCGTCGATGAGGATGGTCTTGCCGCCGCTGCGAACCATGACGGCGTTCAGCGCCCAGTCGAAAGCGTCCTGCGGCAGGAACATGTCGTGCAGCCAGGTCGCCCGCACCGCCGGGTCGGCGTTGTGCGCGAGCATCTTGGTCGGCAGCGGCAGCACGCCGTCGCTGACCACCAGCACGTCGATCTCGCCGATCTTCAGTGCGTAGCGCGACGGAACGAGCTCTTCAGGTCCCGATGACACGGGATATGAGGTGTTGTGCAGATTCATGTTGGTCTCCTGTTTCAAGGTTGAGGCACTTGGTTGGTGTTGACTCTGGCCGGTCCTGGTTGAGCAGGCCGCGCCGCCAGCGAGAGCGCGGCCGTCATCGCTTGGTGAGTTAGAGGCTCGTCACGCGCTCATTGCGCGGTCCAGCCGCCATCGACGGAGATCGTCGTCCCCGTGATCTGGTCGGCCGCGGCCGAGCACAAGAAGGCGACGGTGCCACCGATCTGCTTAGGGGAGGCGAAGTCCAGCGATGGCTGTTTTTCGGAGAGAAGCTCTTCGGCCGCTTGCTTCTGGCTGATGCCTTTCTCCGCCGCGATGTCGCTAATCTGTTTCTCCACGAGCGGCGTGCGCACCCAGCCGGGACAGACCGCGTTGCAAGTGACGCCGCTGCCGGCGGTTTCGAGGCCTACCACCTTGGTGAGGCCGAGGAGGCCATGCTTGGCCGCGACATAGGCTGCCTTGTGGGTGGATGCGACGAGACCATGCGTGGAAGCGATGTTGACGATGCGACCCCATCGCTGCTTTTTCATCTGAGGCACGGCCGAAGCGATGCCGTGAAACGCGGCCGACAGATTGATGTCGAGAATGGCCTTCCACTTGGCGGGCGGAAACGCCTCGACCGGTGCGGTGAACTGGATGCCGGCATTGTTGACGAGGATGTCGAGCCGTCCGAAGTTCTCGATGGTTGCCGCGATCATTCCGCGCACGGCCTCACCATCAGACATGTCGGCGCCGTCATACGCGACGCGGACGCCGTCCTCGCGTTCGATGCCGCTGCGGATCTTCTCGATCTCCCCCGGATCTCCAAAACCGTTCAGGACGATATCGGCGCCGAGCCTGGCCAGTTCTCTTGCGATCCCGAGGCCAATGCCGCTGGTCGATCCGGTGACGATCGCTACTTTGCCTTTCAACATGAAAAACTCCTTTCGATGATGGTTGCCGGCGACGTCAATCGCGGCGGTGAATGTCGTGGGTGACGATGCCGAGTTCGGAAGGCGGCGGCTCGAGGCGCCGTCCGTCGGCCAACGTGCGGCGGATGTCGTCCCGTCCACTTTGCCAGTGCGCGCGCATCGCTTTCGGTCCGAACTCGTAATCCTTGGAGTGACCTTCGTGGAGCTTGGACTGGTAGATCAGGTGGATGATGTTGTGGGAGCGGTGACGGGCGAGCTCGGCGATGGCGCGCATTTCGGGATCGTTTCTTGCGGCGTCCGGCAATCTGTCGATCGTCCGCTGCAGCGCCTGCCGCATCTCCTGCATCCGTAGCGCCTGGTCGGTGACGGCGCGGGTACGACTGGAATACTGAATGTCCTTCTGCCGGCTCGACACCTCCATCATGTCGTGCGGCACGCGGCCCCGCGCCGACCAGAGATCGATCTGGAACGTCAGCGTGTCTTTCCCATCGCCCGACAGGACGCGAGAGAGAGGCGTGTTGGAGACCACGCCACCATCCCAGTAGTGCTCGGAGTCGATTTCGACGGCGGGAAATCCGGGCGGCAGCGCGCCCGAAGCCATGAAGTGTTTCGGACCGAGCCGCCGCTCGGCTGTGTCGAAATAGGTGAGATTGCCGGTGCGGACGTTGACCGCGCCGACGCTGACACGCACTTCGCCCGAGTTCAGCCGGTCGAAATCGACGAGCTGTTCCAGCGTCCGTTGCAACGGCGCCGTGTCATAGAAGCTGGTCGACGCGTCGCCCGAGAAGGGCGACCACAGGGGCGAGGGGAAGCGCGGCCTGAAGAAGCCGGGCTGGCCTTGGAACAGCGCGCGCATTGCGGCAAGCGTGTTGTGCAGGGAGTTGAAGTCGAACGCGAACGGTAGCGCACCGGCCAGTCCCTCGCCGGCAGGCCATTCCACCGGGGTTGCGCAGATCGTCTCCCAGAACTCGCGCAGCCGTGCCACGCGCTCGTCTTCCGGGGAGCCCGCGATGATCGCGGCGTTGAGCGCGCCGATCGAGATGCCGGCCAGCCAGTTCGGCCGGATCCCGGCCTCGTGCAAGCCTTCGTAGACGCCGGCCTGGTAGGCCCCGAGCGCGCCGCCGCCCTGCAGCACCAGCGCAACGACATCGTAGGGCAGCGGATTGATCGGTCGTGCGGAATCGATTTGTTCGCGTGTCACGTTGAACATGGTGACTACTCCTTGCAATGCGACCTGTTCGGTCAGCCCGCGTGTGTTTCGGTCAGGATTTCAGATCCGGCTCCACGCGATCGCGCCGCCGCGGACCGCTCCAGATAGTCGTGCACCACGGTGCCTAATCCGAGCGTCAGATCGGCAACGATATGCTTGGCCGAGAGCACCTGAAGAACCGGCAGCTCGGCGACCGGTGCGAGCGCGTGGGAGAAGAGATCGAGCGCGGCGGGCCCCGTCCATGCGCCCTTCACCGTCACGTCCTCGAGATGGAAGCGCACCAGTTCGCAAATGCGCGCGGTGCCGTCGACATGCGGAATGATCTTCAACAGAAAATTGGGAGCGATGAGCTTTCGTGCTTCGGTGGAAAGATCGAGGGCGCGATGCTTGTAGCCCATGGTGCCGGTGGCGATGCGCACCGAGCCGTAGTCGAGCGTGCCGACCAGGGTATCGGTCTCGACGGCCAGCTTCGGCTGGGCCAGCTTCTTGGGAAAGCCCCACAGCTCGCGGCCGCCGGCGATCGGCGGATGATCGTTGAGGAACATCTGGTGGACGAAGCTGCCGGTCTGGCCGCGGAACGACACCGGGATGATCTGGCCGCTTTCCGTGTAGTCTCCGAAGCCGGTGGAATCAGGCATGCGAATGAATTCGTAATTCACCACAGGCTCGGTCAGCTCCAGCGGCTCCGGCACGATCCGGCGCAACGCCTCCGGGTCGGTCCGGTACTGGATGATGAAATATTCGCGGTTGATGAAGCGATACGGGCCGGGCGGGAAAGCCGGATTCGTCAGCGGCATCGCGAAGGCGACGTTGCGGATCTGCTGGTTCATGCTGTGGGTTCCTGAATGGTCGGTGCTGTGGCGGGCCGCGCGCCCCGCGGGAGCGCGGCCATCATCACGTGAGGCGTCTAGACTTCGGTCACGCGTTCCGGATCGGCCGACGCGAGCGCCAGGGCGCGCTCCGCCTTCGGCGGATAGATCCAGACGGTGTTGATCTCACGCTTGGTCTTCTTGGCGACATCGCCGACCAGCTCGACCTTGCGCTCCCAGCCGCGTGTGAACAGCGCGCCGGCTTCGCCGAGGTCGAGGCAGGTGACGTAGGCCTTCTGGTGGTAGGGCCTGGTCGGAACGCCGAGCAATTCGGCCGCGGCATTGTTGCCGGCAAAGGCGCCCATCCGCGTGGCGTGCTGGCACGACATCAGTGCGTAATTGCCCTCGTCGTCGCAGGCGGCGCGTGCCGCGTCGCCGGCCGCGAAGACACCCTGCACGCTTGGCACCTGCAAGCAGCGATCGACCAGCAACCGTCCGAAATTGTCGCGCTCGGCGGGAATCTGCGCGGTCAGCGGCGCTGCACGAATGCCCGCCGCCCAAATCACCGTCTCGGTTTCAATGTGCTCACCGCTGGACAAGGTGACGCCGGTGTCGTCAAGCGCGGCGACGCCGGCGCCGAGCCGTGTCTCTACGCCAACCTTGCGCAAGGCTTCCTCGATGACGGGGCGGGCGCCTGCACCCATGTCGGGTGCGATCGCAGTGTTGCGATCGACGATGACGACGCGAGTCTTGGCATCGGGGCCCAGGATTTCGCGCAGCCGCGTCGGCATTTCGGTGGCCGCCTCGATCCCGGTGAAGCCGCCGCCAGCGACGACGACCGTGTCGCGTCCGTTCGCGGCGGGCCGCTCCGCGAGGCCATGCAGATGCTTGTCGAGCGCTACGGCATCGTCGAGCGAATCGACGCTGAAGCCGTGCTCGGCGAGGCCCGGAATGTTCGGACGGAATAGCCGGCTGCCGGTGGTCACGACGAGGCGGTCGTAGGACAGCGTCTTTCGCGGGCCCTTCGCGGGCGTGATCTGCACCGTTCTGGCCTCGGTGTTGATCGTCTCGGCGCTGCCCTGGATGTAGTCGACGTCGATCGCCTCGAGGACGTCGACCAGCGGGGCCGTCACGGTTTCCGGCTTCGACTCGTAGAGCCGCGGACGGACCACCAGCGTCGGCTCCGGTGAAACGAGCGCGATCTGCAGATCTTGCGGCGAGGCGCCCCGGATGTCGCGCAGCCGGGCTGCGGAAAGCGCGGCGTACATGCCGGCGAAGCCGGCCCCGATGATGACGAGTCGCATGGGTTTTCTCCTTGGTTGCTGTTCGAAAGACCGCGCGCGACCGCGCTGCTGCGTTGAGAACAGCGTCCGGCGTCGGCGCGTGGGGTGGGTTGGATCGCTGGCCTCAGGGCGCGATGCAGCGTGCCTGCAGATTCGGCGGCCGGCCGTAACCTAAGACGACGGGCTGAAGCTCACTTCGACTCCAGTCCTGATAGGGAAGGCCGGCGCCATTTCGGATTATGATGGAAACGGGCGGTTGTGCCGGGTGCATGGTGTAAGCCGGAATTTCCACTTCCTCGCCCGTCGCCGACGTGAAGCGAACGGCCAGCGAGAGTCCGTACAGGGTTGCGGTCGCGAGGCTTCGGCGGCGTGAGGCAATCAGCCGTCGGCTGACGAAGTTTTTCCAGGTCATCTTTGGTCTCCCTCGATTGGTCTGGACATGGAGATGATGTAGCTGACCCGATTTGCCGTTGCCCCAGCGCGATTGCCGTCGCTGTCGAGAGATTGCTGCTAACGCATACGCCTGCGCCAATCGCTCGGCGTCTCGCCCGTCAGCTTCTTGAATGCTGCGGCGAAGGCCGTTTGCGAGGAGTAACCAAGCGCCGCGGCGACCGAGACGATCGATTCGTCGCTCTCCCGCAAGATGTTCATGGCCTGCTCGAGCCGGTGCTGACGCAGCCAGGCATGCGGCGATAGCCCGGTGCTCTCCTTGAAGGACCGGCAGAAATGGAAGCGCGACAGTCCGGCATCGGACGCCAGCGCATCGAGCGAGACATCCGCTTCGCTATCGCAGCGCAATCGTTCGATCGCACGGAGCAGGACCTTCGGCGCCAGCCCGCCCATGGTCGGCTGGAACGTGGTTGGCGAGCCTGCATGCGCAGCCAAAAGGCGCGTGGCCAGAAGATCCGTGAGCTGATGCCGGAACAGCGCATCAAGGACGCCATGGCCCCCCAGCGAATCCGCGGCGCTCAGGAGCAGTCGGGACGTGATGGTGTCGGGATGCGCCGTTCGCTCAATCAATTCGGCGGTCCCGGCGGTCCCGGCCTCGCCAGCGACGCGCTGCAGCGTTGCGTCGGGAAGGTAAAGCTGCACGACGTCGACGGGCTTCGGAATGTCCCATCGGGAGCTCGACCCTTCCGGAACGATGTTCACGACCCCCGGACGAAACGTGCCGATCGCGATCGATTTTCCCGAGCGCCGCTCCATGCGCTGCATCACGCCTTTATGCGCCATGATCACGTGGTGGCGCATGGGCTCGACGACGTCGTGCAGCGCATCATGTTTCCAATGCGCGATCCCCGCGCCGGAGGAGTCCAAGGCCATGCGAAACGGCTCGGTTCTGAGCACGCGCGCCATCTCCGCGTCGGCGGCGCGCCGCTCGGACGTCGAGCGATCGTCAGGCTGTACGTCGGGTGCGGGCGGCAAGCCCTTGTGCGAGGGATTGCGCATGAGTGCAGTGTTCCCGGTCATGATGTGGCTCCTGCTGATCAGCTCGGGCTTTCGATCAGTCGTCCGTATTTGTACGGAACGGCGCGTGTTCTAGGCGCCGTGGCTGCCGGGCGTATTTCCTGAACCCGCCATGTTTTGTCCGATCCTGCTCCAAGCCGGCCGGCGCTTTCGCGAACGCACGGCGGGCGGGAGTGGACAGAGATGTTGATGACAAAGCGTGCGGCAGTGCGCCGCTAGGCCGCGGCCGCCTGCGCCGACAACAGCTGCTTCAGTTTCGCGGCCGGCACGGCCGGGCTGAACAGCCAGCCCTGCATCTGGCTGCATCCGAGCTGGAGCAGCACCGCGCGCTGCGCTTCGGTCTCGACGCCTTCCGCGGTCGTCGCCATGTGACGGGCGGCGGCCATGTGCACCACCGCCTGCACGATCGGCGAGGAATCTTCCGACTGACCGATGTCGCTGATGAAGCTGCGGTCGATCTTGATCTTGTCGAACGGGAAACGATGCAAATAGCTCAGCGACGAATAACCAGTGCCGAAATCGTCGAGCGCGATGCGCACGCCGAGCTCGCGCAGCTGCTGCAGGATCGTCAGCGCCTCCTGGTCGTCGCGGATCAGGACCGTCTCGGTGATCTCGAGCTCGAGCCGTCCGGGCGCGAGACCCGACTCGGCGAGTGCGGCTGCGACCTTCAGCGCCAGCGTCCGCGAGCGGAACTGCACCGGTGAGACGTTGACCGCGATGTGGATGTCGCCGGGCCAGGAGGCCGCCTCGAGGCAGGCCTGCCTCAGCACCCATTCGCCGATCTCGCCGATCAATCCGGTCTCTTCCGCAACCGGGATGAAGTCGGCGGGCGAGACCATGCCGCGTTCCGGATGGTGCCAGCGCAGCAGCGCTTCGCAGCCGGTGACGACATTGGCCGCGAGATCGACCAGCGGCTGGTAGTGCACCTCGAACTCGCCGCGGGCCAGCGCCTGCCGCAGATCGAACTCGAGCTGGCGGCGCAGCCGCGCCTTGGCGTCGTGTTCGGGCGCGAAGATACGGAACGTGCGGCGGCCCTCGGATTTCGCCGCATACATCGCGAGATCGGCGCGCTTGAGCAGATCGTCGAGATTGTCGCCGTGGTCGGGGGCGATCGCGATGCCGATGCTGGCATCGGTCGGGATTTCCTGGCCGTTGCAGTCCACGGGGGCGCGCAGCGCCTTCAGGATCTGCTCGGCGAGGGCGGTCAGTTCGGCCTCGTCGCGGCTGCCGGCCTTGACGATGGCGAATTCGTCGCCGCCCAGCCGTGCGACCATGTCGCTGCCGCTGACGCAGGCGCGCAGGCGGTTCGCGACCTGGCGCAGCAGCTCGTCGCCGACCTCGTGGCCCAGCGAATCGTTGACGCCCTTGAACTCGTCGACGTCGATATAGAGGATCGCGAACGGCTTGCCCTGGGCAAGCTCGGCGACGCGCCGCTCCAGATGGCCGCGCATCAGCACGCGGTTGGGCAGGTCGGTGAGGGCGTCGTAATGCGCCATATGCGCGATGCGCTCGTCGGCGCGGATGCGCTCGGTGACGTCGTCATGGGTCGCGAGCCAGCCGCCACCGGCGCCGGGCTGGTTCTTGATCTCGATCAGGCGGCCATCGGAGGTCTCGACTATCGCGCTGTGGGTCTGGCCGACGCTGCCCAGAATGCCGTCGCAATAGGAATCGACGTCGCCGTCGAACGAGCCGGTGTCATGGCGATGCTGAATCACGTCGCGGAAATACGCGCCGGGCTTCACCAATTCGGCCGACAGCCCGTACATCTCGATGTAGCGGCGGTTGCAGACGATCAGCCGCTGGTCCTGGTCGAACATCAGCAAGCCCTGCGTCATCGTGTTCATCGCGGTGTCGAGCTGCTGCTTCTCCACGGCGAGCCGGCGCGTCATCTGGCGGAAGATGGAATAAAGCGTCAGCACGAGCAGGCCGATCGACAGCACGGCGACGGTCACGAAGAATTTGGTCTGCGTGTGCCATGTTGCCAGCGTCGCATCCAGCGACTTGGTCGCAACCACCACCAGCGGCTCGCCGGTCAGGAGGCGTGCGGCGACGATGCGATCCTTGCCGTCGATCGGGCTTGCGAGCTGGGTCGTGACGAAGGTGCGCTCGAACACCGCCATCTGCTCGCGCGTGCCGTTGCGGAAATTCTGCCCGATCATCGCCTCCACATGCGGAATGCGCGCCAGCAGCTGGCCGTTCTGGTGGTGCATCGCGATCGAGGAATCCTCGCCGAGCCCGCTCGAGGCGAAGAAGGATTCGAGCTGGTCGGGCGTGATCGCGCGCGAGACCAGCCCAAGGAATTCGCCGTGGGGATCGGAGACGCGGCGCGCGAACACGATCGCCGGTCCGCTGCCCAACCGTCCCGGCACGACCTCGATCTCTTCCTGCGACGCCGGATCGTTCTTGAGGCGATTGAAATAGCCGCGGTCGGCAACTGAAACATCGGCGACCGGCCAGCGCCGCGACGAGTTGATCAGCACGCCCTTGGCGTCGAACACGTTGGCGCCGGCGACGTCCGACCAGCCGCTGGCTTTGGCGCGCAGCGCCTCGTGCACAGCGAGCGTGCCCATCTCGCTGCGGAAGACGTCGGCGGAGTCGATACCATGGCTTTCGAGCTCGGCGATGATGCTCTTCTGCAGCACCGCGAAGTCCTCGAACTCGCGGTCGAAATGGCGCGCGAGCAACCGGACCGCGCTCTCCACGCTGTCGCGGCCGCTTTCGATCGCATTCTGCCGGAAGCGGTCGACGGTGAGCGCGGTGCCGATCGCCATTGCGGCCATCAGCACGAAGCCCCCTGCGATCAGCCATGTCAGCGGCGCGCCGCGCCAACGGCGCAGCAACGCGCGCATGCGCGCGCTCCATCGGATCGATGTGCCCATGCAGCCCTCCCGTGGGATGCAAGATGCGGCAAAACCGACAAGACCACGTTACCAGTGAGGGTTAGGAAAACATGAATCGGAATGGAATCAGAGGGTTGGTTCCATCGCTTGTCTGAAGATGCGGGGCCATGGTTCCCTCAGCGTCGGATTTCCCATCGCAACGCTTCCGCATTGGTCTTGGCGAACATCGCCGGCACGTCGAAGGTCCCGGTCTTGAGATCATAGCGGCAGCGCCAGTCGGCCAATCCCTTCACGGCGACGTTCTTCGGGTGCTTGTCCATTTCGCCCGAGATCACAAGGTAACGGTTGTCCGGCCAGTGCACGCCAAGCCCGCGATAGGCCTCTTCGGTGCCTTTCACGAGATTGGCCGAGATGTGGTAGTCGAGCTTCATCTTCCCCGTGTCCGGCCGGCTGTGGAAATAGGCCCAGGCCAGATCGCTGAACGAGGTCTTCGTCACGCTGACGAAGGCGCCTTTGTCGACATGGTAGAGATAGAGGTCCTGCTCGCCGGAGCCGGTCTTCTGCATCCGCACGAGCCATTGCGAGTCGGGGGTGAAGCGGAAGCCGGCGCCGTAGCCCTGCTCGGGCTTCAGCTCCGTCATCTGGTCGCCACGCCTCGCCCAGGCCTGCCATTTGACGTCGAAATCTCCGCTGTCCTTCATGTACTGCTCGATCTTGGTGGCTTTGTCGGGCGAGGTGAAGGCTAGATCGGCATCGTCAGTGAGAGCGAAGCCAGACGGCGGGCCGGAAGCGGCGAGCGCCGGAGTTGCGGCCAGGATGAGGGCAACCACCAGCCATTGTGCGGGACGGCAAAATGCGGTCACGGAAAAAATTCCTCAAGAAAAATGCCGCGATGCGGCCTCGATCATTTGACGCCGGCGGGGGTGCGCCGGTTCATCCCGGCGTGCCGGCGCATCATCCCATCGACCGTCTTGCTGCCGTGGCCAAAACGGCGCACCTTGCCGGCTCGATTGATTTGCTAGGTTCTTCCTGATCAAGGTTCGTTTCCGATGGTGACCGCGACCAAGGCCTTCATTGCATTCTGTCTGCTCGCGGTGGGCGGCACCGTGCTGGTGATCGGCCCCACCGAGCTGCGTCGCCTGCTGCCGATCGGGGCCAAGACCGATTCCGTGGTCGCCGCCAAGCCGGAGGCCAAGGTCGAACAGAAGGTCGAACCCAAGCCGGAACTCAAGCCGGAAGAGCCCAAGCTAGCCGCAAGCGCGCCGCCGGTGCCGGCCGCGTCCCCCGCTGAAACGAAGGCGGGTGCGCTGGCCGAGACGCAAAAGCAGGTCACGGCCGCGCTTGCCGATCTTGCACCGGTCAAGCCGCCGCCGGCGATTGCGGATACCGGCCCCCGCTTCGACGTTGCACGCGTCGACGATCACGGCGAGGCGGCGGTGATCGCGGGTCGGGCGACGCCGGGTGCCAAGGTCGAGCTGCTGCGCGACGGCAAGCCGATCGACACAGTCGTGGCGGATGCGTCGGGCCAATTCGTGATGACGCCGCCGCAGCTTCCCGCCGGTTCCTACGAGCTGACCTTGCGGGCGAAATCGCCTGACGGCACCGTCACGCAATCCGGCCGCAGCATGCCGGTCGTGATCGCCGAAGCCGCACCGCCGCCCGCTCGCCCTGCACCGGTCGCGCGGCAAGAGGCGAAACAAGAGGCGAAGGCCGAGAAGCCCGACGACAAGTCGGATGTCGTGGCATCGGTGTCGGACAGGCCCGCGGCCCGGCCGAGATTGATGGGCGCACCGAAACCGAAGGGCGGATCGGGGGTCATGGCGCGGGCGCCCGCGGCCACGACCGTTGCATCGGCCTCGCCGGCGGACGCCGTCAGCGGAGCAGCGGCGGAAACAGGCGGCAGCCGGGTGATCTCCCGCGGCGACAGCCTGTGGGCGCTCAGCCGGCTCGCTTACGGCAACGGCGCCCGCTTTGCCGTGATCTACAACGCCAACCGCGCCAAGATCCACAATCCCAATCTGATCTATCCCGGCCAAACCTTCGTGCTGCCGCAAAAGGCGGAGTGACACCGCATCGCGCTGCCGCGCGTTGCGGCGCTTTGCCCTGTGCGCTTCCGGAACATTTGGTTCCCTCGCGCGTCATGGTGATGCGACGCGATGTGCGCTTGGCACCGGAGGAGGGCCAAGGTGGACAGGTCAGTGGTCATGTCGAGATCACGCTTGGGGCCAAAATTGCGAGCCAGGCTGGGGCTCGCGCTAACAGGCGCAACCCTCGTGATTCTGGCGGTGCTGTTGCCAAATCGCGCCGAGGCGCAGTTCGGCTTCCGCGGCGGCCCGCTCGGGGTTGCGCGCTTCGCCGTCGGCCACATGATCGGCATGTCTCGCTTGCGCCATGCCCGCATGGCGGTGCGGGGCAGCCGATACCGCTCCGCGGCGCTGCGGTCGCAAGATCCTCGCGGCACAGAGCGCGGCCAGCCTGCCAATCCATACGTGCTCCGTGCGGCGATGACCGCGCAAGCTGCGCTGTCGGGCTGGCGTGGCGGCCGTCGTCCGCAGGGCTGGTGGCGACATCCCGACGGCAGCTACGGCTGGGTCGGCCCGGTGTTCTGGCCATTCGCGTATGACGATCTCACCACCGCGATCATGCTCGGCGATACGACCAGCCTCTCGCTCTACGGCTATGGCGACATCTATGCCGCGATCTTCGCGCCCTATGCGGCCACCGAGCTTGCGGCCTACACCGCGCCGCATGGCCGGCGCGGACGGCGGCTCCCGACCGCAGAGACTGTCTGCGATGCCAGCGACACCGGCGGCCTGCCGGTCGATCGCATCGCCGCTGCCGTGCAGCCGAATGAATTGCAGCGCACAGCGCTCGACGAGCTCGCCACCGCGTGGGCATCCGCGCGCGACACCATCCGCGCCGCCTGTCCGACGCAGGTCCCCGCGACGGCCATCGAGCGCCTCGGCCTGATGCGCGAGCGCATCGAGGCCATGATCAAGGGAACGGACGCCGTCGCACCTGCGTTGGCAAAGTTCGTCGATATCCTCGACGACAATCAGAAGGCCAAGCTCGACGGCCTGGCCAAGGAGCGCCGCGCCGCGCTTGCAGCGATCCAGCAAAAGAATCCCCAGGCGGCATCGGCCTGCCAGGCGGACAGCGATCCCCGCTACGATGAGAAGCTGCAGCGCCAATACGAGCAGCTCGTGCAGCAGCAATGGCCCGCGGCCGAGATCGCCTCCACGCTCAAGCTCGACGACACCGCCCGCGCCCGCCTCGACGTGCTCCAGGACACCACACTGCGCACCATGGAAACGCTCAGCGCCTGTCCGTCACCGGCCGCACCGACACCACAGGCACGCCTCACCGCCGTGAAGGCGCGGCTGCAGACGATGCTGCAAGCGGTGAACGGCGTCAGTGACGCGCTCGACGATTTCGAAGCTGACTTAAGCGACGAGCAGAAGGCCGGCTTCGAGGCGATCGGGCCGAAGCGCGGGGTGTGATCAACCGCACCGCTTCTAGCCAATTCCGTGCCCGCGTAAGTCATTGATCTTGCAGGCCCCTGCTACTGTGCATGGGGTTGTTTTCGCAGTTTTTTGTCGTGGCTACCCTCTTCGCCTTGCCGCGGCGGCATCCACCACGCTCTCCACCTCCTCGCGCCACGACAGAATCTCCATCGCGAGCACGGGGTGGTTGAAGCCCTTGAGCACGAGATCGTCGAGCGCGCGGGCTTCGACCCAGGGCTCGACCATGCCGTAGACGCGGCGGCTGACGACGACCTGGCCGGCCTTGGCTTCGTCGCAGAGGCGGGAGGAGAGATTGGTGACGCTGCCGATCGCGGCATATTCCAGCCGCTGCTCGAAGCCGATCTGGCCGAGCGTGGCGTAGCCCATGGCGACGCCGACGCCGAAGCCGAGCGAGTGGCCGCGGTTCTTCCATTTCTCGGTCAGCTTGCCGATCGTGTCGCGCATCTCGACCGCCATCTTCACGGCGCGCTTGGTATGGTCGGCGAACTGAATCGGCGCATTGAACAGGATCATCACGCCGTCGCCGGCAAAGCGGTCGAGCGTGCCTTCATAGCGGTGGATCAGCTCGCCCAGCGCGGCGTGGTATTCGCGCAGCACGTTCATCGCCTCTTCCGGCTCGGTCGCCTCGGTGAACGAGGTGAAGCCGCGCAAATCGCAGAACACGACGGTGACCTCGCGGCGATGGCTGTCGAGCAGCGCATCGTGGCCGTCGGACGAGGCGATCAGTTGCGCGACTTGCGGCGCGAGGAAACGTTCGAGCCGCTTGATGCGGCCGATCTCCCCCAACTGCTTCTCGACCCGCTCTTCCAGGGAGCGATTCCAGTTGCGCAGCTGCTCGGTCTGCTCCTGGAGCTTTGCGGCCTGCTGCTGCACGGTTTCGTGCGCAGCCGCGAGTTCGCGGCCCTTGTGGTCGACCTCGGTGAACAGCCGCGCATTGCGCATCGCCAGCACGGCCTGGTTGGCGAACGTGCGCATCAGGCCGATGATGCTGGCGGCGAACTCGCCGCTGGCGCGGCGCAGCACCACCAGCGAGCCGAGCGTGCCCTGCTGGTCGACCAGCGGCACCACCAGCACCGAATGGAAGCCGGCTTCGATCGCGACGTCGCGCAGCGGCTGCTCGGAGGCCTGGTCGAGATCGGGTAGCGCGATCGGTTCGCCGCTCCCGGCCGCATCGCTCAGGATATCCTGGCCTTCGTCGATCGTGACATGGGCGCCGTCGGCGGATTTGTCGATGCCGTTGGCCTCGACCAGATTGAAGCGGCGCGCCTGCGCGTCATAGCCGTAGATCAGCACCGCGTCGGCATGGGTGATCTCGATCGCGCGCGCGGCGATCGTCGGCAGCACGGCGTTGAGATCGAGCGAGGCTGCGACCGCGCGGCCGACCTCTTCCAGCACCTTGAGCTCGTTGATCGACTGCGCGAGATCGCGGGTGCGCTCCTCGACCTTGGTCTCCAAGTCCGAATAGGTCTCCTGGATCTGGTCGGCCATGCGGTTGAACTGGCCGGCGAGATCTTCCAGCTCGTCCGCGGTGTGCACCTCGATGCGATGGCTGAAATCGCCCTCGCCGAGCTTGTGCGCGCCGTCGCGTAGCGCCGTGATCGGGATGATCATGCGGCGCGCCAGAAGCGTGCCGGCAAGGATTGCGACCAGCAGGCCCATGCCGATCAAAAGCGCAATGCGCACCAGCTGGTCGCGGATCGGCATCAAGGCCTGCGTGGCCGGCTGCTCGAACATCACGCTCCAGCCGAGCTTCGGCACGGTGCTCGCGGCGCTCATCACCGCATGGCCGTTGAAGTCGGTGCCCGAATTGTCGGGCTCGTGGCCCGGTGCGACCGCGGCCGCAACCTGCGGCAGCTTCGACAAATCCTTACCGATCTCGGGGCCTTTCGAGGACGTCGCCAGCACGCGGCCGCGCGGATCAACCACATAGGCGAAGGCGGCTTTGCCGACCTGGGCGTCGGTGAGGTACTCGGAGAGAAAGCTGAGGTCGAGCTCGGCCACGGTGACGCCGGCGTTGAAACCGGAATGCGCCACCGAGATCGACATGAACGGCGTCCGGTCGGAGAACCAGGCCGGCGCGTAGCTGACGCCGCGGGCGACGGTGTCGGTGAAGCGCATGTCGCGGGAGAGGTCGGCATTGCTGCCGGTCGTGGTCGACTGGCGCGAGACGCGCAGCACCTCGCGGCCGTCGCCGTTGAGCTGGAACAGCTGAGTGACGACCGAGACCTGGTGCAGCAGTTGGGCGTAGTCGGCGCGGCGCTTCTCGAGTGTGTCCTGGCTCGCCCGGGTTACCCAGCTGATCTGGCGCTCGAGCTCCGAGATCGACTGCTCGATCCGCCGCGCGGCAGCCTGCGCCTTGTCCTCGAGACCGTCGGTCAGCTGTGTCTTGGTGGCGCGGTAGGAGATCCAGCTCTCCATCGCGCCGTTGACGGCGAGCACGAACACGACGAGGCCGACGAGAGAGACGACGTATTTGGCGAACAGACCCTCGCGCAGAAACCGTGTCTTGTCGTTCGCTCCTGCCATCCCGATCCTCTCGCGCCGCCATCGGCGCCGGCGCTACGGGCCGCACGGACCCTGCGAGCCTTCTAGCACAATTTGGTCCCAGGGGACTGTGAAGGGACTGGTCAACGGACGGCCGAGCACCCGGCGTGGTTACCGGCCTCGGTTACTCCCTTGGATGCTGGCAGGCGGAAGCATGGTGAATTGTCGCAGTCTCATCCGTTTGGAGGAAGCCGCGGCCGGGGACGCCGATGTAAGGGGATCGCCTTGGCAAGGGAGGGCTGGAGTCCAGCGCTTTGGTCCTGCAATCACCGATTAAAGAGCTGCCGCAGCACGTCGTTCATCGGCTGGCTGTCCTGCTGCGCCGCCGGCGGGTCCTCCAGGGCGGGGGACGCCGGCGAGGCTTGCGGCATCAGTGCGGATGGCGCTGCAGGCAGGCTGCGGCTGCGGCCGGTGGCAGTCCCGGTCCCGGTGCCGTTTCCCGCGCCACCGGAAAGTCCCTGCTGGATCAGATTGCCGAGCGCCTCCCCCAGGGGGCCGCCGAGCAAATTGTTCTGTCCGGCGGGCTGCTGGCTTTGCGGATTGGCAGTGCCGGCGGCATTACCGCCACCCGGCGCGGTGGCTCCCCCGAGACCAAGGCTGCCCAAAATATTGCCGAGCCCGGCCCCATCAGCGCCGAACAGCCCCTTGCCCATCTCGCGCAGCTTGGCATAGGCGGCGTCCGGATTGTCCAGCATGCCGGCCATGTCGGGATAGATCCGCGGCTGCGACCAGGTGCCCTGGATCATCACGGGAATGCCGAAGCCGACCGGCTCGGCGGCGCGGCCCTGGCCTTCGGTCGTCATCACCAGTTTCGGCTCGACGCGAAAGCCCATCATCTTGGTGTCGAGTGCGATCGTGCCGGCACCGGTCACGCGGACGAGCGGTCCGGTCAAGTTGAGATCGGTGGTCACCGCCTGGCCCTTGTCGATCCGGAACGACGCCGAGAGCTGCGACAAATCCGTGCTCTGCTCCCGACCGTTGTCCTGATTTGCTTGCCAACCGGCCAACGTGCCCGAGGTCAGCGAGCGGATCATCTGCGCGACGTTGATGCCGCGAATGGCGCCGTCCTGGAAATTGACGAAGGCCGTGCCCTGCATGTTCGCCATCAGCGCGCGCTGGCTGGTGCCGGCGCTGCGCAGCGCGAGCTTGGCCTGCAGCTTGCCGTCGATCCGGTCGAATTCGGCGAGGCCCTGCAGCAGCGGCAGCGCGCGCACGCCGGCGAGGTCGGAATGCATGGCAAAGCTCGGCGCGCCGCTGGTCGCATCCAGGATCAATTCGCCCGTAACCTGGCCGCCATAGGCGCCGAGATTGGCGGTGCCGGCCTTCAGCACGCCGCCGGCGAGTTTTGCATCGACCGCCAGCGGCGCGAGGCGTGCCTCGCCGATCACCGCCTCATGCGCGGAGATCCTGATCTGCGCATCGACATAGTTGAGCCCGGAGACGTCGATCGGCGCATCGCTCCAGGGCTGCCCGGACGCGCCTTCTGGCGATTTCGCCAGCGGGATCGCGAGCCGCTGGAAGTCGAGATCGAGCTTGACCAGAGGCTTGCTCGCGATATCGACCGAGGCCCAGCCATTGAACGCGCCATCGCCGAGCGTGCCATTCAGGCCGTTGATCATCACGACATCGCCGCTCAGCCGCACCTCGGCATGGCCCGCGAGCCGGGACTTCAGCACGTCCGGCATGTCGATGGCGAAATCCACCGGAATGGTCGGTCGGTCGGCCGGCGGCGCTGGCGTGGTCGCCTTGATGTCGAATTTGGTCGGATGCTCGCCGACCCGTGCGGTGCCGGTGATGTTGATCTTGCGGTCGCGGCCGACGATCGCATCGGCATTGACGGCGCTGATTCGGCTCTCGACGCGATCGCGCACGCGCGCGAATGCGATCTCGCCATCGGTGACCTTGATGCGATCGATGGCGGCGCCGTCGAGATCGAGCGCGACCGGCTTCGACGTGCCGCCGGCATTCGGCAGGCGCTCACGCAGCAGCGGCTGGTAGAGCACGGGATGGGTGACGACGAGCTCGCTGATCTTCGGGCGGCCCGACCAGACGCTTGAGAGCGACATGTCGGCCTGCACGCTGTCGATGGACAGGCGCGTGATGCCGCTGCGGTCCTTGGGGTCGGCAAGCGTGAGGTCGTTCAGCGTCACGTTCAGCGTCGGCCACAAACTGATTCTGGTGGTGCCGTCGACCGACAGGCGATAGCCGGTCGCGCTCTCGACACGCGAGGCAATCGTCGAACTCAGGAAGCCCAAGGGGATCCCGACCACCAGCAGGAGTGCGATCACGATGACGATTGCGGCCACCGCCGCGCCGGCGAATTTCACGGCTCTCATATCGACTTTCCAGCGGCGGACGATCGGCGTCGAATCCGGCACATGACCGTCATTTGCACCCGTCCTTGGCTCCTGAGTTTATCCCGGGACGGGAAGCGGCTCCAAGCACGTAAAAATAGTCTGGGGGTGCTGCAAAGTTATGTGACTTATGGCACACTTCCCGGGCGCGGTTTTACGCGATCTTGATGTTGATGGTTCCAAGCGATTTGCCAACGAAATTCACAAGGATATTGAAATGAGCAAGCAGGCCGAATTTGCGGTCATCCTCAAGATGAATGCGATGTTCGCCGATCTCGGCGCAGACGAACTCCAGCGGCTGGCGAATCTCTGCCACACCCAGCATCTGGGGAATGGCGAGGTGCTGTTCCAGAAGGGCGACCCAGGCGATGCGCTGTTCGGCGTGCGCCGAGGCCAGGTCCGTATCGAGACCGGCGCCTCCGACGGCAGCCGCCTGACGCTGAACTTCATGGGGCCCGGCGACCTGTTCGGCGAGGTTGCGGTGCTGGATGGCCAGAGCCGCACTGCGGACGCCACCGCGGGCGAAGCCAGCGAGCTGTTCGTGCTGCGGCGCGAAGACTTTCTCGCCTTCCTCGAACGCGAGCCGAAAGTCGGGATCAAGATCATCGCGCTGCTCTGCCAGCGCATCCGCTGGCAGAGCGAGCGCATGGAAGAGTCCATGCTCCAGCCGCTGCCGGTTCGCCTCGCGCGGCGCCTCTGCGCGCTCGCCGCCGATTTCGGCTCGGAGGTGCACATCTCGCAGGAGCAACTCGGCGTCTTCGTCGGCGCCGCCCGCGAGAGCGTCAACCGCCAGCTTCAGGCCTGGCGCAAGGAAGCGATCCTCGATCTCCAGCGCGGCCGCATCCTGCTGCGGAACATGACCAAGCTGACGGCGATCGCGCGCAACGAGTAGGGGGGCCGTTAGGCTGGGTCGCTACAATCGGGGCGAAGGAGTTCGTCAGAAGAGTCCCAACTCGCGACCCACGCTTTAACGACCTTGATCGGCACAGCACGACCGGTACGTCTGAATGCCTGGTAGCGAAGACGATCCTCCGCTATGTCGGGTTCTCGGATGGCGCTCGCTGAACTGCCTCGTGTGCTTGACGCTGGTGCCACATCTACTCCGCCGCAGGGTGCACGATATTCTTCGGCCGCGGCATCGCTTCGGCCGGCGCAGCTCCGTGATGACTTGCGCCCTCCGCATCTTCGCTGTGCACGACCAGCCGCTTGGCGAAGCGCCAGATCAGGGCGCCGAGATCGTCCATCACCATGAACATCGCGGGCACGAACACCAGCGACAGGATGGTCGAGAAGATTAGGCCACCGATCACCGCGAGCGCCATCGGCGAGCGGAACTCGCCGCCCGCGCCGACCGCGAGCGCGCTGGGCATCATGCCCGCGGCCATCGCGATCGTGGTCATCACGATCGGGCGAGCGCGTTTCATGCCTGCGTCGATCATGGCTTCTTCGCGCGGTGTGCCGGCGTGAATGGATTCGATGGCGAATTCCACCAGCATGATCGCGTTCTTGGTGACGATGCCCATCAGCATCAGGATGCCGATCCACACTGGAGTCGTGAGCTGCTTGCCGGTGATCAGCAGGGCCGCGATCGCGCCGCCGATCGAGAGCGGAAGCGAGAACAGGATGGTGATCGGCTGCAGGAAAGTGCCGAACAGCAGCACCAGCACGGCGTAGACCATCATCAGGCCCGCCGTGATCGCGGTGGCAAAGCCTTCGGACAGTTCGTTCAGGCTTTCGGCGTCGCCGGAGGGGGAGACCTTCACGCCCTTCGGTCGGCTCTTCATGACCGGCAGATCGTAGATCTTCTTGGTGGCGTCGCCGAGCGCGGCGGAGCCGACGAGATCGGCCGCGACGGTCGCCTGTCGCTCGCGATCGTAACGGTTGATGCTGGTCGGACCCTGGTCGAGCTTGACGTCGGCGATGACGGACAGCGGCACGCCGCCCTTCTCGCCGTGCTCGCCGAGCGGCACGCGCAACTGTTCGAGCGTCTTCAGATTGCCGCGCGCGGCATCCTCGAGCTGCACTCGGATCGGCACCAGACGGTCGCCAACGTCGAACTTGGCAAGCGCGGGGCCGACGTCGCCGATGGTGGCGACGCGGATGGTCTGCGATAGGCTTTCGGTTGAGACGCCGAGCCGTGCGGCGAGATCGGCGCGCGGTTCGACGCGCAGCTCGGGCCGCTCCAGCGTGGTTTCCGAGATCACGTTGGAGATGGTGGGAATCCGCTTCATCTGCGTCGCGAGTTCGCTGGCGACGTTGTTGACGATGTTGGCGTCTGCGCCGGTCACGACCAGCGAGATGGCGCGCAGGCCGTTCTCGTCGAGGAACCAGAAGCGGATGTCTGGAATGTTCTCCAGCTCCTGGCTGATCGAGAATTCGAGCTCGCGCTGGGTGATGTCGCGGCTGTCCTTGGGCGTGTAATTGATGATCAAGGCGGCGCGCCGGACTTCCTGGGTCCCCGGTGGAACGCGGCCGCCGTCGACGAAGATGCTCTTCACCTCGGGCCGCTTGCGCAGGCGCGCCACGATGTCTTCGGTGACTTTTTCGGTGTAGGCGAGCTGCGTGCCCGGCGGCAGCTCGAGCGCAACCAACGAGCGCGAGCTGTCCTGCGCCGGCAGGAAACCCTGCGGCAGCAGCGTAATGCTCCAGATCGAGGCGGCGAAGACGCCGAAGCCGACCAGCACCGTAATGAAATAGTGCTTCACCGACCAGGCCACGAGCCTGTGATAGGACCGCAGCACGCGGCCGGGCGGCGGCTCTTGGTGATTGCTATGTTTGAGGAAGTAGGCGGCGAGCACCGGCGTGACGAAGCGCGCCGCGAGCAGCGAGAAGAACACCTGTACCGAGACGGTGATGCCGAACTGCTTGAAGAACTGTCCGGCGATGCCCGACATGAAGCTCGCGGGCGCGAAGATTGCGATGATCGTCAGCGAGATCGCGATCACCGCGAGGCCGATCTCGTCGGCGGCTTCCAGGGCGGCACGATAGGGCGACTTGCCCATGTTCATGTGCCTGACGATGTTCTCGATCTCGACGATGGCGTCGTCGACCAGAATACCCGTCGACAGCGTGATGGCGAGGAAGCTGACGAGGTTGAGCGAGAAGCCGAGCAGGTCCATCGCCCAGAATGCCGGGAAGATCGACAACGGCAGCGAGATCGCGGCGATGATGGTGGCGCGCAGGTCGCGCAGGAACAACAGCACGATGACGACGGCGAGGATGGCGCCTTCGAACAGGGTCGAGATCGCCGCGTGGTAATTGCCATTGGTATATTCGACCGAGGTGTCGATCACCTTCAGGTCGACGTCGGGATAAGTGGCCTTGAGCGTGTCGATGCGCTTCTGCACGGCCTCGGCGACCTTCACGTCGCTGGCACCCTTGGAGCGCTTGATGCCGAGCGCGACGATCGGCTCGCCGTTGAAGCGGGCGAAGGTACGGCGGTCTGCGATGGTGTCGGTGACGGTGCCGAGATCGTCGAGCCGGACCTCGCCGCCGCCGAACAGCGGAATCATGGTGCCGGCGAGATCGCTCAGCGTCTTGGCGCCGGCGAGGGTGCGGATCGCCTGGTCGTTCTTGCCGATCTCGGCGCGGCCGCCGGCGACGTCGACATTGGTGCCGCGCAGGCTCTGGCTGACGTTGACGGCCGTCAGCCCCATCGACTGCAGGCGGTCGGGATCGAGCGAGACCAGGATCTCGCGCTCGACACCGCCGATGCGCTCGACCTGGGCGACGCCGCGCACGCCTTGCAGCGCGCGCTTGACCACGTCGTCGACGAAATAGGAGAGCTGCTCCGGCGTCTTGCCGGGCGAGATCGCGGCATAGGTGACGATCGGCAGGCCGATGACATCGACGCGCTGGATCAGCGGCTCGGTGACGTTCTGCGGCAGGTTCGAGCGCACGCGCGTCACCGCGTCCTTGACGTCGTTGAGCGCGCGGTCGGTGTTGGTTTCCAGCGCGAACTGGATTGTCGTCACCGACAGGCCGTCGGTGATCTGCGAGGTGATGTGCCTGACCCCTTCGACACCGGAGACGGCGTCTTCAACCGTCTTGGTGACCTGGGATTCGAGCTCGGCGGGTGCCGCGCCGAACTGCGATACCGCGACCGAGATCACGGGAATGTCGGCCGAGGGTAGCCGCGTCACCGCGAGCTTGGTGAAGGACACCCAGCCGAGGATCAGGAGGATGATGGAAAATACGACCGACGGCAGCGGATTGCGGATCGACCATGCCGAGATATTGAGAGCCATCAGCGTACCCGCGTGCGATCGAGTTCATCAGCGAACATGGTCTTGATCTGGTCGCCGTCATGCAGCGAAGAGCCGGCGTCGGCGACGACGATCTCGCCGACATTGAGGCCTTCCAGGATTTCCGTCGCGCTGTCCGAAGACAGCCCGACCCGTACCTTGCGCGTCTCGACAATGTTGCTCTTGACGACCTGCACGGTGAGATGGTCGATCGCGGTCTTGGGAACCGCGACGCCGCAGCTTCGCTTGGCGTCGATCGAGGCGCGGGCGAACACGCCGACTTTCAGCGAGGGATTGTTGGTGACGCTGATGCGCACGCGGCCGAGCTGGGTGGCGCGATCGATTTCGGGCGCGACTAGCCTGACCCGCCCGATCAAATCGGGCGCGTCGTCGCGGCTGATGCGCACGGTCGCGCCGGAGCTGAGCTTGGCCATGTGCACCGCGGGCACCTGCGCGTCCAGCTCGATCTCGTTGTTGACGGCGATACGGAACATCGGGCCGGCCTGCGGCGAGGCCGGCGCGCCGACGATGGTGCGGACCTCGGTGACGAGGCCCGGCGCAGAGGCCTTCAGCGAGACCGGACCTTGCGGGCCGGGCCGCGGCGGCTGGCCCGGAATCTGGGGCGGTGCGGTCAGGCGCGCCAGCTCCTGATTGTCGGTGACGAGGGTGCCTTCGGTGACGAAGAGGTCGGTGACCCTGGATCCCTCCTGGTCGGCGACGACCACGGCTTCGCGGCGCGGCACGAAGAAGCCGGTCACCCGGACCAGGTCGGAGAAGCAGGCATTGGTCGACTTGGTCACGATGACCAGCGCCTCGCTCGGCGTTTCCTTGGGCTCGGCGCGGTGCCGGTGCTCGAACAGATAATAGCCGACGCCGAGCGCGACGACGAAGATCACCGTTCCGGCTGGCTTGAGATATTGGGAGAGGTTCATTGCCGGATCGTCCTGGCCTGGCTCACGGCCATCCGCGCGCGGCCCATGGAGAGCGTTTCCCTGAAATAAAGCAGCGTCCCGCAAGGCTGCGGGACGCGCACTGGAAGCGAGACTTTACACCACATCACGACTTGTCACTTCAAAGGATTACGTCGTGGTCACTTCGATGCGGTAGTCTTGTTTTCCATGTTGACGACCTGCACGCGACGATTGACTTCCGCCATCGGCTGGGCCGGGTCCTTCAGCTTGCTCTTGCCGTAGCCGACCGTGACGAGGTCGGTCGCGGAGATGCTGTATTTGTCGACCAAATAGCGCTTGATCGAATCCGCGCGGCGCTCCGACAGATCCTGATTATAGCTCTCGCTTCCGGCGGCGTCAGTATGGCCGGCGACCACGAAGGTCGAGCCTTTCAGGTCGGGGCTGGTCAGCGCGCGGCCGAGCGCCTGGACCGAGGCAAGCGATTTGGCGCTGATATTGGCCGAGTTGTAGTCGAACGTGATTTCCAGATCGATGTTCGGCTTGTCCTTGGCCGCCGACGCGATTTCTTCACGCTCGGTCGACGACAGCGACCGTGTCGAGCGGCCGCGCACGGACTGGATCAGCTTGGTCTCCGTGGCACTCGGTGCGGGATCGGCCTGCGGAGCGATCGAGAGGCCGCGGGTCAGCGGCTTCTTCGGCGGCGGCGCCAGCGCGCGGACGATCTCGTCCTCGGTGACGTTCTTGCTGTTGCCGTCGTCGGCTGCGAATGCCAGCGGGATCGTCAGCGACAGCGCGGCGCCGACGGTGATGATGGACAGGATTGCGGTAAGTCCCTTTGCAGCCAATCTCATAGCCAGTCCCTCCTGCGCAGCCAGCTGGTGCGGTTCGAAAATCCTGCAATAAGCCCCCGAAAGGACGGCCTGCGGCATCCGTTCGATTAGTCTTCGCCGGGCCGTCGCGGGTTCGAGGCACATCGGCCCCGATTCAAAAAAATATCAACGCACTCCGTAGCTTGCGAATTCCTGAACAATGTTCGGGTCCATCGCCTTGGCATTGGCGATGTCGAGCGCGCCCTCTTGGGCCGAGCCGTTGCGCTGCTTGGCGATCCCGCGTCCGAACAGCGAGGAGGTCAAGCGCGGATTGATCCTCAGGGCGGCCTCGAAATCGGCGATGGCGTTCTTGACCGCCCCCGATTTCAGATTGACGAGCCCCCGGCTGTCCAGCGCGTCGACGAAGTTCGGTCGCAGCCGGAGGGCCTCGTTGCAATCCTTCAGCGCGCCCTGGAGGTCGCCGACCACGGTGCGGGTCCAGCAGCGATTGTTCAGCGCCTCGACGTCCTTCGGGTTGATCCGGAGCGTCTCGTCAAAATCCTTGATGGCCAGGCTGTAGGCGCCCTTGCTGGCATAGACCTGACCGCGCCGGTAAAGCGCGTTCACGTCATCCGGATTGGCCGCGATCTTGGCGGTCAGCCCCTTGATGGTGGGGTCCTCGGCCAGGGCGGCCGCACTCGGCCCGCTCTCCATGGTCGGAGCGGTGGCGGGATCGGCCGGAATCACAGGCGGAGGCGGCGGCGGTGCCGGCGGCAAGGCAGCCTCGACCTGCGGCTTCGGTGACGGAGCGGGCGCAGCCACCGTCTCGGCCGGTTTCGGCGGCGGAGGCGGTGAAGGTGCGGGTGGAGTCGGCGGCGGGTTGTTGGCGACGACCGGCGGCGGGGGAGGCGCAGGTGGCGGCGTGGTGGTCGGGCGCGACCCGCCGGCCCCTGGAATGAAGGAGAAATCCTCGGCCAGCGACGAGGATATCCACGGCACCTGCTCGCCCCGGGAGGCGCGGGTGACGCCCATCTTGGTGCGGTTCAGCGTCTCCTCGGCCATCAGGTCGGGGACGCGGATTTCCTTGAGGAGTTCCTGGACGAACAGGCTGTGCTCGCCGCCGGCGTCCGAGACCACCGAGGCCAGTGCCGCCGAATACATCACCAGCGTGCCGTTCGGCGCGATGACGGGCGTGAGGCCGGCCGAGAAGCTGCGGAACCGGCGCTCGAACGGGTTGCGCCTGGAGGCATCGACCAGCGCGATCTTGACGCCGGCGCCGCGGGTGTTGAGCTCGCCGAGCACGGTTTCGAGGCTGATGCCGTCGCGCCGCACGTCGGATTCGGTCCAGATCTGCGCATCGATCGGCAGCAAATAGCTCTGCCGCGCGGACTGGATGCCGAAGCCGCTGAAGAACACCAGTGCCACCGACCCCGGCTTGATCTTGCCGTAGAGCTTGTCGAAGGCGCGGCGCATGCCGTCGCCGGTCAGGTTCTCACCGATCTCGACGGAAAAGCCGTCGCGCTTGAGCTCGTCGGCGACGTCGCGCGCGTCGTTGAGCGGTTCCTTCAGGGGAGCGTCGGCGTCCGGATATTTGGCATTGCCGATGACCAGCGCAAAGCGATCGCCGGCCGCAAGTGACGGAGCGGTCGGGATGAGCGACACGAGCAAGGATAGAACGAAAAGCAGGCCAATTTTCATAATTAGCGCGATCCAGCCAAAAAGGCGCCGTTTCCAGCTTGCGCCGCGGCGACCTTAACTTACGCAATGTGCATTATCAAACCGGGGGAGGGGGGCGTCAACCGCTTGCGGATTCGGCGCTATCGCGACAATTGACCGCGACGCATGGGCATGTTGCGGGGGAATAAACGGGCGGTCATGATCGCACGCGATGCATTCTGGTTGTCATGCTGGTTGTCATTGCGGCTGCAAATTAGGGCAGCCATGGCGACAACAATGTGATTGGTCTCACATTGCGGACGGGCCTCCTTCAACCTGCGGTGTTTGACCTTTGCGGTGGACGATGGCTTGGTGCGGTCGATCGCCGCTGAAGGTGCACCCACAAAAAGAGCAAGATCAAAACCATGGGAAACGCCTACGAAATCTACGCACTGCGCTATGCGACGATGTCGCCGCGCACGCCCCACATGAACTTCCTCGCGCCCGACCCGCATGACAGCGCGGCGCAGGATCTCGACTATTTCGTCTGGCTGATCCGCGGCAACGGCCGCGACATCCTGGTCGATACCGGCTTCAATGCCGAGGAAGCGTCCGCGCGGGCGCGCAAGCTGACGCTCAATCCGGTCGACGCGCTGGAGCGCTTTGGTGTCGCGGCAGCGAGCATTCGCGACATCATCGTGACGCATCTGCATTACGACCATGCCGGCAATCTCGACCGCTTCCCGAACGCCCGCTTCCATCTCCAGGAGCGCGAGATGGCCTACGCGACGGGGCGCTGCATGTGCAACGGACTGCTGCGACATCCGTTCTCGGTCGAGCACGTCACCCAGATGGTCCGCCATGTCTATGGCGAGCGCGTCAATTTCTATTCCGGCGACGGCGAGGTCGCGCCCGGCGTCACCTTGCACCGCGTCGGCGGCCATTCGGATGGCTTGCAGGTGGTCAGAGTCGAGACCGCGCGCGGACCGGTGGTGCTGGCGTCCGATGCCGCGCATTATTACGCCAATCTCCAGCGCAGAAGCCCATTCCCGATCGTCTACAATGTCGGCGACATGACGGTTGGCTGGGAGACCATCGAGCGCCTCGCCGGCCATCCTGACCGGTTCATTCCCGGCCATGATCCGATCGTGACGGAGATCTATCCGCGCGCCAGCGACAAGGTCGATGTCTGGGCGCTGCATTTGCCGCCGTCGCGATCATTTGCGAAGTGATCAATACGCCTGCTTGGCGTCGGCCTCTTCGCTGGTCTGGATCAAATCGAGGCTCTGTTCGATCTTGCCGAGCAGCGTCGATAGCTGTTTGCGCTCCTGCGCGGTGAGGCAGGCGAGGATCTCGTCTTCCCGCCGCAGCAATTGCGGAAACAGCTCCTCGTAGAGCGTGCGGCCTTTCCTGGTCAGTCGGAGGCGGAATTCGCGACGGTCGGCTTCGTTCTCGACGCGCTCGATCAAACCCTGGTGCAGCAACATGGTCACCGCGCGGCTGATCGTGGATTTGTGCGTGCGGGTGCATTGCGCGACGTACTGCGCGCTGCAGGCATCGTTGCGGAAGCCGAGCGTCGCGATCACGCGCCATGCGGGGATGTCGAGGCCGTGACGCTCCTGATATTCGACGGCGAGTGCGGAACTCACCTCCGCGGCGAGCCGGTTGAGGCGGAACGGCACGAACCTGAACAGGTCGAGCCGTGTTTTTGGCCGCGGTGAAGCCTCATCGGCCTCGCGTGTCTTCAGCGCGATGTCGCTGGATGTCCTCGCCAAGGAGAGCGCTCCGAATTCCAGTTGACGGCCGGCCGGCTCCGGTCCAAAATAGTTGCACGTGAGACTATTAGCAGATCAGGCCTCTCCTGACCAGAGCCGAGGTTAGCGCATGGCGACGGCCAATACGCATCAGGCCAAAACCCAGTTCGGCTATCGCCGCCACCCCGATCAGGATCGTCCCGGCCAGAGCGCGGCCGAGCATCCCGTGGTGATCGTGGGCGCTGGCCCGGTCGGGCTGTCGCTTGCGATCGACCTTGCCCAACGCGGCCAGCGCGTCGTTCTTCTGGATGACGCCGACCGCATCGGAGAGGGCTCCCGCGCGATCTGCTTCTCGAAACGCTCGCTGGAATATTGGGACCGGCTCGGCGTCGGCGACCGCATGGTCGACAAGGGCGTGGTCTGGAGCGTCGGCCGCATCTTCCACGGCGAGCAGCAGCTCTACCAGTTCAATCTACTGCCGGAGGACGGTCACAAGCGGCCGGCCTTCATCAATCTCCAGCAATATTACGCCGAAGCCTATCTGGTCGACCGCATCAGCGAGCTGCCCGAGATCAATTTGCGCTGGCGCAACAAGGTGACGGCGCTGGAGAGCCGCAACGATTCCGTCGCGCTGACGATCGAGACGCCGGAGGGCGCCTATCGCCTGCACGCGCAATATGTCGTCGCCTGCGACGGCGCGCGCTCGTCGCTGCGGCAGATGGTGGGCGCGGACTTCGCCGGACAGGTGTTCGAGGACCAGTTCCTGATCGCCGACGTCAAGATGACCGCGGAATTCCCGACCGAGCGCTGGTTCTGGTTCGATCCGCCGTTTCATGCGGGACGTTCGGCGCTGCTGCACCGACAGCCCGACGATGTCTGGCGCATCGACCTTCAGCTCAATCGCTATGCCGACCCCATCGTCGAGAAGAAGCCCGAGAACGTGCGGCCGCGGATTGCGCGCATGCTCGGCCACGACAAGTTCGAGTTCGAGTGGATCTCGCTTTACAAATTCCAGTGCCGGCGGATGGATCGCTTCGTCCATGGCCGCGTGATCTTTGCAGGCGATTCCGCGCACCAGGTCTCGCCCTTCGGCGCGCGCGGCGCCAATTCGGGACTCGAGGACGCCGAGAATCTCTCCTGGAAGCTCGACCGCGTGCTGCGCGGCGCCTCACCCGCGAGCCTGCTCGAGAGCTATCACGTCGAGCGCAGTCTGGCGGCCGACGAGAACATCCGCGAATCCACCCGCTCGACCGATTTCATGGCGCCGAACTCGCATCAGGAAGCGCGGCTGCGCAAGGCGGTGCTGTCGCTGGCCAAGGAAACGGAATTCGGCAAGCGCATGGTCAATGGCGGGCGGCTCTCGGTGCCGTGCAGCTATGACTCGCCGCTGTCATCGCCGGATGCGGATGCGTGGCGCGGTGGCCCGCTCCCGGGTTGTTCGATGCTCGATGCTCCCGTTACGACGCGCGCGGGCGAGCAAGCCTATTTGACGGATGCATTCCGCAAGGGTGGAACAGACTTCACCTTGCTGTCGTTCGGCAACGGCGCGGCGATCGATGCGCCTGTTGGTGTGAAGGACATCTGCATCGGCGGTGAGGACGGGCTCGCAGATCCGGCAGGGCTCACTGCAAAGCGCTATGATGCGGAACCAGGCTCAGCCTACCTATTAAGGCCGGACGGTTATGTTGCGGCGCGCTTCCGCCACCCCACGCGCGCTGGCGTCGCGGCAGCGCTGTCACGGGCGCAGGGCTTGAATCAAGAATTTGCTTGAATTGAGGACTCGCATGCCGCTCTCCACCAGCTCCAACTTCGCGCGACCCGACGACGCCTTTCGCGCCATTGTGGAGGCGCATCGTGGCTTCACCGACGAGCAGAGCGCGGACTTCGACGCGGCGTTGGTGCTGATCCTCGCCAACCATATCGGCGATATCATCGTGCTGCGGGAGGCGCTTCTCCTCGCCAAGCGGCGCATGATCGACGGCCAGCAGCAGCAACAGCAACAACAATAGCCCCCAAAGACTTGAAGGATGAAATTGATGGCGAAGAACTTCGCATCCACCGGCGACCTCTCCGAGAAGAAGATCACCTTCTCCGAGATTGGCACCGATCTCTACGCCTTCACCGCGGAGGGCGATCCGAACACCGCGATCATCGTCGGCGACGACGGCTGCCTGGTGTTCGACGCGCAATCGACGCCGGCGATGGCCAACAAGGTGATCGAGCGTGTCCGTACCGTCACCGACAAGCCGATCAAATATGTCGTGCTGTCGCATTATCACGCCGTGCGCGTGCTCGGCGCCTCCGCCTACAAGGCGCAGGGCATCGTCGCCTCGCAGGAGACCTATCGCCTGATCGAGGAGCGTGGCCAGCAGGATTGGGATTCCGAGTACGGCCGCTTCCCGCGCCTGTTTCAGGACGCATCGAGCATACCCGGCTTGACCTGGCCGACGCTGACCTTCGAAGGCGAGATGTCGATCTATCTCGGCAAGCGCGAGGTACGCCTGATGCAGCTTGGCGCCGGCCATACCTCGGGCGACATCGTCGCCTGGGTGCCGGATGCCGAGGTGATGTTCTCCGGTGACCTGATCGAATACCACTCGGCCTGCTATTGTGGCGACGCACACCTGCGCGAATGGCCGCTGACGCTGAACGAGATCCGCAACTTCAATCCCAAGGCGATCGCGCCGGGCCGCGGCGATGCGTTGAAGGGTGTCGCCACGGTGCGCGAAGCCATCGCGATGACGCGCGACTTCGTCACCTCGCTCTACGGCGCCGCCGAAATCTCGGTCGCCAAGGGCCGCACGCTGAAGGAATCGATGGCCGCGACGCGCGAGGTCATGGATCCGAAATTTTCGAGCTTCGCCATCTACGAGCACTGTCTGCCGTTCAACGTATCTCGCGCCTATGACGAGGCGTCGGGGATCGACGACCCCGTGATCTGGACCGACAAGCGCGACCAGGAGATGTGGGCCGCCCTGCAAGGAGGAGGATCATCATGAACATCAACACCTCGCCCGATCAGATCATTCGCAGCACGGCCCAGGTCACGCCGGGCTACATGTCCGGCTTCGGCAACAGTTTCGAGACCGAAGCGCTGCCGGGCGCGCTGCCGATCGGACGCAACTCGCCGCAGCGCTGTGCCTACGGCCTCTATGCCGAGCAGCTCTCCGGCTCGCCCTTCACGGCGCCGCGCGGCAGCAACGAGCGCTCATGGCTCTATCGCATTCGCCCGTCGGTGAAACACTCGGGTCGTTTCGAGAAGGTCGACGGCGGCCTGTGGCGTTCGGCACCGTGCCACGAAAACGACCTGCCGATCGCGCAATTGCGCTGGGATCCGGCGCCGATCCCGAAGGAGGACATGACCTTCCTTCAGGGCGTGCAGACCATGACCACCGCCGGTGACGTCAACACCCAGGCCGGCATGGCCGCCCACGTCTATCTCATCACCAAATCGATGGTGGACCAGCACTTCTACAATGCCGACGGCGAGCTGATGTTCGTGCTGCAGCAGGGCAATCTTCGCATCGTCACGGAGTTCGGCCGCATCGACGCCGAGCCCGGCGAGATCGTGGTGATCCCGCGCGGCGTCAAGTTCCGGGTGGAGATTCCGAGCGGACCGGCGCGTGGCTATCTCTGCGAAAACTACGGCGGCGCCTTCACGCTGCCGGAGCGCGGACCGATCGGCGCCAACTGCCTCGCCAATGCCCGCGACTTCCTGACGCCGGTCGCGCACTACGAGGACAAGGACACACCGACCGAGCTTTACGTGAAATGGGGCGGATCGTTGTTCAGGACGCAGTTGCCCCACTCGCCGATCGACGTCGTCGCCTGGCACGGCAATTATGCGCCGTATAAATATGATCTGCGCACCTTCTCGCCGGTCGGCGCGATCGGCTTCGATCATCCCGATCCCTCGATCTTCACCGTGCTGACCTCGCCGTCGGAGACCGCGGGCACGGCGAATATCGACTTCGTGATCTTCCCCGAGCGCTGGATGGTCGCCGACAACACCTTCCGCCCGCCGTGGTATCACATGAACATCATGAGCGAGTTCATGGGCCTGATCTACGGCGTGTACGACGCCAAGCCGCAAGGTTTTGTGCCGGGCGGCATGAGTTTGCACAATTGCATGCTGCCGCACGGCCCCGATCGCGATGCCTTCGAGCACGCCAGCAACGGCGAGCTGAAGCCGGTCAAGCTGACCGGCACCATGGCCTTCATGTTCGAGACCCGCTACGCGCAGCGCGTCACCGCGCACGCCGCGAATTCCGCGACGTTGCAGCATGACTACGCGGATTGCTGGAAGGGCCTCGCGAAGCGGTTCGATCCGAGCAAGCCGTAAGCTTCTTACCCTCTCCCCTTGTGGGAGAAGGTGGCGCGAAGCGCCGGATGAGGGGTATCTGTCCGCGAGTCCGAAGGAGAGGTTCACGCGCGGATAGAACCCCTCACCCGTCGGGGGCCGGGGGGGGGGGGCCCCCCCCCCCCCCAACGGGGAGGGGTAAGAGCTTTAGGCGTGGTGGGGGAGGAACCCGAACCGCGGGCCCTGCCACAAAAACCGGAG
>NZ_JBVVPP010000043.1:0-63701 GCF_055811315.1 Bradyrhizobium sp. MI1.4 | reverse complement strand
AACGGGTGGGCGACTTCAAATCGGAATGGTGGGCGAGATCATCTCGGAATCCTGGGCGACATCGATCGGAATCCGCACGCAGCCTGCCCGCGAGCTGGGCGATGGCGGTTTCCACCGGTTGCGCCTGAGACGCCGGGTCGAGATTATCGATTCCGGTCGCCACCACCGAGACGCGGACGATACCGTCGAGGCTGTCGTCAAACGACGCGCCGACGATAATGTTGGCGTCCGGGTCGGCCTCGTCGCGAATGCGGGTCGCAGCTTCGTCGACTTCGTACAGCATTAGATCCTTGCCGCCGGTGATAGAGATGATGAGGCCACTGGCGCGCTTGATCGAGGGATTCTCGATCAATGGATTGGAAATCGCGGCCACAGCAGCGGCAAGCACGCGCTTCTCGCCGGAGGCCTCGCCCCGTCCCATCATGGCCTTGCCCTTCTCCTTCATGACGGAGAGGACGTCGGCAAAATCGAGATTAATCAGGCCTTCCTTGACGATGAGGTCGCTGATGCAGGCTACGCCGGAATAAAGCACCTGGTCGGCAAGGGCAAAGGCATCGGCGAACGTGGTCTTCTCGCTGGCCACCCGGAACAGATTCTGGTTCGGGATGATCAGCAGGGTGTCGACCGTCTTCAGCAACTCCTCGATGCCGGCTTCGGCAAAGCGCATGCGGCGCTGGCCCTCGAAGTAAAATGGCTTGGTGACCACGCCGATCGTGAGAATGCCGAGCTCGCGCGCGATCCTAGCGACGATGGGGGCAGCCCCGGTGCCGGTGCCGCCGCCCATGCCGGCCGTCACGAACACCATGTGTGCGCCAGTCAATTGATCGCGGATCGTATCGATCGCCTCTTCGGCTGCGGCGCGCCCCAATTCCGGCTGCGAGCCGGCGCCGAGGCCTGCGGTCACCTTTGTGCCGAGCTGGATGAGGCGCCTCGCCTTCGACATGGCCAGCGCCTGCGCGTCGGTATTGGCGACCACGAACTCGACTCCTTGCAGCCCGGCAGTGATCATGTTGTTGACCGCATTGCCGCCGGCGCCGCCGACCCCAAACACGACGATGCGGGCCTTCATTTCGTGGATATTGGTGGTGCCAGTCATTCTTCCCTCGTGATTGCTCCGGCAAGCCGGGGATGGAGATGAGGATCGAGTGCTACCTGCGAGTCGCGGTCTTCTTCCACGATCGCAGCGGCCAGATGTCCCGGTCGACGCGCGGCTTGTCCCGCGATCGCGCCGCCGGCATGGCGACCGTTCCGCAGAACCGCCACTTCGTCTTCCAGTAGTGCCGCCCACGCATTGGCGGCCGTCGTCTCGGCGGCCGCCTGCGTCAGCTCGACGGCGAGGCGATCGGCGCGCTCGCGCTCGAACACTGCCCTGTAGGCGGTTGCGACGGCCTTGAGCCGCGCGACCTCCGCCTTGAATGCCTCGATCTTAACTGCTTCGATCTGTGTCAGGAAGGCATCGATCGGGTCTACCCGGCGGCCGCGTCTTGGGCGGGGTGTGCACCGGAGCTCGGGGACATCAACGCTCAACAGGGCCTTGCCGTCCTCCGACCGCGAGCGCGGCAACCGTCGGCGTCTCGCAAGCGAACGCGCGGCCTCTCGGGAGATATGGACGCGGGCACCCAGATCGGCATAGGTCAACAACTCGACGCACATCGGCGCTTCTCCTGGAGCGAACCGGGAAGGCATTTCGAGCTAATGATGGCTGGACGATTACCGCAGGCTAGGCCGCGTTGGTTAATGGACGGTTAACGCGCGAGCGGCGCGGTTTACGAGTGCCGTCACCGTGCCGACCCCGGGATCGCAAGACACCATCAGCCGCGGCGCCGTCCCGTCCGTCTTGCGCTGGCAGCGATAGAGCTTGAGGACGTTGGAGATGTTTTCGGAGCTCTCGTGCCGGTGCCGTCACAGCAGATGACGAGGTATTTGGGCTCGGGTCTCGGTGCGTGCTCGGGATGCGCCTCCGGGTGATGCTACCGCAGCGATTATAGCGGAAATGGATGGCAGCGAGGAGACGAAGGCGGCGTCGCCGGCATGCTGCCCCGTGTATCATCTGTTGACATTAACCACTTGTTAACCATGCGGTCGGCTAATGTGGACGGGTGGGGGATCACCATGTCGGCCCATGTGACGCGACCGAAGTTGATGCCTGTTTCGGCCGATCCAGCCTTTCGGTCGCTCAACCGGCTGGCGGTTCGCGCCAAGGCCGTCCTACAGACCAAAACGGCTGTCCTACGGAGCAAAGCCATGTTCGGAAAGGACGATTTAGTGGACAATCTCAGCCGCGATCTTGATCGCGCGCGCGGAAGACGCGATGCACTCGCATCCGAAGCCACGACCCTGACGGCCCAGATCGCCGAAATTGAAGCCCGCCTTTCGGAGGAGAAGACCAGGCGGGAGCGTGATCGCGTTTTGGGCGAAATCGAAGCGATAAAATCCCGAATCAGGCAAGCCGCCGGCGCGTTTGCACCCGTCGTGGATGGTCTCTCCAAGGCGATCGAGTCGGCTGCTGCAGTTGTGCCCGAGGCTCGCGAGCTCAATAGTTTCCTGGTGTCGGTGGCGACCGAAATCGACAGTGTGCTCGATCCCCTGCTGCGCGAACTGGATCAGCGCGCGGATGCGGTGCGAGTCGGCCACGTAGCGCTGGACCTCCCGAGTTCGTCCAATGAAGCTGCCATCGTGCTGCCGAAAGACGGCAACGAACGCCTGCTTCGCTTTCCAGCATGGCTGTCTCGCGACAAGGAGACGGACAAGGAAACAGCGGAGAGCCCGCGCAGCACGGCAGCGTGAACCTGGCGGGCGCCGTCGTCCTTGCGGCGCATCCTTCGAGACGCCCGCCCCAAAATCACCCATTTTGCTGCGCGGCCGGGTCGCATCGTACGAGGCAGATGCTGGTCGTTGCCTAGGGTTGGTGCTACCGGCCTCAGCGTCGAGTTTACTAGTATGCTCTTGGCAAGCTCTGATTGGTTAGGACCAGCCGCTCACACTGTCCGTTCCCAGGTTCGAGTCCGTGCGGATCATTGTGCGGCGTTCGTTGTGCCGCTGAGGCGGTTGCCGAGGTCTGTGACGTGCTGGATTCGATCGGGGATGCGTGCCCGGAGTGTCACTCAGAGCTCGGGTAGGCCGTCTACTCATAGGTCGAGTGCTGCCAGTCAAGGCGCGCTTGAAGTCTGCTATGCCCTAAGTAGCGACGCAAAACGCCATATGGCCGGAGGTCCGAGTCGGGCCAGAAGCCGAAGTGCATGGAAATGAGACCGCCTCCGATCACGCCTTGAGTGGAGGCGTGGAATATTCCTGCATGGTTCGTGCAGAATTCATCTGGTAAGCGCGACATCCTTGAAAGAGACGACTAGCGCCCTGTCCAGCTTTCCCCTCATGCCGCAGAGAATCTCGTACGCTGCCGCGCGCGGCATGGTCAGCTTGTAGGGCCGGTGTTCGATCAGCGCCGCAAAGATATCCGAAATGGTGAGAATGCGAACGATGTCGGTGATGTTCTCGGCGCAGAGGCGGTCAGGATAGCCGCTGCCGTCGAGATATTCGTGGTGGTGCCGGACCGCATCGAGGACTTCGGGTGAGATGTCCCCGTGCCCTTTCAGCACATCGTAACCCGCCGCCGGGTGGGTTTCGACCAACGCTCGCTCCTCGCCGTCGAGGCGTCCTGGCTTGTCCAGGATCGCCAAGGGCACCCTCGCTTTGCCTATGTCGTGGAACATGGCAGCGGTGGAGAGCCGTTCAAGGTCACTTTTACGAAAACCGAGACTGAGGCCGAAATCGACGGCGACGCCGGTCACGAGCAGGCAGTGCTGGAACGTTCCCTCGTGATGGCGCCGCACGGTGGCCAGCCATTCGGATAGCCCATGCTCGGAAATCCGGTTGGTGATCTTGCGGCCGGCCTCTTTGGGACCGGCGACGTCGACTCGCTCCCCGAGGGTGATCGAGGTGAACATCGAGGCGATGGCGGTTGCTGCGGCCTCAACCGCATTGTCAGACTGCGAGATGCCGCTCGTCGACCCAGTTCCGTGGGCGGCTGGATCTACCAAAGCGGCCAGGAGCTTGGCTGCCTCGATCTTGCCAGGCAAAACCAACGTTGCGCCCAGCGCATAAGCTTGCGAGATGCAAAAGTGGGAGGTTTGCTCGACGAGGAAGATGCGCTTCTTTGCTTTGGAGAAGCGCGCAGCTCTCTTTTTTAGCGCGACAATGTTTTCGACCGCCCTCAGGTCGGCACGAACGACGACCGCAGCAGCATCATGCGGAAGCCTTGCTTCCACATCGAGCCGCTCGCCGGCAACGGTGAACTGGCCGCCAAAAATCGAGCAGAGCCCGAAGAGCTTCTCAGAAGTGTCGGCCAATACGTGCACGAGCATGACTGGTGCCTTCGTTCGTCGGGTGCCGGGCTGAATGGGCCTCGTCGGTGGTGCAAGTTGATTGGCTCACTTCGATGAGACTGCTCGGCTCAACTTGGTTTATGCGCGCGCCTGTCGCTCGCTGTCATTTGGGCCTTCTTGCCATTTGCTTGGATAAAATGGACGCCAGCCGTGGTTCCGTCGATCCAGACCAGCTCGCAGCGTCGATAGGCCAGTCCCGTCGACGACAGCAGCATGAAGAACTCCTTGGCCGAGAGAACATCGAGCGACCCTTCGACTTCGATCTTGGCGCCGGTGTTCGAGATATCCAGCAAGATGCAGCTTCGCCGCCAAGTGCCGTCGGAGCCCATCAGGTTCACGGGCTGTCTGTTGTCCATGCGCACCCGAGGGGCCTTGCGACCGTCGAATTTCATTATTTTCCTGCCGGTCTTGCAGTGCGACCGCGGGCGCCCGCGGAGATTTCTCCCCAACGAACGGACCATTGGCTGGTCGAGAGATGAAGCGTTTCGAACAGCACCTGTGCTCGTGCGCGTTCGCCTAGTGAAAGCCCCGCGCCGCGAGTGTTGAGGACCGCCAGCGTGGTCTGCCAGTTCAAGCGCGATGCCCGGCACGCCATAACCGGGCCTTCGTAACCGGACTCTGCCATAACCTGCTCGATGGCCTCAATCGGTGCTCCCGACAGCACCGACAACGCCGTGAACAGGTTGGCTGTCTCACGCCGGATCGCGAACCGATTGACAGTCGAGTCGCTCAGCTTTCCGCTCCGATTGAGCGATATGATCTCCGGCCTCGCAGCGGCGTACTCAGTGTCGTAAGGTCGCTTCGCTGTCGTTAATACTTGCGAGGACGCGTTTGCGTTGGAAGTCTTATTCGCCGGCCGGGGCGATGCCGACAGCAGCTCGCGAACCACCATATCCGGGGTGTCAGGCCTCAGCGTCAGCGCTTTCGTGATCTCGTCGTCCTCCACAGCCCTACGGATCAAGTTGGCATAGGCCGCGCCTGAGAATTCAGCGCCCGGATTGCCGATGACGGCCAGACAAGTCTTGCTGCTGCCGCGCTGCAATATTGCCTCAGTCACCGGGCTTTCGATCCTGCGCCGGCCAGCGATGGCGAGAAGATGATCCTCGCTGCCGGACGTCGCGATCGCCACGAGATCAGCCGGCGACAGGGCGGGAGATTTCATAAGGATCGGGACTGCGATCGCCGGATCGCCGCACGAGGCGAGACGTCGCACGGTCTTCATCGGCGCAGTACCCAGCTCCGCGAGCGTCGTGCTGAGCTCGGCGAGGGTCCCCGGCGTAATCCGCCGGGCTAAGCGAATTAGAACGTCGTCAAGCAGGCCGACCTGCGGCGCTTGCAATCGGTTATTACCGTCGACGAGCAGCTCGGTGGTGCGCCAGAGCATGCGCGCACAACGTTCGGATGAGCACCTCGCGATGGTGGCATCCAACTCGGTAATGAGATCGGCCGCAGAAATTGCCCTCATTGGCTGGCCCAAATTCATTTAAATATCGTCACGTCAAATCAAACGTATTACGCGCTCAAGTTGTTAAGATTCCTTTATATGCCAAACCGTGACATACGAGAGGCTGTTATTATTCAACTGAACGGCGCTCCGTGGCGTATTAAAGTACCTGCTATCTGACGCTGCGGCCTGCGCGTGGACGACTGCCCAACCTGTAACGCATTCCTTGGGCTGCCGTGATTGCGGTCCACCTTTGCACAGCCGCTAACGTTCGGCATTATGGCCTTCAGGGCGAAGAAAAGCTTATGCGGGCGGGCGGTAGTCAATGGATCGTTAACGCGATGTTTCTGCTCTGCTTCTCGCTAAGTCTATGTTGAGTAATTTTGGGTACCCCTCAGGACTGACTATCGTGGACTGAGGACCGTCATGCTGAGCAAAATTCGAATGCGGTGCGCCTTCGCGGCTGCGCTGATCCTGGGAACGGCTTCCGGCGCGTCCGCCGCAGACGACGGCGTCTGGTCGGTCGGAAAGGCCACCGGCGAGGTCTGGGTCGCCACCCGCGGCGCGCAGCAGGTGTCGTTGAATCAGCAGGAGGCACTCAAGCCCGGCGACACCATTCGCACCGGACGTAATGGCCGCGTCCTGCTCGTCCGCGGCGAGGAAACGATCCTGATCTCTCCCAACTCGGTGGTCGGCTTGCCGACCGAGACCAAGCAGGGTCTCTCGACCACCATCATCCAGCAGGCAGGTTCGATCCTGCTCGAGGTCGAGAAACGCAACGTCAAGCATTTCGAGGTCGAGACGCCCTATCTTGCCGCCGTGGTCAAGGGTACCCAGTTCAGCGTCACCGTGAATGCGGGCAGCACCAAGGTGGGCGTGCTTCGCGGCCAGGTCGAGGTCTCCGACTTCAAGACCGGGCAGATCGCCCAGGTCCTGCCGGGGCAGGCCGCCACCGTCTTCGAGCATGGCAAGCCCGGCCTCTCCCTGAGCGGCTCCGGAACGTTCAATCCGATTGAGCACGGCAAGCCGCGCGCCTCGAGCATCGAGCGCGTCCCCGTGCCGAAATCGGGCCTGTCGGCCCCGCGCAATGCCGCGAGCGGCCATGCGGTCCACGCGCTCGGTCCGACCGACAAGGGCACCAGGGCCGCCGGCGCACTGAAGCAATCGCAACAGGCGGCCAGCGGTCACGCGCCCAAGGCTGGCGTCGCGCGCATCTCGAATCCGCTCGGCGAGGTCAAGTTGAACGTCCACAAGGCCACGCACGGGCTGGCGCGAGGAGGGGAAGCGCTCGGCACGGCGAGAGGTGCGCCTCAATCCCGGATTGATACGGTCTGGAATGAGGGCAAAACCAGCTCGACTACATCCAATAGCGCTGGGCAGGCTGCAGGCACGACAAGCAGCGGGGCTGTCGCAAGCACGAGCACGTCAGCTGCGAGCACGCCGGCAGCCGTTACGACCGCAGGCGCGTCCAACGATGGTTCTACCAGAGGAAACACTGAGGACAATAAGGGGAATGGGAAAGGCAATGATGGGAAGGACGGCAAGGACGGCAAGAGCGCAACCGGGAACGGCAAGGGCAATAACGGCAACGGCAACGGCAACAGTGGAGGAAATGACAACAACGGTCATGGCAATGGTCACGGCCATGGCAAACACTGAGGCCGGGGATGACGTCGAAGAACCCGCCCGTCATCCTCTGTGCGAGAGCAAGTCTTCAGCGAGTTTGTTGCGGCCGAGATTTTTTTAGCGGCCTCACTGCGGCGGAGTCAGCTGCAGTCATTCGGCTACCCACTATATGCGACTAGTACCGCTCCAGTCGCTATAAGGATAATCCCCAGCCAATTGAGGACCGATAGCTTTTCACCAAGGAAGAGTACTGCAAAGACCGCAACGAACACAACACTAAGCTTGTCGATAGGCGCGACACGGGCGGCGTCCCCAATCTTCAGTGCGCGAAAATAGCAAATCCAGGACGCCCCGGTTGCTAGTCCGGACAGCACCAAGAAAATCCAGGTCTTGGCTGATACAGTAGTAGGTTGCTGCCAGTTGCCAGTGGCGACGACGATCAGTGCTGCAGTCATCAAGATGACGATTGTCCGAATGAACGTCGCGAAATCAGAATTTACATTCTCGATACCGATCTTGGCAAAAACTGCTGTGAGAGCGGCGAATGCTGCAGAAAGCAGAGCCCAAAATGTCCAAGACAGCATAACGTTCTTCATGATCCTGATCCTGTGGTTAGCTTCTGATCCCTGCAGCGCCTCATCCAAGCCACCACGTCCGTTCCCTTGCCCCGAAGAACTCGGAGTGAATTCGTACCTCGGGGTTCCGCATTGGCTCCTTCGAAGCGCCAAAGTTCGCTGACAATCAGAGATGCCAGCGGATCCGCGAGCTCCCGGCAAGTCGCAAGTGTAGAATCTCGAAGGAAAACGAGTTCGGACGCAGCAGAAGTGATGTCCGCTGAGGGTCTTGATCGTGCCGAAGGGATGCTCGACCGTCTCGCGCCGCGTCCGCATGGCATCGGGATTGGAATCGAGCCGTCTCTGGACCTCCTCGATCACATACTCATGCTCCCAGCGCGTTATGCGGCGCTCCTTTGACGGCGTGCATTGGCTCTTGATCGCGCAGCCCTGGCACGCTGCTGTCGACCAGTAACGGCGCAGCGTCATTCCGTGCTCGATGTTGGTGTAGTGATAGGGCAGCAGCTGGCCGGATGGGCAGCGGTAGACGTCCTCATCGGGCAGGTAGGCGAAGTCCTGTTTGCCGAACCGGCCCTCCGCCTTGGCGTTCGACGTCATGGGCTTGGGAAAGGTGACTGCAACGCCAGCCTGTTCGCAGGCCAATATCTCTTCTCCATCGAAGTAGCCACGGTCGGCGACTGCCTCGAGTTTGTCCGCTTCGAGCACCTCTTTGGCTTGCTTCGACATCCGAGCAAGCTGCCCACGGTCGTTGCCGACGTTTACGACCTCGTGCGTAACGACCAGATGGTGTTCGGTGTCCACCGCGACCTGGACATTGTAGCCGACGACGCCCGATCCGCGTCCACTGGTGGCCATCGAACGGGCATCCGGATCGGTGAGCGATATCTGTTGATCCGGTGCGTTGCGCATCTGCGCATCAAGCACTTCCAGGCGGCTCATCTCCTGCTTCAGCCGAGCGATCTTTTCCTTGATCCTCGTCATCTTGATGCTGATCGCTTCCGATGGCTGCTGGCGGTCGGCACTATCGAGTTGACGTAGATATCGACCGACGCTTTCCTCGATCTGCGCCATCCGCCTCGCCATCTTGGCATGCGTGAAGTTGCGGTCGCAGTTGTTCACCGCCTTGAACTTGCTGCCGTCGATGGCGACGCTTGGGGTCTGCAACAGGCCCATTTGCCGGCATAGGGCAACGAACTTCGCGCAAACCTTCCGGATCGCCGCGCTCATCTAGTCGAGGCCGTACCGGCCGCCAATGTCCCGGCAGGATGCCTACAAGACCCTGTGCGGGATGGATGGAAAGCTGGAAGGATCGCTCGTGAAGGCGTTCCGAGACGTGGCGCTGACCCCACAAAGACGCGCGGTCCGTCCTTAAGAAGCCATGGGCGCCCAAGCTAAAACATCAAGAAATGTCGAAGCGTTTGGCACCCCTTTTCTTAACCCGCAGCACGTAATGTTTTCGTTATCCGCTGACTTTCTGCGGCCCAGAAATGAGCCCCGCCACATTCTCAGGGTGGCGGCGCCTCACCCTGATCGAGGCTATCCGGCCGATGGACGACAAAGTCAAGGTTAGGTGCCCGGGCTGCACCCGTGTTTTTCGGGAGAAGATCAACCGAGTCCGAGATGGATTGCAGGTTAACTGCCCGAATTGTTGCAAGCTTATTACACTGTCCAAAGAGACTGAAGACCCATTCCTTCGGCGGGCATTGAAGACGGCGCGAGAGATGCGAGCCGCAGAGCAGGATCGGATAGCCAGTCAGGTTTACAAGGGCATAGCTTCCGCGCCGTCCCGCGAAACGTCCTAAGGGTCAAGAGCGCGACTTCTGCTCTTAGCTGACAAGGTCCGCTCACTGGACTGAAGGAGGCATTAAGCATTCGCAAGTTTGAGGTGGCCATCAATATACTGTCCAGTGACCGACCCGTAATCTTTCGCTCCGAACGCGCCGCATCATTCACGTTTACGAATAGCGTTCGTTAAATAGACTCCAGAATCAATGCTTACGATGACTCATTTGATTTGGCCGGTCGTGGGGTCAACAACAAACTTAGTCGTTCCGCCCCTATTTACGATCGTAACCTCGTAAACTATCCGGCCGTTTATCTCCTCAAGCCCGGCGTTGATGGCTTTTCCGGAGCCTTTTTCCTCCGCCACGGCAGTTGCCTTGGAAAGATCGACTGAAGCTTTCAGCAGGCCAGCCAATTCCAGCTTATCCTCTTCGTCAAGCTTGGATACCGGTGTGGTCATCCCCTCACCGATTATTTCTCCCGTCCAAGCGTCGACCGCGCCTTCCCACACGTTGTTGTCCTGATAGGTCTTTACCTTATAGGCCAGCTGACCCGCCTCGCTGTCAAAGCTTACATCGACGACTTTCGCATCCTTGTGTTTCTTCGCTGCGATACTTATCGCCTCAGCGAGACTGACCTTTGCTTTCTCGAAGGATTTTATCACCTTCTCAGTGGGTAATACGTCAGGCTCCGGAGCACGTTGTGCAAACGCGGGAGCAACGGTGCACAAAATCAGGAGCGAGAGGATTCTTGTTTTGCGCACGGAGAACCTCCTTCTCTGGTTCCTCCCAACAGGCGCCTAGAGCTAGGCCAAATGTAGGCGGGTCGCCGGTTCGCCTTGCTGCCCAGCTTGGCAATGATCGACCGGAACGATCCTATCCGTGCGTCGCCTTTTGGCCGATTCTGTTGCAAAAGTCAGTTGAGACGAGAGTTGGTCTGCCTCACGCTGCGGCGCTCCGTATGGCTCTCCTCAGGCGGTTAACAACGACTCCAGAACGAGAGTAGGCAACTTCGGTTCCCGAACCGGAACGAACTTAGGTCCTTGGCAAACAGGGAAGCGCGCTGCGCCCCCGGATGCCTAAGGGACTCTATGCTCGGCGGTAGATGCCCCATAGCGCGATTACCAGAACGGCCCCAGCGCCGGCGACAAGCAGCATCAGGATTACCCCCAGCATCCGAATCACTCCCCTGAGATGAGAATGCACCCGCGGGCGGGAAGTCGTCATTAACACAGAGCAGGATGGCGGTTCACGAAGCGCAGCCGACCACTTCTCACGGGCGGCTCCCGGCTCGGCCGGCCGGACAGGTCCTGCTGGAGCTGCATTGACGGAAGGAACAATCCCCACGTTGCTGAATTATCTCGATGACGCCTCCAAGGTCAAAACAAGCATAAACGGCCTCAGCTTCTCCCATTGCCCCCGGAGCTGAGGCCGTATCGTATCTGCGGCCACCGTGAAGGATCGGCCGCCTTGAACTAGGGGCCCCCCGAAACCGCCGACTTTGTTGTAGCTTGCCTCTAACCCGAAGGCCCGCCAGCGTCGCGTGAACCGCCGGCCCGAGCCCCCCCGCGTTCCAGTCCCGGAACACAATGCACGATGGCCGCAATTCGGTTCCGGCGAATTTCGCTTGCAACTTAGAAGAGGTTGACGCAAAATTTTATGACCGGGGCTGGCTGCATATTTCACTTAGTTCATTTTACCCGGCTTGTTTGACCATGCGCAGGGCCGCAGCGATTTAACCTCCCGCTGCGGCCTTCGTATGTGGGCCACCCCGAACCTTCACCCTCCACGCCCATACTCATGAGCATCCGGGATTTTTACTGATCCCGTCCGCGCTGGACGGATATCAAGCCGCCGGGACAAGGTATTGCGTGCCCGGCGGCGTCATTTGGGCCTGTCGTTCAGGCGAGCACCTGCCAGCGCCGGCGGACCTTTCGAGCGACTTTTCCCCACCTACGACAAGCGGTAGTTCGCGCCCGCCCGGACCTACTGGGAATCGATAATTTGCGAAGGACCTACGATGCCGCTTCGAGTGTTGGCATGCGCAGTAGCGGTCGATACACGAAATGGGCCGGTCACTATCCGCCCCGCTCTCCTGTTGAATGGCTGGCTGAAAGCCATGTGACGCGCTGGTCCCGTTTCGTGAGATTGTCGCTCATCTTCCTCCTCCATCGCCTTTACAAGCCGCTCATCGTCGAGAACGGCCAGCACGTCATTGATCGTCTTTTCGCTGTCCCTCGGCCCAGGCTCGGCAGCGAGCCAGGATGGCTTGAGCTTCTTTTACCGCTCGGGTTACGCGATCCGGCATGCCGGTACTCCACCCACTGGCGAAGAAAACGCCCGTAAGAACTGTGTGGTCCCAAAAGGAAGGCCTCCGGGAGGGGCGGAGGCCTAGTCTGGGGAGGTTGCATATGCTTGAAAAATTGACCTGCTGCGCCCCGTTCCTACCGCTGCGCATGAAGCTGGCGCCTCCGCGCTAATCGCTTAATCTGCGTTAGGTGCGCAGCAATGGCGAGAGGCTTCAACATAGCCCGTCTGCTTGGAGCGTCGGCGCTTCAAGGCCACCGCATCTTCATCGCTCAGGCGGAGGTATCATTACCCCGCATGCAGAGCGCGTCGAATGTACATGAGCTATTTCTTGGACAACCCTTTGAACGAACTGGCGCGAAGCAGACCTTCAGAGGTGATGTCGCGATATTCGACGTCGGCGTAGAACTTCGGCTCGACCCAGGTGGCCTTCGGTTTCTTGACGGGCTTGGTCAGCTTCTGCCTCGGGCTGACGACGGTATCGAGCGCCTTGCGGATCTCCGCCGATTTCATCCGGCTCCAGCCCGTGCCGACCTTGCCAATATAGCGCAGCTCCTTCCCCTCCTGCTTGCCGAGGTAGAGCGCGGCGACGCCGGACGGGTCCTTGACGAAACCAACAACAGGGAATTTCTCGCGCTGCACCGTCTTGATCTTCTGCCAGGCCTCGACCCGATCCGACCGGTACGGCGCATCAACCCGCTTGGAGACCATGCCTTCGTAGTTCAGCTTGCTCGCGGCCTCGAACAACGCCTGACCGTCACCCTCATGGTGCTCGCTGTAGAAGATGGGGGCTTCGAGCCCGTTCTCCTCGATCAACTGCTTCAGCAGCTCCTTGCGGGCAAGCTGCGCATGTTTGCGGAGGTCTACGCCGTCCAACCACAGGAGGTCGAAGGCGAAGAAAACGAGGCGGTCCTGGTCACCTCTACCGAGGTCGGCCTGAAGTTCGGAGAAGTTGGTGCGCTCTTCGTGGATGACGACCACTTCCCCGTCCACGATAGCCTGACCCGGAATGTCGAAGGCGCCTGCAATGACCGAGAACCGGTCGATCCAGTTATGGCCGTTGCGGGTGAAGGCCTTGCGGTCCTCGCCGTCGAGGTGGAGCTGGATGCGGTAGCCGTCGTATTTGACTTCGTGAATCCACTGAGCCCCCGAAGGGGCTTTCATCTTCAGGGTCGCAAGCTGGGGGCTGATAAAGCCCGGCATGGAAGCTCGCGACTTCTTGGCCGGTGCTCTGGTACGCTTTGCCACGAACGCAACTCACAAAAAGCCCCGCCGCCGGTGTTGGGAGCCGACGGCGGGGCAGTCTACCTACCTTACTTAGGACTCTCCAACCGCGAGGCTCATGCGGGTTCCCAGGCGTTCTCACATACAACCGCAATTGAGATTCCAGGTTGTATTTTCAACGTAAACTAGAACGGCCACCGAACGGTTAGGGAACGCGGTGCGATACAGCAACGCCCTCAGTACTGCGGCCTCTTCAAAAGCTCCGGCAGCCGTGAGATTGCCTCGCGATCCGCGGGTAAGGAATTGCTCGGCGTATTGGTACGGGCGCCGGTGAAGGTCTTCGCGGTGGGGCACAGAGAAGACGGAGAAGGGTTCGCGTCCTTCACGCGGAAACATTGCTCCTCCTCTACCATCACCCACGGCGCCGGAAACCGCCGAAGGTTATCCATTACATCCTTCGGTTTGCCGGAGTGCCCCTTATCGGCTTGCCGGACGCATTGGTCGGGCTTTCCTTTGCTGCCCGCGCCTGCCGGTCTCGCTCGGCGCAGAGGTCGTCAACCTTGCTCAGCATCCGCTGAAGCAGGGTCGCAGCCGAGGCGGTCGATATCCCAGCCCGTTGAAGCTGGAGGATTTCCTTGCGCTGGCGGCTGACCTGCGAGCGCATGCGCTCGATTTCCGAGCGGAGATATTCGAGTGTGGGCATGAGCAAACCTGGGGTGCTGCCCGAATAGAACGAACCAAGAACTCAGAGTCAAGCGCTGCTGAGCGGCCGCGCATCAGACGTTCAAGGTGGTTAACGTTACAAGCTTCGGAAAGCGTACTGCCAAGGGTCCACCCCGGGGGTGCAGCCGAGGGTCGGTCCGGGTAAATGGAAAATAGTTCAACAGAAACAATGATGCATGGCGGAGAGCGTGGGACTCCCATCCCCCATACCCCGATTGCGCGAAAACCGCCGAAAAACAAGGATTCCCGGAAAGTCCGGTCGAAGTTTGTGACCACCGCTGTTGTACCACCTATGTGGTCTACCGAGCGGTCGATCTCAGCCGATTTCGAAGCATTTCGGGACGCTGCGCCCGAGTCGGTGGCGCTTCAATCGGCAGTCTCTTCTAATCACTCCGTAAGAATGGCATCCAGGACAGCGCCGTAGACTGCCCCATCTGCCAGATCTGCCGCCGTCCTTCTTCGTCCGGGTTAGTACGGCAATGTCTCAAAGCGGCACGGCCTGGGACTTCCAAGGCGTCATCGCAGCGACGATCACCCCCCGCTCGGCCGAACTCTGAGTCCAACTGGCTTCCCGGGCAGGCTCCAGATTTCTCGCCGGCTCGGTGACGCACAGAAATCGTCCAAGTCGATATGGACGACATCGCCACCTCCTGTTCGAGAGGCGTGATTCCTTCAATCTGATGCTTGCAACCTTACAACCACGCGAAGGCCTGTCCTATGGGCGGTCAGATTTTCGAACTCGATCGACCCATCGTACCTATGGATGATGCGCCTCACGATCGATAGACCAAGCCCGGATCCATCACCGGACGGCCTGCGTCCCCGATAGAACGGCTCGACTATGCGCTCGATGTCCTGCGGTGGAACGCCGGGTCCGGTATCGTCGATCTGCAGGACGGCCCGTCCGGCTTCGCGATAGACGCCCACATCCACCCGCCCTCCATCCGGAGTGTATCTCACCGCGTTTTCGACGAGGTTGCGGACGACGGAGACCATGGCAACCGGATCGGCGCTCACGGAAACAGGCTCTGCCACGGTGAAGCCGAGATCGACGTTGCGCGCGGAAGCTTCCGCCAGGAGATCCGCGACGACTGTCTTCGCAATCTGGTCCAGGTGGACCGTCTCCTTGACCTCCGAATAGGCGAGATCTTGCCGTGCCAATGCCAGAAGTTGATCGAGCAGATGTCGGGTCCGGCGCATCCCGCTTTTCAGAGCTTCGAGCCGGTCCCGCGCCGCCGGCGGCAAGTCGAGAGGGTCAAGATTTTCAGCCTGCAGACTAAGAGCCGTGATTGGTGTGCGAAGTTCGTGGGCGGCGTCCGCCACGAACCGCCGCTGCTGCTCCATCATGGCCCGGATTCGTTCGAGCAGGCCGTTGATCGAGCCCAAGAATGGCTGCAGCTCGCTGGGTGCGCTCTCCGCCGGCAGCATGCGCAGGTCGTCGGCCCTGCGGACGTCCAACTCTTCGGCCAGGCGAACCACAGGGCGGAAGGATCGACCGATTACCAGCGCCGTGACCAGCAGCAGGCAGGGGACCAGCGCGGCGATCGGCAGCAAGGTCCGGATCGCCATATCGCCGGCGATTTCCGAACGGATCTCGTCCCCTTGCGCCACGGCGAACCGGCTGCCGTCCGGGCGCGTTCGGAGCAGCACGCGGGCCGGCCGGCCCTGGCGTACGTCATTGTTAAGGCCATCATGCAGGCCCCAAAGCCTGCGATCATCCGCCGACCCGCGCGGGATCGGGCCAAGCTCGAGCAGGACCACTTCCGACTCGGCGTCGACGCCTCCGACGGGCTGACTCTGCCTGGTCGATGCATTCATCGCGAACGTTCCGATCTGGGTCAGGACCGAATCCTGCATTTCGATGGCTTCGTTGTAGGCCCACAGGTATGCCAATGTGCCGCCGGCAGCGCCCGTGAGCACGATGATCGCGGTAAGGCCGGTGAAGAGGCGTCCGCGCAGCGATCTGATCATGACGGCCGGTCCACCATCCATCCGACGCCCCTGACATTCCTGATCGCCGTGGCGCCGAGCTTCTTGCGGACGGCATGGATTAGAAATTCCACGGCGTTGCTTTCAACCTCTTCGCTCCAGCCGTAGATGTGGCGTTCGAGCTCGCTCCGGGACAGGATCGTGCCGGGGCGCGCGAGTAGGGCCTGAAGCAGTGCGAACTCACGGGCGCTGAGCACGCTCTTCTCTCCGAAGAACGACGCTTCGCGGGTCGCCGGATCCAGTTGGAGCTTGCTGTTGCCGAGTATCGGCGAAGCGCCGCTGCCCTCGCGTCTCATCACGGCACGCATGCGCGCCAGCAGCTCGCCGACCTCGAAAGGCTTGACGAGGTAATCGTCCGCCCCGAGATCGAGACCCCGGATACGGTCGGTCAATGCGTCGCGCGCGGTGAGGATGATCACGGGCAAGCGACCGCTCGAGCGAATGTGTTTCAGCACGTCGAGACCGTCGATAAGGGGCAAACCAAGGTCTAGAAGCGCGATTTCGTAGGTCTCGCTACGGATCGCTGCCATGGCCAGTTCGCCATCCTGAACCCAGTCAATGGCGTAAGCGGCGTCCTTCAGCGCCTCCACCACTGCGGCGCCGATCATCCTGTCGTCCTCGACCAGGAGCACTCGCATCGTTCAACAACCTCGTCGGCCGAGGAAATTTTCCTATCCCGCCCGCGCGCCCTTCGCATCGCGCGGCTTCCGCCGACGCTGCGCAGCGGTCATCAGAAGGCGAGCATATGGCGAAGAATGCCGTCTTCCAACTTGACGGTTCCCTCGGAGGGTAGACCCCGCCGACTTAGGCAGGACTTAGGGCCACCAGAGCCCGCCTGCGGACGCCTCCGGCCCTAAGCCGGAGCTAAGTCTGCATGTGCAAGCTGATCCTTAATAGCGGCCCTGCCGATCTTAGACAGGAGACTAATCGACGTGCTTGGGAACAAACGCATCGGCGACATGCTGAACAAAGTGCCCGAGGTCACCGTGATCTTCTGGATCATCAAGATCATGTCGACCACTGTCGGCGAGACCGGCGCGGACTATCTCGCCGTTCATGTCGGTCTTGGCACGACCCTGACTGGTCTCCTCATGGCGAGCCTGCTCGCGGTGGCTCTCGTCGTCCAACTTAGTATGAACCGCTATGTGCCATGGATCTATTGGTTGACGGTGGTGCTGGTCAGCGTCGTAGGCACGCAGATCACCGATTTTCTCTCGGACAAGCTGGAGGTCAGCCTCTACATCAGTACGGCGGCGTTCGCGCTCGTTCTGGCTGCCACCTTCGCGATCTGGTACGCGGTCGAGCGGACGCTGTCGATCCATACGATCGTCACGACGCGGCGCGAACTCTTCTACTGGGCGGCGATCCTCTTCACCTTTGCGCTCGGCACCGCGGCCGGCGACCTCGCGACCGAAGCGCTTGGACTTGGCTTCAACGTCGGGGTCTTGGCTTTCGCCGCGCTAATCGCGGCCGACGCCGGCGCCTCCGCACTCGGTGTCGACGCAGTGCTCACCTTCTGGGTCGCCTACATTTTGACCCGTCCCCTCGGCGCGTCGCTTGGCGACCTCCTTTCGCAGTCCCGAGAGTATGGCGGTCTCGGCCTCGGCACGATCTACACCAGCCTCGCCTTCCTGACCGTCATCATCGCCCTGGTCGCGTGGCTCTCCTTCCAAGGAGAGCGCGCCAGCAAAACTCAAAGCTTCCCAAGCAACTGACCCCCTATTTTTCGAAGGTTCGACCAAACCAACCACTAGGACCGACAAGATGAAAAAGACTGCGATCAAATGTGCTGCGGCAATCCTTGCCATCGCGATTGGCCAATCGGCTCCCTACACGGACGGCGTTCTTCTGCCCCGCGCGGAAGCCGCACAGTCCAAGCTCGGAGATCTGACGCCATTCCGCAGCATCGCTGTCGAAGTCGCAGCACTCGTCGACAAGGGCGACCTTCCTGGCGCCAAGATACGAATCAAGGATCTTGAAACCAAGTGGGACGAGGCGGAAGCCGGTCTGAAGCCGCGCGCGGCGGCGGACTGGCACACGGTCGACAAGGCCATCGACCGAGCGCTCGAAGCGGTCCGCGAAACGGATCCTGACATCGCCAAGTGCAAAAAGGCGCTCGCGGATCTCCTCTCCGTCATGGATTCCATGAAGGCCTGACGCCACGCCGACCCGCGATCGCGGCCCGTCGGTCTTCGTGACCGGCCGTCACAATGCGGCGCGTCCGGCCGCCCGCCTCAAGAAAAGGAATCCCACATGAAAGACGGCATTGTAGAGAGCAAGGTTCCGGAAGTAACGGTGATCTTCTGGATCATCAAAGTGCTCGCCACGACGCTCGGCGAAACCGGCGGCGACGCCGTATCAATGTCCATGAATCTCGGATACGCGGTGAGCAGCGCGATCTTCCTAGGGATCTTCCTGATCTCGGTCGCTGGCCAGATATCGGTCCGGAAGTTCCATCCCTTCCTATACTGGTTCGTTGTCATCGCCACGACCACGGCCGGCACGACCATGGCCGACTTGGCGGACCGTTCGCTCGGCATCGGCTATCCGGGGGGATCCTCGCTTCTGTTCGCGGTTCTGATGATCTCGCTCGTCGTGTGGTACCGGTCGGAAGGATCGATCTCGGTCAACACCGTTTCGACCCCGCGAGTTGAAGTCTTCTATTGGACTTCGATCCTCTTCTCGCAGACGCTCGGAACAGCGCTCGGCGACTGGATGGCCGATACCAACGGTCTTGGCTACGAAGGCGGAGCACTGGTGTTCGGCGCCGGACTCGCCATTGCCGCAGCGGCTTACTACTTCACGTTTGCGTCGCGCACGGCGCTATTCTGGGCTGCCTTCATTCTAACGCGGCCTCTCGGAGCCACACTAGGCGATCTGCTCGACAAGCCGCTGGCCAATGGCGGGATGGCATTCAGCCGTTACACTGCGACGGCAATCCTAGCGGCGTTCATCGTCGCTTGTGTGACCCTTCTTCCACAGCGGGCTGGCGGGGATCCCGGACGGCTCAAAGCCTCCAAGATTTGAACGGCATCTACGCGATCGAGGATGTGCGACTTCGGTGACAACGCACTGAGTTGGGCCTCAAGTTCGGTCTGAAACTCCCTGAGGTTTCGCGCCGTTAGACCGGCGCAAATTCTTAGGCAGGCCGACGGCAGCGTTCCAGCTTGGCCTCAAGGCCGCTTCTGTCCTGCTCTCGATCCATTAGGGCACAGGAAATCGGCCGAGCCCAGTCCGTTGCAGCATCCGAATCTCGCGATCCCGAGCGCAGGGCGCTTCAGCGCGTGCTCCGTTGGTCGCTCGGACGTTCGGAAACTGCGGGATCGGCATCGGAGCCCCGGCCCCTGTCGTTGCGTTTGTGCAGGTCTCCGAGCCAAAGGATGGGTCCCCGCAGCTTTTCGCTGCGCTTGCAGTACCGGAAGCCGAACTGGCCAACAAAGCCCCTGAACAAGTTCGTGAGGGCGGCGAGCTTGATCCCCATGATCCGGATATATCTGGGGAGCCATCGGCCGGACGGTGTCGTGAGTGAAGAGCGGCTCATTGCGCGTTCCTGGCGTCATAGAATCAATAAACCACGAGCGCCGGATTATTCCGCGGTCGAAGAAATTCTGGGCGGCAGTTCTTCCAAGTGCAGTTACTTTTCGCACCGTATCGAGCTACCGTTCGCCCTCGCTTCGGATCAGGATCAATCGCGTGGTCGATGAGATCGTCTTCCCACCCGAGACCATTTCGACTTGCAGTCCGTACTCCCCTGCTCGCTGCGCGGACTTGCCTCCGGCATAGGCGATGTAGTTCGCCTTCCGTCTCTCAAGCGGTTTGGTTTCGATGTGCATCAGGGTTTTTCCGTCCGGATCGACGATGCGCATTCTGAAAACACTGTCGGTCTCGACGTTGATCGCCCAGACCCAAGCGATGATGGGTTGCGACGTCTTAGGGACGGCCGGTTCACCTTCGCGAACGAGGTTCGCAAGCTCGGGCGGAGCGTTTGCGAGCCCGATCAGCAGGATCGCCGAAGCCGACCGGGAAAGTGCATCCCGGACGGCCGGTTCGAACAGGCTTCCGCCGGTTGCACCGCAGGCTTCTCGACCGATTCCAAGTGGCCGCCCCGTCAGGGGCTCGAGCGTCCTGCCATCCTTTCGGACCGACAAGTGCACATGGGGAAATTCGGCCAATCCCGATGCCCCGATCGACCCCAGACGGTCGCCTTTCTTCACGTGCGCCCCAGGCCGGACGGCGATGCTGGCTTCCTTGAGGTGGCAATATTGCGAGGTCAGCCCCCCGGAATGCTCGACGAGGACTCCGTTACCGCACTCCTTTCCCGCGGTATCTTTCTCCTGTGCCCGATCGTAGATGCGGTCTGGAATGCCGTCCCTCACGCGCGCGACCATGCCGTCGGCAGTTGCGATCACGGGCGTTTGGCGGTCGATATCCTTGAGCGCGCGGATGCGAATGTCCCAACCGTCGTGCCCCTGGTACGTGGCATTGCCGCAGAGCGGATCCAAGGCCTGGTCACTTGGATCGACGTCCGGCATCTGCTGCACGAAGCAGTCCACGCCCAGGCGGCAGTCGACAGGCAGCCCTAGATTGGGAGACAACTGGTCGTCTGCGCTTGCCGGCGGGATTGCCGCCGATAAAATGATGAGCCCAAGCAACGCTGGCGCCAGCCGGTATTGGCTGTGCGCCGCGCAATGGGACTTGAGCTTGAACATTTTCGCAGCAGGGAACAGGTGCTCTACTCCTCCCGGAAGGATTTCATCATCTGATCGGTGAACGGCTTCATCAGGTAGGAAAGCGCCGTCCTATCGCCGGTGGTGAGGAAAACCTCGACCGGCATGCCGGGCACGATCGGCTTGCCGGCCACTTGCCTTTGGCCATCCGCAATCGCGATGGTGCTGAGATAGTACGTCTGACCGCTGGCCTGGTCCAGCGTCGCCGCCGCTCCGATCGTTTCGACCGTCCCCGCGACTTCCGGCGTGGTCCGCTGGTTGAAGGAGGAGAATCTGAGCCTCGCCGATTGCCCGGTCGCGGCCTGGTCGATGTCGGTCGGAGACAGCTTCGCTTCAACGACCAGGTCGGCGCTCTCGGGGACGATGGACATGAGCGTCTCCTTGGGGGCGATCACGCCGTTGACCGAATTGACGGCGAGCTCGTTGACGGTGCCGGAGATAGGCGAACGGATCACCATGCGCGAGAGGCGGTCCAGCGACGCCACGATCCGTTCCTGAAGCTCCGCCAGTTTTCCGTCGACGTCGCGCAGGTCCCGCTGACCGTCGGTTCGCGCCTGCTGGTCGAGTTCGATGATCTTGATCCGCGACTCGCTGATCTGTCCCTTGACGCGGGCGATGTTGGCGTCGATCTCGCCCTTGAGGCCGTCGATCTTGACGAGATCGCGCTCCATGGTGCGGATCTTGCCGATTTCTATGAAACCCTTGTTGTAGAGCGGCGTCAGACGCTCGAGATCCTCTTTGACCATCTTGCGCTCGTTGGCGTTGGCCTCCTGCTGCGCGGTCAGCCCGCGGACCTGCTCCTCGAACTGCGCGATCTGCAGCGACAACTGATCGCGCCTGGCCTCCCGCACGGCCAAGTTCTCGTTGAAGAGCCGGATCTCGCCCCGCGCGATCTCCACCGTGAACGGGTCGTGCTCGAACCGGGAGTCGAACCTGATGGCCGTGGCTCCTTCGCGCTCGGCCAGATGCCGCGCCCTTCGGCCCTCGAGCTCCGCGCGCTGCCCCTTGAGCACGCCTAGTTCCGCCTTGGTCTGGGTCTCGTCCAGCCTGACGAGGACATCGCCCACCTTCACGGCGTCGCCATTGGCGACCAGGATCTCGCCCACGATGCCACCGTCGCGGTGCTGGATCAGCTTGACCTGCTTCCTGACTGCGACCTTGCCTTGCGCGATCACGGCGCCGGTCAGCTGGGCGTGCACCGCCCAACTGCCGCATCCGCCGATCAGGGCGGTGGCGAGAACGGCCACCATCATCACGCGCGAGCGGATCCCGAATGACTGCTCCGCAAGGCGCGCGGGCCGTTCCGTGGGCTTTAGGTTCATCGTTGGATCTCCGTTTGCTAGAGCCGGCACACGTCCGCCGATTCACGTTCAATGGTGCGCGTTCGTCTGCTGGGGGGCAGTAAAAATAAAATTGGTCTCGTTTAGGTCGAGGTTGCCATCCAACACGATCTCGAAATCGTGCTCCGCGTCGTCGTCGAGATGGCCGGAGACGACCGTGATCTCCTGGTCCGAAACGATTTCATGGAGGTAGGTGACGGCGCCGACCTCGTCGAAGGTGGCCTGGTCGGCCCCGGCGAAGAACAGCCTCTTGCCCGAGAAGTCGTCGAGTTCCTGTCCGACTCTGGACAGGTCGAGCTTGTCGCCGACGCTGAAGTCGACGATGTGGTCGCGTGGTCCGCCGTCGTTCTTCAAAGAAGCCAAATCCTGGAAGACGAAGGTGTCGTTGCCGTCGCCGCCCTCCATGATGTTCACGTGGGCGTCGGCAACCAGGCGGTCGCGGCCATGGCCGCCCTGGACGTTCTCGATCTCGAAGATCTGCGCGCTCTGCCCGTCGCAGATTTCGACGATACCGTCGGGTAGGTCGACGTTCTCGTCGAACACGATCTGCGACAGATCCAGCGTGTCCGCGCCGTCTCCCCCGTGAATGACGTCGTGACCCGCCTCGACGCCGAGGACGATCACGTCGTCCCCGCAGCCGGCGTCGATGCAGTCGTTGCCCGCGCCGCCCGCCAGCACGTCGTTGCCGGCGCCGCCGTCGAGGTGGTCGTCACCATCACCGCCCTTCAGGGTGTCGTCGCCTGCGCCGCCCGAGAGCACGTCGTCGCCGGTCCCGCCGTCCAGGTCATCGTCGCTCGCACCGCCCTCGATGTGGTCGTTGCCGGCGTCTCCGCGGAGGATGTCATTGCCGGCGCCGCCCTCGATGCGGTCGTTTCCTTCGCCGCCGTGGATCGTGTCGTCTCCGGGCCCCCCTGCGATGCAATCGTTGCCGGCCCCGCCCAGCAGCACGTCGCTGCCGGCGCCGCCGTCGATGTGGTCGTTGCCTTCGCCGCCCTCGATCCTGTCGTTCCCCTCGTCGCCCTGGAGGGTGTCGTTGCCGGGACCGCCCAGGAGCGTGTCGTTGCCCTGCCCTCCAGAGGCAAAGTCGTCGCCTTCCCCGCCCAGGATCAGGTCATTCCCGTCCTCGCCGTAGAGGACGTCGTCGCCGGCGTCGCCGAACAGCGTGTCGTTGCCCGCACCCCCGAAGATGACGTCGTTGCCCGGGCCTCCGAAAAGGGTGTCGTCGCCGTCGCCGCCCACCAGACGGTCGTTGCCCTCACCGCCGTAGATTGTATCGGCGCTTTCGCGACCGTAGACGATGTCGTCGCCGGCGCCGGCATCGATCACGTCGACGAGAGGCGTTCCGATCAGGAAATCGTCGCCCTCGGTACCGTGGATCTCCTCGTCGGGCGCGGCGTGCAGGTCCGCGTGCGCCGTCTGCACGATCGAGACGGTGCCGTCGGAGATGCGGTAGCTGAACTGGACCGGGCCGATATCGTCGTGTTCCGGCGTGTAGAGCCAACGGTCCGCCCCCAACGCCTGCAGCGATCCGTGATCGACCTGCAGGGCCTGCACCGAAAGCCGGTCGCCGTCCGGATCGCTGGCACCGTTCAGCAATTGACCGAGCGAGATGATGAAGGCTTCGTTGACGAGGCCACTGCCGAGATCGACCGCCCCGGCGCTCACCGGGGCGTGGTTGACCCGCTTCGTCGGATCGGGGGGCGGGTCCTTGCTCGTCGGTGGCGGCTTTTTTGGCTGGTCAACATGGGGCTTGGTGTGGTCGTCGGAAGACCCTCCGCCACCTCCACCACCCCCGCCTCCGCCGGCGGTTGGTGCGCCCTCTGCAGCCCGCGGCAGCGGATGCACGGGAGCCGGCGCGTTCTGGTTCGCCGGGACCACCGACAGCCGCGGCCCTTCGGTCCTGTCGAACCTGAGCCTGTCCAAATCGACTGCCGGTTCGAACGCTTCGTTCATCGACACCGCGTGCAGCCCGAAGGCGCGGACGAGTTCGGACGATCCCGCGCTCCGCTCCACGGCGATGGACGGCGCGGGCGACGTATCCGCTTCCGGCTGCGTCGCCGCGTCCTGAGATTCCGGCTTCTGCTGATGGGGCGCCTCCTCCTTGCCGTCGCCGAACACCTGTTTCAGCAGAAGTCCCCACGATGCGATCAGGATGGCGGGCACGATGGAACTGACGCGCGACCGCTCTTCGATGAGCGCGAAGCGGCGCGCCGGCGCGTCGAGCGCGCTACGGTCCGGAATTCCCAACGACAGCCGATCGTCCATGGCCATCTCCCGCTGATCAGGCCGTCGCCGCGGCGGGGAACGGGATCGGCGCCGCCGGCGCGCCGACCACCTTGTCCTTCGGTCCGAACGCGACCAGCTTGCCGCCCTGGACCACGCCGACGTAGTCCACCGCCGCCAGCGCCTTCGGGCGGTGCGCGATCACGATGACGATCCCGCCGCGCGCCTTGACGCCTTCGATGGCCTCCCCGAGCGCCGCCTCGCCCGGCGCGTCGAGGTTCGAGTTCGGCTCGTCGAGCACGACGAGGAAGGGATCGCCGTAGAGCGCCCGCGCCAACCCGATACGCTGCCGCTGGCCGGCCGACAGCGCCGTGCCCGAGGGCCCGAGCTCGGTCTGGTAGCCGTCCGGCAAACGCGTGACCATCTCGTGGATTCCGGCGGCTTTCGACGCGGCCATGATCTTGCGGGCGTCGGGCTCCGTCTCGAATCGCGAGATGTTCTCGGCGATGCTGCCGTCCAGCAGCGAGACGTCCTGCGGCAGGTAGCCGATGTGCTCGCCGAGCGCGTCGGCGCGCCACTGGTCGAGGTCCGCCTCGTCCAGCCGGACCTTGCCCCTGAGCAGCGGCCAAACGCCGACGAGACCCTTTGCAAGAGAGGTCTTGCCGCCACCGCTGGGGCCGATCAGGCCGAGCGCCTCGCCCGCCTTGAGCTCGAAACCAACGTCGCCGACGAGCACGGTGCCGCTGCCTGGCGCGACCACGGTGATGCCTTCGACCTTCAGGGTCGCGCAGGGCTTGGGAAGCGGTAGGATGTGGCTACCGTCCTCCGCCGCAGCGAGCGTCTGCTTCAGGCGATTGAAGCTGCGCCGCGCCGCAGCGATCACCTTCCAGTTCCCGATGGCCGAATCGATCGGGGCCAGCGCCCGCGCCGAAGCCACCGAGCAGGCGATGATCGCGCCCGCCGAAAGCTCGCCCTTGATGGTGAGGTAGGCGCCCAGTCCCAGCAGCGCCGACTGCAGCATCATGCGCATCACCTTCGCCATCCCGCCGAAGCTGCCGCTGATGTCGCTGGTCCGGGTCTGCAGCGCCAGATGACGAGCATTGGCGGTTTCGAACCGGGCTACGGCGCGGCCGCCGAACCCCATAGCGCGCAAAATGTCGGCGTTGCGCGCGTGCGAATCCGCCAGCGTGGAGCGCTGCACCGCCGCCTGGTGTGTCTCCTTGCCGGCACGCCGCGTCAGCAATTCGGTCGCCACCGCGAGCGACATCAGAACCACTGCGCCGGCCAGAGTGACAAGTCCGAGCACGGGGTGGAGCAGGTAGACGAAGCCGAGGAACAGCGGCATCCACGGCAGGTCGAAAAAGGCGATCGGGGCTTGGCTGCCGAGGAAGCCGCGCACGACGTCGACGTCGCGGCCCCGCTCCAGAGCCTCGGAGGTCGAGTAGCCGTATCGGGCCATCTCGATCACAACGTAATGCGCCAAGGGCGCCAGTTTGCCGTCGAGACGGGCCCCGAGGCGGACCAGGATCTGCGAGCGCAGGATGTCGAACATGCCCTGGAACAGATAAAGCCCGATGGCGAGCGCTGAGAGCGCCGCCAAGGTCGGGATGCTGTGGCTGGTCAGCGCCCGGTCGTAGATCTGGAGCATGTAGAACGAGCCGGTCAGCGCCAGCAGGTTGATGATTCCGGACACTCCCAACAGGACGAAGCCGATGCCGCGGTAGCTGCCGATGGGATTCTCCGTCGAACTCTTTCGCTTCGGGTTCTTGCTCATCGTGTCCTGCCCTGCCCTTTTTTCTGCCCTTGGCCTCGGTTACGTCGTCGACCCGGGCGGCGGTTCGCCCGGGTCGTCATGGTCGGTTGCGCTAGTGCACGCCGTTGAAATCGGCGGTCGTCAGCGCATGGTTGCCGGCACCGATATCGATCTTGAAGTCGGCCACGGTGTCGCCGTTGGTGTTGCCGGAGACGAAAGTGTGCTCGGCGCCGTCCTTGATCTCCTGCGTGACGATGACCTGTCCGGCCGAGGTGAAGACGTTGCCGGCGAACAGCACGAACGACTGGTTGCCGGCCGCCCCCGTATTGGCGTCGATGGCCGATAGGTCGATCTTGTCGCCCGGCTGGAAGCCCTTGATGGTGTCGCCGTTGGCATCGGCCGCGGAGCCGAACACGTAGGTGTCGTTGCCTGCACCGCCGTCCATGACGTTCGCCACCGAACTCGCCACGATGGTGTCGTTGCCGGAGCCGCCGATGAAGTCCTCGAACCCGAAGATCTGGTCGGTCCCGCTCTGGGCACTCGCGACGCTACCGTGCTGACCGATGCCGTTGCCGAGATCGGCCGTGATGTTGGCCGAGATCGCCGAGTAGTCCAGCGTGTCTTCCTCGGTGTCGCCGAAGTAGGTGTCGTTGCCGTCGGCGACGGTCGCTATGATCCGGTCGTTGCCGGCCCCTCCGTAGACGGTATCGTTGCCGGCGCCGCCTTCCAGGGCATCGTCGCCCGCGTCGCCGAACAGGCGGTCATCACCGCCGTCGCCGGTGATCAGGTCGCGTCCGGCGCCGCCGAAGAGGTCGTCGTTGCCGTCGTTGCCGAACACCACGTCGTCGCCTGCGCCGGCCTTCACCAGGTCGTCTCCGGCGCCGGCCTTCAGCGTGTCGGCACCGTCGTTGCCGAGGATCACGTCGTCGCCGTCGAGACCACTGAGGACGTCGTCGCCGGTCGTCCCGACCATCACGTCGGCGGCTGCGGTTCCGATCTGGCCTTCAGCCATGCCCGGGTTGACCGCCGGAGGTTGCGGCGTATCCGGGTCGCCCTGCCCGTCCTGCTGATGGTCGCCCGACGAACAATGCTGATCGTCGCCGCCGGAGTTGCCGTCCTGGCCGTCGCCGCCGGAGCCACCTTGGCCGCCGCCTTGGTCGCCCGGAGGCTGAGCGGTCTGGGTGTCGACCACGTCCTGCGGCCGCAGCGTCCCGACCACCTGATCGTCACCTCCCCCGCCGTGGAACACGATGCGGTGGTCCGACGTCAGTCCGGAGATGTCGACCGTGTCGGCGGCCGCGCCGCCGTTCACCGTGATCGTGCTGTAATTCAAACTGGTGCCGGTGAAATTGCCGACAACCTGGACGGTGTCGCCACCGATGGTGCCGGTGCCGCCCGGGGGGACGCCGCCTGGCGACGTGACGGTCGCCGCATTGATGACAATCTCCTCGATGTTGTCGAGTTCGGCGATCACCACGCCGTTGCGGGCGACGACGATCTCCGTGTTCGCATTCAGGCCGGTGAAGCCGAAATGCGCTGCGCTGCTGGCCGTCCCTGACCCGGCACCGTCCCAGTCGTCGGTGTTGGAATAGATACTGAAGGTCTCGGCACCGGCTACTCCGTTCAGCACGTAGGTATCCGGCGTGGTGTCGCGGCCGTTGATGTCGAGCGCCGTCGTGCCGCCATCGACGAAATCATGCCCGCCGGTCGATCCGGTCTGGGTCACGGTGTCTGCGCCGGAGCCGCCGTTGATATAGTCGTCGCCAGCGCCGCCGTTCATGGTGTCGTTGCCGTCGAGGCCGAAGATGGCCTGCGATCCGGTCGTGCCCGCCGCTCCGTTGAGGTTGGCGTTGTTGGCGTTGGTACCCGTGACGACGCCGTAGTTCACGCCGTTGAACCGGAGTTGCTCGGTGCCGCTGACGGTATCGGTGCCCTCCGCCCCGGTGTTGTCCGTCACGGTGATGGCCGCGGTCGTGGCCGCAAGGGTGAAGTTGGCGACCGGACCGGCGTAGACGGCCGTATCGGTCTGGGCACCGCCGTTGATGGTGTCATTGCCTGCCCCGCCGTTGATGGTGTCATTGCCGCCATTGCCGTTGAGGATGTCGTCGCCGGCGTTGCCGTTCAGCGTGTCGGCGCCGCCGAAGCCGAAGATGGTGTTGGAACCGTTGGCAATGTCGTTGCCGGCGGTGCCGTTGAAGGTCGCCTGGATCGGCGAGGACCAGTTCGCGCCGACGGGGCCGGTCGGATTCGAGATCACGGTTTCCGGGTGTCCTCCCGCATCCGTGAAGGTCGCGACGACGCGGAGTTGCAGGCCGGCCTGCGCGTCGAGCCCGTTGAAACCGAGGATCGAAACGTCCTGCGGGGTAAAGGCTGCGTTGGTGGCGCCCGCAATGTCGTTCCATGCCGTGCCGTTCGGCGAAGACTGCCATTGATAGTGCAGAGCCGCCGGATTGAAGCCGTTCCCGTCCTGGATGCTGCTGATGTCGAGCGTCAGCTGCTGTCCTTCGGTCGGGGTCGAGTCAGAGATGACCGGCGCACCGGTGGCGGGAATGTTGACCAGTTGGTCGACGTCGACAGTGCCGTCGGCGAACTGCAGCTTGTGAATTCCGATCAACAGATCGGTGCCGTCGCTCGGCGCCCGGGCTGAGCCGTCCGGATTGAGCCCACCATGGTCGGTGATCTTGTAGGCGACCACGGCGCCTTCGTGGGCGCTGGCGTAGTTGATAGCGGCGATGGAGTAGTCGAGCCGGTTACCGCTGAGGATGACGGTGTCCGAGGTACCGTCCGCCCCGCTATCTTTGCCCAGAACGAGGTCCTTGTTGCGCTCGCTCATCAACAGGTCGGTGTAGTGCTTGGCGAACAGTTCCGTGTGGATGCCGGCGCCGCTGTTGGCCAAGAGCCCGCCAGTGAGGGTCCCCGTCACGCTGTGAGTGGCATTGCCGTTTGCATCAAAGCCGTCCGTATAGCCGCCGTAGGTGCCGATCAACGTGTCGAGGCGGATGTGCCCGCCGATAATGACGTCGTTGCCGCCGCTACCGACGAGGCCGTCGGTGTTCGCTAACGTTGTGCCGAAGGTATCGTTGCCGCCGCCGCCGATCAGCCAGTTGTCGCCGTCGTCGCCGATGATCCTGTCGGCGAATTTCGATCCCACCACGCCCTCGAGGTCAGCCCAGAGCTGGCTGAACGGATTGTAGGGCGCGGCCCCGCCGGCCGCTACCAGGTTCTGGTTGCGCAGGTCCGCGGCCGCGTCGAGCACGATGTTGGTGTCGGAGAACACCGACATGTCGAAGCCGACGTCGCCGAGCAGCTCGTCGCTGTCGCCGTTGAGTGCATTCTGGCCGATGCCGCCGAACAAGAGGTCGTCGCCACCTTCGCCCTTGAGTACGTCCGCACCCGAACCACCGCTCAGCATGTCGTCGCCGAGGCCGCCGCGCAGTTCGTCCGGCCCGTCGCCGCCGAACATGATGTCGTTGCCGCTATCGCCGAATGCCAGGTCGGTGTCGCCGCCCGCGTCGATGTAGTCGTCGCCCGACCCGCCGTAGATCTCGTCGATGCCGGCTTCGCCGTAGAGCTTGTCGTTGCCGCCGCCGCCGATCACGACGTCGAGCGCGCCGGCGCTGGTGCCGGCATAGATGATGTCGTCGCCCTCGCCGCCGTCGAGGAAGTCCTCGATGTCGCCGCCGTAAAGCACGTCCTGACCGTCGCCGCCATAGAGATGGTCGGCGCCGGCCTTGCCGTCCAGAACGTCGTTGCCCTTGTCGCCGTAGACCGTGTCGTCGCCGTTGCCGGCGTCGATCCAGTCGTCGTAGTCGGTGCCCGCGAGCGTCTCGTGGGAGTTGTAGCCGGAGGCCGGCGTGCCGTCGGGATTCTCGCCCAAGTCGGGCCGGAAGTCGGCGATGTAGGCCTGGTTGACGAAGCCGAGATCCGTGTTGCTCTTGTGCAGGACCGTGCCATTGCCGGCGGTTCCGCCGCCGACCCCGGAGTAGATGCCCATGTGGATGCCGTTGGCATCGTTCGCCGCCAGAACATCGCCATAGGCGTGGGCGGTCTTGTAGTCCTGCATGATGAGGTTGTGGCCGGGATCGTACTGCAGATCGCCCTGGTTGGCGATCACATGGTTGCCCGCGACGTCCAAGATGTCCTGCCCGCGCACGGCGGTCAGCGCGGTCCCGGGCATCACCTTCCGCGCCAGTTCGAGCGTGCTGTCCGAATAGCCCATGACGTCGCCGTTGAGGTGCATGACGCCGGTGGTGCGCTCGATGATGTCCTTGAACTGCTCGGTCACGATCGCGTGGCCGAGGTCGGTGTCGATGTTGAGGGAGTCCTGCAGGCGGTAGATGTAGTAGAACCTGTCGCCGTCCATCAGCCGTTCCATCTGGTCTTCGAAGATGGCGTTGAAGGTGGTGCCGAGTTGACCGGTGAAGACGTGGAGTTCAGCCAGGCCGCCGATCCAGAAGTCGATGTTGTTGAACGCGCCCTCGCCGGCCGCCAGTTCTGCGTTCGGACCGGTGTAGTTGTTGTTGAGGAATCCGATCGCATCGTCGATGGTGTATCCGTGCGCTCCCGACCCGGAAACGATCACGCCGCTCTCGATGTCGATGAGTTCTTGCGCCTTGGTCAAGTCGCCGTCGAAGGCGTAGGCAGCGATGAAATCGACCAGCGATTCCGGGTGCTGCATCTGGGAGCCGTATTCGGCCCAGCTAGTGTACGGGTTGAGGGCGTCGACGATCAGGTTGGAGTGGTGAGGCGTGTTCGGATCGGCGGCGCGCTCCGCGACCAGCGCGTCGTGCAGCTGCTTGCGCACCTCGTTGAGCGTCGGCATGCCGACGTCGCGGCCGCGCGCGATGTTGATGGCGCCGAGGTCTAGCGCTTGGCCCAGTAGGGTCTGCTGCATCGCTGGCGTGACGAACTCGTCAACCTCGTTGGAGACCTGCTGGGACATGCCGCGCAGGATGTTGGAGGCGCCAACGGCGGCGAACTGCTCCGGATTGAGGAACGCGCCTTCCAGCGCGAACTTGGTGACCATTCCGCTGGGATCGATGGAGTCGATGGTCTCGCGCAGCTGGGAGTGGCCGAACCTGAAGGCCGCCTGCGAATATTCCAGCGAGATGTCCGCGTTGATGTCGCTATCGTAGGTGACGAACTCGGGAAGGTCAGGGGTCACCAGACGCGCGTACTGGTCGATCGCGGTGTGCTGGTATTCCATTTCATTGATCAGCTTCACGGTCTCGAACATCTTGTCCGGGTCCCAGGAGACCTTATCGATCGAGGCGACCGCGACTGCACTCTGGTCGGTCAGGGTATAGTTACCCGCCTGATCGTGGAAGAATCCGCCATGGCCGTCGTCGACGCCCAGCTGATAACCGTGGCGCGCCGTGGCGTCCGGCGAGGTCAGGATCATGTTCTCCAGGTTGACGAGCTGCACGTTGTGGTTTTCGTGGAACACATGGTGCAGCGCAGTCAGGCCGAAGTTCTCGTTGGCACGTCCGTCGCCGGCGATGTAGTGGTCGCCAACCGAGGCCATCATGATCTCGCCGACCGCGCCGTAGAAGCCCTGATCCGTAACGGTGATGCTGAAACTAGAGAAGTTGACCCAAGGCGCCAGCGCGAAGGCTCCGTGGAGCACGGTGCCTGCCGGTAGCGTGCTTCCCGGCCCCATGTTGAGGGAGGAGCCCAGGCTAAGCTGCAGCGCGTTGAGTCCAGTCTGCGGGTCGATGGCGAAACCCAGCACGTCGCCGGAGCGGCCGACGTCCGCCATATGAGAGTTCATGTAGGCGATCGCCGTCGTGACCTTGGCGGCTTCGTTGGTATCCCAGACCGTGGCGGCGTTCCCGTCGTTCGGCTGGAGGCGCGCTGTATCGAACCGCGGGTTCATGTCCAGCAGCAGCGCCTCGCCGGTGTAGACGAAGCCGCCTACCGCAGCGCCGTTGGTGTCCACCACTTGGCCATGGTCGTCGCGGGCCCGCAGATTGTTTATGTCATCCCACGTCAAGTCGGCGCGGCCGGTCTCCCGGATGTGCTCGCGCATCTCGTTGAGGGTGGGGACTGTGCGGGTGGTGGTGCCGACGCCTAGTCCGGTGGGACTCGCGTCGTCGAAGACTTGGCTGTTATACGCTTGGGTGCGGTGGCCATCGAGCAGTTCGGCCCCCGGACGGTACACGCCCGTATTGGGATCCTGTACCCATTCGCGCAGCAGGTTGGTCGTCTGGGTGTTCGAGCCGTAGCTCTGCGACTGGTCGATGTAGGGCGACGTATGGTTGGTGTAGCTTGTGGTCGTCGGCTTGACCATGGCACCATGCACGTCATCGGCGGTGCCGTAGACGCCGTCGGCGCCTGGTGCCTTGACATCGTCGGACGTGCCCCAGAGGCCGTCGGGGCCGGCGATTGAGACGGGTCGACCGTGCTGGTCTGTCACCGTGTAGCCGTCCGGAGTGGCCCGGGAGATAGTGATCGTGGTGTTGCCCGGGTCCTGCCCGCTGGGCGCGCGATAGAGCGGGTCGTCCGGCGCCAGCGGAATCACGATCTTGGAGCCCTGGCCGCCCTTGTCGATGAAGTCCAGGCCGTGATCGAAGAACTGGCCGAACAGGGTGAAGATGCCACTCGTGGACGGATCGCCGGGCAGCGTGTTGACGTTGCGAACGATCGTCTCGGTCTGAGTGGAAGTGGTTCCGTCCCTTGCCGTGACGACCTCCGTGATCGTGTCGGTTGCCACATCCATGCGAGTCAGCGCGCTGTCCGCCACGCCAGTGGCATGGTCCCCGTAGGACGAACTGATCGTCTGGGTGATCATGCGGGGCGTGTAGTCCACGACCGTCTTGTTCAGATCGGAGTAGTTGGTGCTGTTGTCGGCGACAGGCACGAACGATGGGTGCGCGGCCCCGTACGTCGCGAGTGCGGGATTAGTTAGCGACTGCTCGACGTAATGGTTGTAGTCGGCGGCCGTAAGGCGGGGAAACGGGTCGTTGGTTGCTCCCCAGGTCCATGACGTGGCGCTCACCAAGTTGTTGAAGAAGCCTGTGGGAAGGCGGAACCCACTGGCCTCACGCGCGCCGACGTAGATCGAAAGCCCAGTTACCGCATCAGTTACGGCGAGCGGATCGAAGGTGCCGAACAAACCGAGATCGTGAGAGACGCCGGCTGTGTCCACGTAACCATAGATCGGCTGACCGTTCGCGTCGAAGCGCACGATCTTGATCGCATCGCGCATCTGGTCGAGCAGATAGTTAACGTCGCCCATGGTGATGACGAAAGGCTTCGAGGAGGGCATGTTCGGTCTCCCTTACGTTGCACGATGCTCCGACGCGGGCCTGTCGACTGTTGCTGCCCGATCGGCGGATTCTCTCGAGGCCATCATGACCGCCCGGGGCGACCCGGGTAGGTGCGGAAGTCGAGCGAATTTTGAGGCCGAACGGGGTAGTCGGCAGGCAGGAAAGTCCGATACGGCCATCCGACCAAAGTCCGACGCGATGAGGCCTTTGGGTCCGCCAGATCCGGGTTTTTTTAAGAGTCGCTATTCCGGCAACTTGCGCGGCGTTTTCCCTAGTGATGACATTCAGTCGCTGGGGAGGCGTGTGGGTGTGTGCTGCTGCAACAGCTGCGCACTGTCTTGCAGGAGGCGCTCAAGGAGTTAGAGCGGTGTCGGCCGGCTTTCCCCGATGTTGGAAACGTCGCCGAGGCGGGCGGAGGCGCTGCCGCTAGAGGATTGTGCGTTGCGGCCCGCGCGCAGGACATAGGAGGCATTAACCGATGCCTACAAATCCGGCGGCGATGGTTGAACGCGCCGCAACGGGACCAATGCCACCGCCTTCGGACTTTAGTCCGAGTTCAGCTGGGCCTTTCGGCAGACCGGCTCATCGGCGGTGGAAAGCACTCGACGAGTGACTTCCCAATAGCTGACGATGGATTCGCGTGCGATCTCCACCATGCACATACGGAAGTTGAAAGCCGATCGGATTGGGGCATATGATGCTGCCATTTGAGCATCAGTTCATCGATGGCATTGCTCGAGAATGATCGCCATGAATCCACCAAGTGAGGAAGCCTCTGGCGCCGGTGTAGATGATCGGCGCATTCGTCGCATCGAAGTTGCTTTCTTGAGAATCAACGAACGCGAGCCGGCCGCCGAAGACGCCCCATCGAGGGCAACCGGAAGAACCACCGGCATTCGCCGACCTCCATTGCGTAGTTGGTGGATGCGAAGGTCGCTCTTCGAGCAGTTCGCGATGTTGTCTTCGCTGGTGCTGTCGCTTTCCGTCGCAGCAGTCGGAGGATGGGTCGGCAATCGGATCGCAGAAGGCGTTCTGCGCGGAACGAGTGGCGCCGCCGCGCTTTACATGACGAATTTCGTCGAGCCCTACGTCCAGTCGATGGACGGCGGCGGCGCACTCGGTGCGGAAGACCTTCGCGGCCTCGACGCCGTCGCCGAACTGCTGAAATCCAGGCGGCACGTCGCCTCCGTCAAGATCTGGGCGCGGGACGGCGCCATCGTGTACAGCACGCAAAAGGCGCTGATCGGAAAGCGATTTCCGACGACCGACCTCACGCCTTCGCTGCAAGGAGAAATTCGAGCGGGGATGGCCGACCTCGAGGACGATGACAGCGAATTCGAACGCTCTCTGTCGATGCCACTTTATGAGATGTTCCTGCCTCTCTACAAAAACGAGACGGAAAACATCATCGCCGTCGCCGAGATCTACGAAGACGCCCGCGCGCTTCTCCGCGATCAGGCAAGCGCCGTCCGCGGCGCTTGGCTGGTGGTCGGATCCGCGGGTCTCGTCACCCTCTTGGCTCTGTTCATCGTCGTTCATCGAGCAAGCACGACCATCAAAAAGCAACGTTCGGCCATCAAGCAGCGATTCCGGGAGAAAGTGTTGCTGCATCGCAAGAACGATGTTCTCAAATCCGAAACGGAAGATGCTCTTCGCACTGCCGCCCGCATCGACGATCTTGTCCATACGCGGCTCGGAGCCGAACTCCACGACGGCCCCGCGCAGCTGATATCCTTCGCGCTACTGCGACTCGAAGCCCTGGAGCAGGAGCTGGACGGCCGGACATCCAGGGCGCGAGCGCTCCTGACGGAATTCCGGAGCGCCCTCCAGGACGCGCTCAAGGAGCTGCGCGCGATCGCCGCCGATCTGCTTCTTCCCGATCTCGGCGACAGCGGTGATCTCACCCGGATGCTCCGCAAAATCATACGAGCGCATGAAGGTCGCGCCGCCTGCATCGTCGATTTCGAGACCACCGAAGTGCCTGAGAAACTGCCTCGCGACGCGGTGCGCTGCCTCGTTCGGGTGACGCAGGAGGCGTTGAATAACGCCTTCAAGCATTCGGGGAGCGACCGCCAGACCGTAATGGTTAATTACTTCGCCGGGACGCTGCGGCTCTCGGTGAGCGACCGCGGATGCGGCTTTTCCGGCAGGACAGCCAAGTCTCCATCAGGTCTTGGATTGATCGGGATGGCATCCCGCGTGAGAGCATTGGGCGGGATGTTCTCCGTGATCTCCAATCTAGGCCATGGCACGGAGATCTTGTGCGAACTGCCCGTCCAAAGTTCCAGCGCAGGAACTGGCGATGAACACTCGAAAGATAGTCAACCGATCGAAAGTGATTGAAACTTTATCCTTACGATGCCTATTCTCTCAGCATTCTGGAATGCCACTTTTCCGCAGCGTGTTTTTTGATTGTGAGAGTACATATGGAAAATTCTAGTGAGCAGGCCACTATTGCCATCGTCGACGATCATCCGATCTATCGCCAAGGACTGGCCGCCGTTTTTCGGGCGGAGGCTCGCTTCAAGGTCGTAGCCGAAGGCGCCTCAACGGCAGACGCGCTGGACATCGCAAAAACGCATCGCCCGAGAATCCTCATTCTCGATCTCGGAATTCCCGGCGACAGCCTGGAGACTCTCAAGCAGCTGTGCGTCGAATTTCCCGGAACGCACTGCGTCATACTCACCGCCTGCGACGATCCGCAGACCGGCATCGCCGCTCTGAACGCGGGCGCTCACGGCTACATTCTGAAGGGGGTCAGTGCGAGCGAATTGAAGGCGGCGATCTGGGCGGTCTTCAAGAACGAATCCTCGTTCATCTCGCCGGAGTTCGCGGCGCGGCTGCTTTCGGCGGTTCAGCAGAAGGAGGCGACGTCGCTCGACGTCGGCCTCAGCCATCGCGAACTCCAGATCATCGCAGAGGTCGAGAGCGGCGCCACCAACAGGATGGTCGCGGACAAGCTCAAGATCAGCGAAAAGACCGTCAAGCACTACATGAGCAGCATCATGCAGAAGTGCGGCGCGACAAACCGCGTGTCCGCGGTCATGGCGTATCAAAGGATGCGCCAGTCCGGCCAACACGCCTGAAGGACGGCAGTGAGATCACGTTGTGAACCCGCGCAGCGACCCTGGTCGGACGGCTACTTTGCGAAGGTCGCAATGGCCCGTCCTCGTGCGCGGTAACCGTGGAGGGCGCCACCAGCGGTGAGGTTTCGGTCGATGGCCTCAGGCAAGTCGGCCGCGACGCCCTATCCCGCGCACCCACGATGTGGCGCTGACCGATCAGGAGGAGGCGTGAACTTCCAGGTGACGGTCCTCAAGATCCTGGTGAGCTATCCGGACGGCTTCGCCGTCATGGAGGACCTCAAACGCGACATGGCCATCCTGGCGACCAGTGGCCGCGATTGGGCGGACCGGACCAAGCGCCTCGCCGCGCGGGTGCCCGATCTCGACATCTTTTCCCATGGGCTGGTCGAACGCATCAGCAGCGGATGGCAGATCACTGCCAAGGGACGGGCGGTGCTCGAGTTCATGGAAGCCCGCCCCGCTGCGACCGAACCGATCCAGGCGCCTTTGGTCGAGGAGGCTCCGGCGCCGATAGTCGCTGCGACGCAGGTTCCTCCGCTGCGGCAGCCCCCTGACCGAGCCAAGCGGCGGCGCGAACGTCGCGAACGTCGGCGGGAGGCGTGCGAACGAGCGAGGGCGAACGCCTCCTGAAGTGTCCTACAGAGCCGGCAAGGCGCGGAATGGCGAGGACGGGAGCCCAACCCGCGCGCTATGGCCAGGCGCGACCGCTCCGCCGACCCTGACCACGCCCAGCACCCCGCATTTGAATGGAGGGCCCGTTTCCGTCGACGAGAGCACCTGCCGTTTCAAGCCGGCCTGGAAGCGGTCGATGAGGACACACGGCGTCCGGAGGCCGGTCAGTTCGATGATCGCAACGGGTCCGAGCTCGATCAGGGTCCCGAGCGGCATCCGCTCGAGGTCCAGTCCGGCAGTGGTGATATTCTCGCCCAGGTCCCCCGCTGCGACCTGGAAGCCGGCATCCGAGAGAGATGCAAAGAGCTCGGCCGGGATGAGGTGCACCTGGCGGAGGTTGGGTAGGCGCGGCTGCCGGCGGGCGAGATACCGGTGCTTGACGAACGCGCCGGCGTGGGCGTCGCCTTCGACGCCATGGCCTTCCACCAGCATGATCCCGTCCTGCGGCGGTTTGCTGAAGCGGTGACCGCGATCGGCGGCAACTGCGACCACGGTGCCCTCCAGCGAGAAGCCGTGCCCTTGCTGCATCAGGCCGCCCGGGCGAGCGAGCGCCGCTTCTGACGCAGGTAGCGCGTGAGCTCCGCGAGCGTCATCGCATTCAAGACCCGGTCGGCAGGGACACCGCCCTTGCGGGCCATCAGGACGCCCCAGTGCATGTGGTCGAGTTCGGGGATCGAGTGCGCATCCGGATTGATGCTCATCATGCAGCCGAACTCGAGCGCCGCCTGGTGCCAGCGCCAGTCCAGGTCGAGCCGCCATGCATGGGCATTGATCTCGACGACGACGTCATGCTTGGAGCAGGCGCGCAGCACCTTTTCGAGGTCGATTTCGTAGCCCGGCCGCCGCTGCAGCTGGCGCCCGGTCATATGGCTGATGGTGGTAAGCACCATCCAACGGGATCCTCGAAGGCCACGGCCGGGTCACACGCTCAGGCGCGCTGCGCCACCGCGGCAGATCCAATGCTTTCCATAGCGTTGACATGTCGGCGGCTGATTCTGGCGAGATCGGCGGCGACTACGATCTCCTAAGCCAGCATGAAGTTCTGGTCGTGCAGCGTCCCGGCGTAGCTAGTCAGGTGGATCTCGATGTCGTTTGAATCCATCACTCCGTCGCCATTGACGTCGATCTGCAGGGTGGCGTTCCCACCCGACTGGTCGATCCTTGCTTCGGAGTGCGGCGATCCGGTCGACCCATCGAACGCCGCCGTGTCCACGAAATGGATGGGGCCGGCGAAGCCGTTCGCTCCGGACATGTTCGTGAACGTGAAGGTGTCGTTCGCCGCGTCGAAGTTGACGACGGTGTCGCCGTTGCCGGTCTGCGAGTCGGCGACGCTATTGAAGTTGAAGTTGTCCGTGGCGGCGCTTGCCGTGATCGTATCCGCTCCCGCCCCGCCGGTTATCGTCGTCGCTCCGGCCGTATTGCCGATGGTGATGAAGTCGTTGCCGGCGCTGCCGTTGACGGTCTCGGCGTTGGTCACGGTGACGCCGTTCGCCGTGCCGCCGAAGCTGATGGTGTCGTTGCCGGCACCCATGTCGAAGACCGTGGCGAAGGACTGCTGCGTGAGGGTCAGGGCGTCGTCCGATGCCGATCCGTTCAGTTGGACGATGTTGAACAGCCCGTCCAGCGAGTTCGCGCCCGCGGCCAGGTTGACCGTGTTCGTCCCGGTCCCGAGATTGATGCTGAGGCCCGAGACGTCGTCGAGGAGGGTCAGAACGTCGTCGGACGGAAGGCCCGAGAAGTCGCTGGCGCTGACGCTCTCGACGTTCGTCATCGAGATCGTGTTGACGCCGTTGGCGAGGGAGAGATGGTCGCTGCCGCCGCCGAGATCGACGGCGATCCCGTCGACGTTGTTGTTGAGCGTGAACCCGTTGTCCAGGGCGTTGCCGTTGAACTGTTCGACGTTGAGCGCCGACAGCACGCCGTACTGGGAGCCGATGTTGAGGACGTCGAAGCCGCCCCCGAGGTCGATGATCGGGTTGCTGCCGGGTTCGTAGATCGTGTCGGTCAGCGTCAGCGTATCGTCGAGCGCGGTGCCGTTGACGTGCTGGACGTTGTAGATGTCGACGAACGTGTTGCCGCCGGCCGCGAGGTTCAGGGTGTTGTCGCCCTGGGCCAGGTTGACGTTCATGCCGCCGCCGACGTTGTTGAGCAGCGTCAGGGTGTCGCTGACGGCCGGCCCCGAGAAGTCGTTGGTGGTGAGGATTTCGACGTTCGCCACGCTCAGCGAGTTGACGCCTCCGGCCAGAGTCATGTTGTCGAGGCCGTCGCCGAGGTCCACCGCGAGTCCTGCGGCATTGGCGACCAGGTTGAGGTTGTCGTTCCCGGTCGACCCAGTGACGCGTTCCACGTTCGCCAGGTTCAGCTGGTAGAAGTTCGGGGAAGCGAGGCTCACGGTGTCGTTCGCGCCGGCTCCGAGGTCGATCTGGTGGCCGAAGACGTTGCCGCCCACCGCCAGGAAGTCGTCCGCTCCGGTTCCGACGATCGGGCCGGGCCCCAGGTTCAGGGGCGAGATGTCCACCGGGTTCAAGGCCGTCCCCGCACTCAGCAGGACTGTGGCGTCGCTGAACTGGAGCACCTCGACGTTGGTCAACGTGTCGGTGCCCTCGCCGCCGACGTTGTCCTTGACCGTCGTGACGCCGGTCACGCCGTCGGTGGTGACAGTGTAGCCGGCCCGCGCGCCCGTGAAGGACGCCATGTCGGTGCCGACGCCGCCGTCGAGGCCGTCGTTGCCGCCCTGGCCCGTGAGTGTGTCGTTGCCGCCGCCGCCGTTGAGGGTGTCGGCGCCGGCGCCTCCGAACAGGAATTCGTTGGCGGTGCCGCCGGTGATGATGTCGTTGAAGTTGGACCCCTGCACCGAGTTGACGCCGCCGAGGATGACGTCGACGCCGATCGCGGCGCCGTCCGACGCGGCGATGCTGTGGGCGTTGCCGGCGGAGAGGTCGACCGACACGCCGTTCGCGGCCTGGGTATAGGCGATGCGGGTATTGCCGTTTCCGGTGACGGTGTCGTTGCCGCCGAGGCCCTCGAACAGGTTGAAGTTGCCGGTGTTGGAGGTTCCCACGCCACCGAGGAAGCCGGCGGCGTCGTAGGTGTCCGCGAACTGGCTGCCGGTGGCGCTGTTGACGGCGGTGAAGCTGTCGGTCCCCACCGAGACGTCGCCGGTGGCGGTGCCGGCCGCCAGATGGATTGTCACGCCGGCGGCGGCGCTCGAGTAGATCAGGCGGGTGTTGCCGTCGCCGGTGACGGTGTCGTTGCCGCCGAGGCCCTCGAACTGGTTGAAGGTGCCGTTGTTGCCGATGTTGAGCGCTCCGCCCGTGCCGAAGGTCGAAGCGTTGAACACGTCGTTGAAGTTGGTGCCTTGGACCGCTTCGATCGAGCGCAACGTGTCGGTTCCGACCGATGCGTCCCCGGTCGCGGTGCCTGCGCCCATGTTGACCGTCACGGGCCCGGTCGAGAAGTAGATGTTGTTGTAGGTCGCCAGGTCGAAGCCGCCGCGGCCGTCGATAAAGTCGTTGCCGCCCAGCCCCGCGAAGGTCTCGGTGCTCGCGGTGCTGTTGCTGCCGAAGATCGTGTCGTCGAACATCGAGGCCTGGACGGCGTTGACGCCGCTGAAGGTGTCGCTGCCTGTCGACAGGTCGCCGGAATCGGTCCCGGCGGCGATGTCGACGGTCACCGCTCCGGTGGCGTTGACGAAGGCAAGGCGGGTGTTGCCGTTTCCGACGATGCTGTCGTTGCCTCCCATGCCGTTGAATTCATTGAAGTTGCCGTTGGAGCCAGGGTTGACACCGCCGCCGTTGAAGCCGGCCGCGTTGAAGCTGTCCGCGAAGTTGGTGCCGCGTACGGACTCGACCGAGATCAGGGTATCCGATCCGATCGTGACATCGCCGGTCCCCTGACGGTCGCCGACGACGGTGCCGGCGAACAGGTTCACGGTGATGCCCGAATTGGTGGCCGGATCGAGGGCATAGTCGGCGCGATCGAAGCCGCCGCGGCCGTTGATCGTGTCGTTGCCGGCGCGTCCGTCGAAGATCTCGACGGTGCCGTTGGCGTTGTTGGTCCCGAGCAGCGTGTCGCCGAACAGGGAGCCGATCACGGTCGAGAACCCGGAACCGACCAGGGTATCGGTGCCGACGTTCGCGGCATCGCCCGCGGCCGTGCCGTGGGCGTTGCCGGCTGCGAGGTCGACCGTGACGCCTGCCGCGGCGCCGATGTAGGAGACGCGCGTGAGCAGGGCGCCCTGGCCGTTGACGTCGCTGACGATGGTGTCGTTGCCGCCGCGGCCCTCGATCTCGTTGAGGCCCAGCGGATTTCCGGCGATGCCGCTATCTCCCGCGAAGCCGGCGGTGTTGATGGTGTCGGCGAAATCGCTGCCGACGATGGATTCGATGCCGATGAGCGTATCGGAGCCGGATCCGCCGGTGACGGTCCCCGCCGCCAGGTTAGCCGTGATGCCGGCCGTCGCATCGGTGTAGACCGCCCGGTCGAAGCCCTGGCCGCCGTCGAGGATGTCGTTGCCTCCCAAGCCCTGGAGCTTGTCGTTTCCGCCCTGTCCCTGGAGGGTGTCGTCCCCGACATCGCCGGTGAGGGTGTCGGCCGCGGGCGTGCCGACTCGCAGCAGGCCGCTGCTGACGTTGACCGCGATGATCTTATCGAAGCTCGCGCCTCCGGCATCGGTGGCGTGCACGGTGACGTGCTGCGTCCCCGCCGTGAGGGGTCCCGCGACGACGAGGTTGCCGCCGACGACGCTGAACTGGCCGCCGTCATCGTCGGCCAGCGTGAATGCGACGTGGTCGCCCGCGTCGGGGTCAAGCGCCGACAGCGAGCCCACGATGGTGCCGTTGGCCGCGCCCTGCGGAACGGTGGCGTTGGACAACGCGATGTCGGTGGGTGCCTCGTTGACGTTGGTGGTGGCGATGGTGAGCACGGTGTCTTGGGTAAGGCCGCCGGCATCGGTGGCCCGCACCGTGACCTGGTGGGAGGGGGCCTGTTCGAAGTCGAGGGCCGCGGCGGTCACGAGCTGGCCGTTGGAGACGGCGAACAGGCCGCCCGGGTTGGCTACGAGCGTGAAGGTGGCGGTGTCGCCGGCGTCGGGATCAAGCGCCGACAGGGCGCCGACGACGGTGCCGGCGGGGGTGTTTTCCGCGACCGAGGAATTGGACAGCAGGACCGTGGTCGGGGACTCGTTGACGTTGGCGGTCGCGACGACGAAGGTCTTGTCGACCGAGAGGCCGCCGGCGTCGGTGGCGCGGACCGTGACCTGGTGCGATGCCGCCTGCTCGAAGTCGAGCGGAGCCGTGGTGACGAGCTGGTTGGCGACCAGGTCGAACAGGCCCCCCGCGTCGTCGACCAGGGTATAGGTCGCCGTGCTTGCCGCGTCCGGATCGGCGGCGGTCAGAACTCCGACGACGGTGGCGGCGGCGCTGTTTTCCGCGACCGAGGCGTTGGAAATGGCGACGTCCGTCGGCGCCTCGTTGACGTCGGTGACGCCGATCTGGAAGCTCTTGCTGAAGATCGCGCCGGCATGGTCCGTGACCTGGACCGTGATCTGGTGGGAGGCCGCCTGCTCGAAGTTCAGGGGCGCGGTGGTGACCACGGTGCCGTTCGAGATCGCGAACAGGCCTCCGGCATCGTCGGTCAGGAAATAGCTCGCGGTGTCGCCGGCATCCGGGTCCATCTCCGACAGCACGCCCACGAGCGAGCCCGGGGCGGCGTTTTCCGGAACGATGGTGCCCGCCAGCAGGATGTCGGCCGGAGCGTGGTTCGGCGTGATCACGGCGAAATTGGCGTCGCCGAGCGTCCCGGAGAGGCCGTTCAGATTGATGACCAGGTCGGCGGCGCCGATCGTGCCGTCGCCGTCGACGTCGATCTGGAGCTGGCTCTGTCCGCCGACGTCGACGAGGATGGCTTCGGCATGCGGCGTCGCGGGCGAGCCGTCGAGCACGCCGGAGGCCATGAAATGCACCGATCCGGCGAGGCCCGCCACGCCGTCGAGCAGGAACTGGTCGTGCGCGGCGTCGAAATTGGTGACGGTGTCGGGGGCGTAGGCCGGCGAGGAATCGGAGGCATCGGTGTAGCGGATGACGTCGTTTCCGGCGCCCGCCGTGATAAAGTCCGAGCTGCCGCCGCCGGTGACGGTGGCGCCGGTGGATCCGGCGACGGTGATGATGTCGGTGAAGACGCCGCCGTTGACGTGTTCGACGTTGGCGACGGTGACGCCGCCGTTGAAGCCGGTGAGGTTCAGGGTGTCGTCGCCCGCGCCGAGGTCGATGGCGTCGCCGCCCGCGTCGTTGAGCATCGTGAGCACGTCGTCGGAGGCGCTGCCCTGGATGTGCTGAACGTTGTAGGCGGTGATCGCGTTGGTCCCGGCGGCCAGCTTCAGGGTGTTGTCGCCCTGTTGCAGATTGATGATCACGCCCGAGACGTCGTTCAGCAGCGTCAAGGTGTCGTCCGAAGCCGGCGCGGTGCCGCCGAAGTAGTCGGCCGAGCCGACGCTCGAGACGTGGGTCAGCGCGAGGGTGTTGGCGCCGGAGGCGATCTGCAGGCCGGAGTTTCCGGTGCCCAGATCCACGGCCAGCCCGTTCTGACCGTTGGTCAGGATGTAGAACGCGTCGGGCTGTCCGGTGACGACGAGGTGCTCGACGCCGTGGAGCGCGAGGTTGCCGTACTGCGACCCGACGGAAAGCGTATCGTCGCCGGCGCCGAGGTCGACCGACATGTCGTTGTTGGGGGTGTAGAGGCCGCTGGCCACCGTCAGGGCGTCGTCCGAGGCGGTGCCGTTGATCGTGTCGGTGCCGAAGATGTTGGTGAACGAATTGGCGCCGGCGGCGAGATTGAGGGCGTTGTTGCCGTTGCCGAGATTGACGGACAGGCCGCTGACGCCGTTGAGCAGGGTCAGGGTGTCGTTGGAGACGTTGCCGGCCGCGAAATCGTTGGCGGTGAGGATCTCGAGATTCGTCGCGCTGAGCGAGTTCGAACCGTTGGCGAGGCTGACGCTGTCGTTGCCGCCGCCCATGTCGATCGAGAGTCCGTTGGCGGCGGATGCGAGGGTGACGGAATCGCCGCCGCCGGTTCCGACGAGGTTCTCGACGCCGACGAGATTGAGTCCGTAGCCGCCGGTCACTCCGAGCATGACGGTGTCGTGGGTACCTGCTCCGAGGTCGATCTGGTGGCCGGAAAGCCCTTGGTTGATCTTGACGAAGTCGTCGGCCGAACCGGTCGCCGAGACGAGGGGGTTTGCGGGCGCGTTGAAGAAGAGCCGTCCGTCGGAAAGGTCGACGGGCGCCGCCTGGGTTCCGGAAGCGACCAGGACGGTGGCGTTGGTGAATTGCAGCGCTTCGACGTTCGTGAGCGTGTCGGTGGCGTCGCGGCCGCCGACCGTGTCGGTGACCGTCACCTGGCCCGCGCCGTTGATCGATACGTTGTACTGGCCGCGGCCGCCCGAGAAGATCGCCACGTCGCCGCCTGCGCCGCCGTCGATGGCGTCGTTGCCGCCGCCGCCGACGAACATGTTGCTGTTCGCATCGCCGATCAGGGCGTCGCCGAAGGCCGATCCCGTCGCGCTGAACACGCCAGTGAAGGTGTCGGTGCCGACGTTGGCGATGTCGCCTGCGGCGGTGCCGTGGGCCGTTCCCAGCGACAGATCGACGGTGACGGCGGCTGCGGCGCTGCCGTAGATGACGCGGGTATTGCCGTTGCCGATGATGGTGTCGTTGCCGCCGACGCCCTCGAACTGGTTGAAGGTGCCGTTGTTGCCGACGTTCGCGGCTCCGGCGGCGCCGTAGCCGACCGCATTGTAGGTATCGGCGTAGCCCGTGCCCTGGACGCCCTCGATCGACTTAAGGGAATCGTTGCCGATGGAGGCGTCCCCCTTGGCCGTGCCGTCCGCCATGTTGACCGTCACCCCGCCCGTCACGAAATAGCTGTTGTTGTAGCTCGCGACGTCGAAGCCGGTCCGGCCGTCGATGAAATCGTCGCCGGCGTTGCCGGTGAAGGTGTTGTTGGCGGCGTCGCCGCGCATGGTGTCGGCGAAGTTCGAGCCCTGCACGGCATTGACGCCGGTGAAGGTGTCGGTTCCGACCGAAGCGTCGCCCGAGGCGGAGCCGGCCTGGAGGTCGACGGTCACGCCGGCGGTGGCGTTGTTGAAGCTGATGCGGGTGTTGCCGTTGCCGACGATGGTGTCGTTGCCGCCGTTGCCGGTGAACTCGTTGAAGGTGCCGTTGGAGCCGATGTTGGAGCCGATCGTGCCGAATCCGGCGGCATCGTAGGTATCGGCGAAATTGGTGCCGCGGATCGCCTCGACCGACAGAAGGGTGTCGTTGCCGATCGTGGCGTCTCCGGCGACCGTACCGGCCGCCAGGTGGACGACGATGCCGGAGGCGGTGGCAGGATCGGTGTTGTAGTCGGCGCGGTCGAAGCCGCCGCGTCCGTTGATGAGGTCGTCGCCGGCCATGCCCGAAAACACTTCGACGCTGCCGTTGGCGTTGGCGCTGCCCAGCAGCGTGTCGTTGTGGCTCGACCCCCATGCGCCGTTGATGCCGGCGGTACCGAAAGTGTCGTGTCCGACCGAAGCGTCTCCGTCCGCGACGCCCGCTGCAACGTCCACGGTCACGCCGCTGGTGGCGCCGACATAGGAAATCCGCGTCAGTGCGATCCCGAGCGCGTTGACCGTGCCGGTGATGACGTCGTCGCCGGCTCCTCCCTCGAACTCGTTGAAGCCGACCGGGCTGCCGGCCACGCCGGAGTCGCCGGTGAAGCCCGCGGCATTGTAGGTGTCGGCGAAGGCGCTGCCGACGATGCCTTCGACGTTGGTCAGCACGTCGTGGTCGACGCCGGTGCCCGAGGCCTTGCCGTCGGCCATGTTGATGGTCACGCCCGCGGCCGCATCCGAATAGACCGCGCGGTCGAAGCCCTGGCCGCCGTCGATACGGTCGTTTCCGGCGTTGCCGGTCAGGCGGTCGTTGCCGGCGCCGCCGAGCAGCACGTCGGCGCCGTCGCCGCCGGAAATCTGGTCGTTGCCTTCGCGGCCGTCGATGGTGTCGATGTCTGCCGTTCCGGTCAGGACGTCGCTGCCCGAAGTGCCGAACACGGGAGCAAGTACCGCCACCTGGGCAGCGGCCAGTTGCGATGCCAGGCCGACGGGGTTGACGTAGTTGTCGTGGATCGCCGTCAATTGGTCGGTATCGGAGAAGTTGCTTGCGGCGGCGGCTGCCAGGTCGGTCGTGGCGGCACCCTGCGCGACTTGGCCGGCCTGGGCGAGTTGCGTGACGTTGGTCGCCGCCTGGATGCTGTCGTTGGCTGCGCTGACGGTATTGGTGACGACGGCCGCGGCGGTGCCGCTGACGCCGGAATCCGAGACGATGGCTGCGACGGTGGTGCCGGCGCTGAGGTCGATCGTGCCGCCGGTGCCGGCGTTGGTGATCGCGTCCGCGATGGCTTCGAACACGTTGGAGGTGGCGCCGACCGCGGAAATTTGCGCCACGGTGCTTTGAACCTGGATTCCGGCCGAGAGGATGGCCGTGGCCACGGGATTGTCGCCGGCGATGGCGGCCGGCACCGGGTCGTAGGCCGTGAGCACGATGCCGCTGGAGGTATCGATGCCGAAGGCGGCGGCGACCTGCGCGGTCGCCTGCGCCGCGGTCACGTCGCCTACCGCGAGCGCGGTGATCAAGGTGGTCAGCGGAGTGACGACGGTAGAGCCTTCCGGCGCCTTGAGGGTACCGGTGAACGCAAGCCCCGTGGAGACGTCGATGCCTCCGGTCATGATCAGGGTGCCGTGGGCATTGTGGAGCGTGAAGCTGCCGTCGGCATTGGTGGTCGCCGAGGCCTCGTCGGCGTCGAAGATTCCGTTGCCGTTGGCGTCGGCGAACACGAAGGCCCCGGCGATGTAGCCGTCGACCGCGCGCTGGGTGACCGCATGCTCGCCTCCCGTGACCTCGACCGTCATGGCGGCCTCGGCAGCCATCTGGTGGTCGCCTTCGATGGAGGCGACGGATACGTGCAGGGTCAGCGTCCCGGCCTGCGCGTCCGGTCCCGGAACGAGAGCCAGATCCGAGAGCGTGTTGACGTCGGAGGGGACTTCCCAATGGCCGTCGCCGGCACCGTCGAGCACGAAGCTGCCGTGGTTGAGCGTGTAGGTGTCCGGAATGCCGGTGATGACGACGATGCCGAGCGTACCGGTCTCGATCGTGTGGGCATCGATGTGAAGCGCGATCCGGGCGTCGTCGGCTTGTCCCGCGGCGGTCGCGACGTTCAGCACCGGCGCGTCCTGGGTGCCGTGGATCGTGAACGAAACCGGCTTGGTGGTGCCGTCGATCGAGGAAACCGTGAAGGTCTCGATCTTGACTTCGCCTGCGGCCAGGCCCTGAACCGCCGCGTTGTCGATGCTGTAGGTGTAATGCCCGTCGGCGGTGATGGTGAGATGGCCGAGGTTGCCCGGAGTCGGAGCTATCGTGGTGTTGAAGGCCGATTGGTCGTGATCGGCGTCGGTCGCGGTCATCTGGCCCGAGACCGACAAGGTCGGGGCGCTGTCCTCGGTGACGTCGTGGAACGTCGGATCGCCGATCACGGCCGCGTCGGCGGTGCCGTGGATGGTGAAGGAGACGGTCTTGGGGGTGCCGTCGAGGGAGTGGATGATGAAGGTATCGATCTTCGTTTCGCCGGCGGCCATCGACTGGGTGAGGGAATTCGCGACGGAATAGGTGTAGGTGCCGTCGGCGGCGAACGAGAGGCTGCCGAGGTTGCCCGGCGCCGCGGCCGCGCCGGTCTGGAACGCAGACTGGCCCTGGTCGGCGTCGGTCGCCGTCAGCGTGCCGGAAACCTTCAGATTGCCCGCCTGGTCGGTGCCGGCGTCTTCGGTGACGTCGTGGATCGCCGGACTGCTGATCGAGGCGGCATCGTTGAGGCCCGTGACCGTGAAGGAGACGTCCTTGACCGTACCGTCGGCGGACTTGACCGTGAAGGTCTCCACCCGCTGCTCGCCGGCGCCGAGGTACTGCACCACGCTGTTGGCGATCGAATAGGTGTAGGCCCCGGACGCCTGCAGCGTCAGCGTACCGAGGGTGCCGGGGGCGGGCGTGGTCACGGTCTGAAAGGTGCCTTGCCCGGCGTCGACATCGGTGATCGAGATCGTTCCTGTCACGGACAGGGTGGTGGGGCTGGAATCCTCGACGAGGACCGCATGATCGGGGACGCCGATGACCGCGGCATGGTTGCCCGTCGCACCGCCGATGCCGTGGATGGTGAAGGAGACCTGCTTCTGGGTGCCGTCGAGGGCCGTCAGGGTGAAGGTGTCGATCTTGACCTGTCCGGCGTCGAGGTACTTCACGTCGCTGTTGAGTACGCCGTAGACGTAGTCGCCGTTGGGTCCGATCGCGAGGATGCCGAGGTTGCCGGATCCGGAAACGATCGCAGGACGGAAGGCGGATTCGCCCTGGTCGGCGTCCGAGATCGAAACCGTTCCGGTGACGAGCAGCAGGGGGGCGGTCGCGCTCTCGGTGACGTCGTGCACGGTAGGCACGCCGATCACCGCGGCATCGTTGGTGCCGTGGATGGTGAAGGAGACCTGCTTCTGCGTGCCGTCGATCGAGGTGACGGTGAAGGTGTCCACCTTGGTGTCGCCCGCGCCGAGATACTGGCTGGCGCCGTTGGCGACCGAATAGGTGTAGGCGCCGTTGGAGGAGACGACGAGGTTTCCGAGCGTGCCCGGAGCGGCGGTGACGATCGTGCTGAAGGCGGCCTGACCCTGGTCGGCGTCCGAGATCGATATGGACCCCGTCGCGGTCAGGGTGGGATTCTTCGCATCCTCATAGACGTCGCGGAGCGTCGGGGTGCCGATCACGGCCGCGTCGTTGATGCCGTGCACATTGAACGAAATCTGCTTCTGCGTGCCGTCGAGGGAGGTGACGGTGAAGGTATCCACCTTGGTCTGGCCGGCGCCGAGGTACTGCGTCGCGCCGTTGGCGACCGAATAGGTGTAGCTGCCGTTGCTCTGCAGGACGAGCGTGCCGAGGTTTCCGGACGCGGCGACGACCGCGGTCTTGAAGGCGGCCTGGTTCTGGTCTGCGTCCGAGATCGAGATCGAACCCGAGGCCTTCAGAACGGGGCTGGTGGCGTCTTCCGTGACGTCCACGGCTTTGGGGGTACCGATCACGGCCGCGTCGTTGATCCCGTGGATGAGGAAGGTGACCTGCTTCTGGGTGCCGTCGAGCGAAGTGACAGTGAAGGTGTCGGTCTTGGTCTCCCCGGCGCCGAGGTACTGCACCTTGCCGTCGGCGACCGAGTAGACGTAGGCACCGTTGGCAGCGATGGAGAGCGTTCCGAGGTTGCCGGAAGCCGAGACGACCGAGGTCTTGAAACCGGTCTGGCCGGCGTTCGCGTCCGAAATCGAGATCGTCCCCTGCGCGGTGAGCGTCTGCAGGTTGGTATCCTCGAGAACATCGTGAACGGTGGGCGCACCGATGACGGCTGGTGAATTAGGCATGGCAATTCCCCCCGAAAAGAGCTTGGTCGACTGATCACAGGCAGGCTGTGCCGGATAGGCCGTGGCGACCAAAATTGGTTGATCCGGGCTTTCCCCAGACTTAATTCGCGACGCAACTGGATAGTATAAAATAGGCAGTCGACGCTTTTATGTGCAGCAGAACATTCGCGTCAAGCACGAAGGACGAGAACCATGTGCGAAGTTAGTCGCAAGCGGATTCATCGTAATGAAGTACGATTAATTGCTGCACCGCGACTGCGAAGCAGCACCGATGGGCTTGGAACGCTAAGCGCTCCGCAACAGCACTTCCCGCTCCCGTAGAGTTACGGGCTCAGACATTTGCAATGTCCTTTCACGGTGATCATCCGGAAGATGCTCACGGAAATCAATGCGTCACGAATGTCGCGCACGCGCGCGGAAGGGCCGGGTTCGCCTTGGCATCGTGAAGCCGGCGATCACTACCTCCTGCCGCTGCGCGGTCTTCACCTTCAGCCCAGTCGGCGATCCGGCGTCTGGACGCGTACGGGCTATCGGAGCGCTTCGCCCTGATGCCTTCGACATGTCTCGGCTCGGCTTCTGCGAAGAACTTTGTGCCCGCCGCCTTGCGGTGGTTGCTGAATGCGATCAGCTTGTGGCGCGGAAGAATGGCGTTGAGCCGCTTCTTGCGCTCGAGCAGCGGCAGCGCACGCAGTCCCTCGCCGTTTGCGAACATGAAGTCGAATGCGCATTACAAAAGCTTAGCCTGGTGGCGCAGGCGTTTTGAAGCAACTGGAAATGGGATACCCCTCCTTCCCATCGCGACGAGCTCCCCATTGATCACGGCGTCCGCCTTCACTCCCTCAAGTGCTTTCGCGATCTCGACATAGGAGTGGCTGATGATCTTCCCGTTGCGGCTTAGTCCCGGACTGGCGATAGTCTCCTAGCCCACGCGTTCCGTCTTCGTCTTTTTATGGCCTCCCAAGGACCCAACGCGTTTCGATTTGGCTTACAAAGCCGGCAAGGCGCGAATTGGGGAGGACGGGAGCCGAGCCCGCGCGCCATCGCCAGCCGCGACCGCTCCGCTGCCCTGACCACGCCCAGCACCCCGCATTTGAATGGAGGGCCCGTTTCCGCGGACGAGAGCACCCGCCGTTTCAAGCCTGCCGGGAAGCGGTCGATGAGGACACAGGGCGTCCGGAGGCCCGTCAATTCCACGATCGCCGTGCGTCCAAGCTCGATGAGGGTCCGAGCGGCAACCGCGCGAGGTCCATGCCAGGTCCCCGCTGCGACCTGGAAGCCGACATCCGAAAGCGATGCAAAGAGCTCGGCCGGGATGAGGTGCACCTGCCGGAGATTGGGTAGGCGCGGCTGCCGGCGGGCGAGATACCGGTGCTTGACGAACGCGCCGGCGTGGGCGTCGCCTTCGACGCCATGGCTTTCCACCAGCACGATCCGAGCCTGAGCGCGCTTGCTGAAGTGGTGACCGCGATCGGCGGCGACCGCAACCACGGTGCCCTCCAAGGAGAGCGCGTACGCCTGCTGCATCAGGCCGCCCGGGCGAACGAGCGCCGCTTCTGGCGGAGGTAGCGCGTGATCTCCGGAAGGGCCATCGCGTTCAGGACCCGGTCGGCAGGGACACCGCCCTTGCGGGCCATCAGGACGCCCCAGTGCATGTGGTCGAGTTCGGGGATCGAGTGCGCATCCGGATTGATGCTCATCATGCAGCCGAACTCGAGCGCCGCCTGGTGCCAGCGCCAGTCCAGGTCGAGCCGCCATGGATGGGCATTGATCTCGACGACGACGTCATGCTTGGAGCAGGCCCGCAGCACCTTGTCGATATCGATCTCGTAACCGGGCCGGCGCTGAAGCTGGCGACCGGTCATGTGGCCGATGATGGTCGTATAAGGATTGGAAATAGCGCGAAGCAGGCGCTGCGTCTGCGCCTTGCGGTCCAGCTTGAAGCGCCCATGGATGCTGGCGACCACGAAATCGAAGCGCTCCAGAACGTCGTCGTCGTAGTCGAGCGACCCGTCCGCCAGGATGTCGGACTCGATACCCTTGAGGATCCGGCAGCCCTTGCCGAAGCGCTTGTTCAGTCGATCGGCTTCCCGGTGCTGCTGCGCGATCTCCTCAACGGAGAGGCCGCCGGCATAGTGAGCGGACTTGGAATGGTCCGCCACGCCGAAATACTCGAAGCCCCGCTGGCGCGTGGCCTTAGCCATGATCTCCAGCGTCTCCGTGCCGTCGGAGGCATCGGTGTGGCAGTGAAGGATGCCGCGCAGGTCCTGGTCGGTGACGAGCTTCGGGAGCTTGCCTTTCAGAGCCGCCTCGATCTCGCCGCGCCCCTCCCGGAGCTCAGGGTCGATGAAGGGCAGACCGAGGGCGCGGTAGATCTCAGCCTCTTCGCCGGCTATCAGCGTGCGGCCCTTGTGCAAGCCGTCGGCATCTAACCGCAGACCCTTCTCGGCGGCCAAGGCTTGAAGCTGCTCGATGTGGCCGGCGGAGCCGGTGGCGAAGAGAAGGGCGGCGCCGAAGTGCTTGCGGTCGGATACTCGGATTTGCAGCCCGTCGGCCGATGGTGTCGATGTCTTGTCCGGCTTGGCTGCCTCCGCAACGATCGCGAGATCGCCGACGAGTTCGCAGCCGCGGCGGAAATCGCCGGCGATCGTCACACGCTTTAGTTCGGGGCGGGACTTGCGGATCGAGTCCTTCGCATGCGCGAGCAACGCGGCGGCGCGGTGCAGGTGGAGGCGGCCTTCTCCGCTTTTGGCGATCGCGAGGTTCTGCAGGATCTTGGTCTGCAGCGCGGCGCCGAGTTCTTTCGCCTTTTTGATGCGGTCATCCTTGGCGGCAGCCTCCAACTCGGAGAGCGAGCCGATGCCGAGATCCTTGTACAGGCGCAGTACCTTCTCCGGACGAAGGCCGGGTACAGCGAGCATCTCGAGCACGCCCGCGGGAATCTCTTTCCGCAGCTTTTCGAGGCTGGGATGACTGCCCGTCTTGTGAACCTTGGTGATGATGCCGGCGATGGCATCGCCGACACCCGGGATCTCAGTAAGCCGATCTTCGGCGACGAGCACGTCCAGAGGAACGGCCAGGGCCGCCAGGCTGTCGGCGGCCCGAGAGAAGGCTTTCGCCCGGTAGGGATTGCCGCCCCGCAAGGCGGTGCGCTGCGCGTACTCTCGCAGAAGACTTGCCACACCGCGCGCGTCGAGCGAAGGCATTCAGCCAGCCTCCCGGTCCGAGCTTTGCGGCGCCGCCGGAGCAAGGCGACCGCCGGAGCGGTCACTGGGACGGCGATCGAGAGAGGCCTCGAGCTTCTGGGCTGCGCGAAAGTCCTCAAGATGCTCGACATTGGGGCCGTAGGCAGCCTCCTTCTTGAGGAGATTGTAGATCCGGCCGGCCACCAGTTGCAGATGCTTCATCTTGCCCCGCGGCATGGATCTCGCTTTGCAGAGAGCCCGGAAGGCGTAGGCGCGAAAATAGTCGAATGCGTCTGACATGATGTCAGTAAACGCCGGCTCTCGCCGAGAGTTCGATGGGCTGAGACGACCGGAGCGCCCATCGGCGCCCGTCGGGCCTGGCGCAAATGCCGAAACCTTGCGAATAGTGCGGTCGCTGGAACTTCTCGCCGCCTTCGAAGTTGCGAGACTCATCGATTGAGATAGGTAGACTGCCCGCCGTCGGCCCCGACCCGGCGGCGGTTTTTTGTGAGTTGAGTAGCGTGGCAAAGCGTACAAAGGCACCTCGGGCCGAAGCGCCGGAGGTTCCTACCATGCCGGGGTTCATCGGACCCAGTTGGCGACCCTGAAGATGGAGGCTCCTTCAGGATCTCGATGGATTCACGAAATCAAATACGACGGCTACCGCATCCAGCTCAGGATCGACGGAGACGATCGCCGGGCCTACACGCGCAACGGCTACCACTGGATCAACAAGTTCTCGAGGATCGCCGGCGCCTTCGACATCGAAGGACAGGCCATCGTCGACGGCGAGATCGTCGTCATCCATGATGGGCGCACGAACTTCTCAGAGCTACAGGCGGACCTCGGCAGAGGCGATCAGGATCGCTTGCTTTACTTCGCGTTCGACCTGCTCTGGCTGGACGGCAGAGATTTGCGCAAGGAGCCGCAGATCGAACGGAAGAGGCTGCTCAAGGAGCTGATCGAGGAGCACGACCTCAAGGAGCCCGTCCTCTATAGCGAGCACCACGAGGGGGACGGCCAAGCGCTGTTCGCCGCCGCCAGCAGGCTGAATTACGAAGGCATCGTCTCCAAGCGGGTGGATGCACCATATCGATCAGACCGGGTGGAGGCCTGGCAGAAGATTAAGGTCGTTCAGAAGGGCAAATTCCCCGTGGTCGGCTTCATCAAGGACCCCTCAGGAGTGGCCGCGCTCTATCTCGGCAAGAAGGAGGGCAAGAACCTCCTCTACATGGGCAAGGTGGGCACGGGCTGGAGTCGGACCACTTCCGCGCAGATCCGAAAGGCGCTCGACACCGTCGTGAGCCCGAAGCAGAAGCTGACGAAGTCCATCAGGAAGCCGAAGGCCACCTGGGTCGAACCCAAGTTCTACGCGGACATCGAGTATCGCGACATCACCTCCGAAGGCCTTCTGCGGGCAAGCTCGTTCAAGGGCCTGAGCAAAGGAACGCGCCGTTCATAGGGGCGTTTTCCTGCGGAGTATGTGGAGTACCGGTAATGAAGCCGGAAAGGCGAGTTGCGAAGGCCTTGGAAGACGCACAAGGCATCTTGGCCCGGCATGTCGAGCCCGGCCCCAGAAATTGCGAGCAAACCATAAACCAGCTGCTGGATGTGCTCGACGACGAAGCCGTCGTGCAAGCGCTCAGGGATTCGAAGATGGAAAAGCCCACCAAGGAACAACTCGACGAGCTCAAGAGGCTCAGCGCGATAGCGCGCGTGCCCGATGAATCGGAGATCGTGACCTCGAAGGAGGAGGCGGAGATCCGGATCCGCGATCTGAAGGACAAGGCGAGGATGGAATGATGCCTGACGAACCGATCAACGGCGTCGAGCCCCAGCGTTCCGAAGACGATATCCAGCGCGAACAGCTCGGTCCGCGCGGCGTACCCGGCCAGGAAAGCCCAGCGAAGATGACGCCGCAACGGCAAAAGAAGACGCCGAAGGATGTCGACCCCGGGCATCCCGCATGAATCCTATGGACACGTTCGATCTGGATCGTCCCTGTCGGGTACATGATGGGCTGAACGATCGGATGATCGAATGGAGTCCGCAGTGGGCCTCCATGCGAGCACGGCGTCCCATGCGATGGAGGCATCGTGGCTTGGGACGGTCTGCTTCTCGACGGATGGACTCCCATCACGCAGATGCACCACATCTGCGGCCATGAGCGAGCTATCGACAACCGGCACCATTCCTCGCCAAGGAACCCTGCGAATCCTTTCGGCGTTGCACTGACATAATCGCAAGAGGAGGACTCGATGGCTGCAGCAAAAAAGAAGACTGCGCGTGGACGTAAACAGGATAGGGCGCGCGTGGCCGGCGGGCAGAAATATGAAGTGGCGTATGAGGCCAAGAAGAGCGGCCGCTCGGCATCGGCGGTGAAGAAGGCGGTCAAGAAGGTCGGCAATTCTCGCAAGCGCGTCGAGAAGCGTCTCGGCCGTTGAGCCGGTGGGCTTGGAGCACGACCACCGCTTCAGATGCGGGCGGAGAACCGCGTAAAGGCGGTCAGCCTTTGCACGCTGGGCTCGACGTCCTGCATGTAGATCTGGGCCCTCAGGAAGGCGATCTCGTCGTCTAGGGCGGTCTCACAAACGTCGATGTACCAGCTCTTCGGACGACCATCGCTGCCGTCATTCCAACGGTAGCCCCGGCGCTTCAGGGAATCCTTGAGTTCGAATGCGGTCTGCTCCGCCCAGACCCGCACAGTTGGCTTGCGGGCGGTCTCCAACAGAAGCGCGAGCGCCGACGCCCGCGTCGTCGGAAGCTCGAACGCGAGAACCTCGAGCAGAGCGTGGCAGTCGTCCACGGCACGATGCGCCTGGTGGAAGAAGCCGGTGCCGTTCAGCAGACAGCCGAGCTGCGCGCCCGCGAAGCCGTGTTTGCGCCAGTCGATCTCGCTCATGCTGCAGCCCCAGGCCTTGTGCTCGAACACGGGCCAGTAACGCTCGACGAACTTCCTGTCGAAACCACTGTTATGCGCGATCGTGATCGCAGCGCTCTCGACGAAGGCGGACACGGCTGCTGGGTCGATCAGTGATCCCCGTGAGCGCCGTAACCTCCGCCGAAATGGGACCGCTCGGCTCGTTGAAGGCGGAGAACGTGTCGCGGACGCCGACGATCTGGCCATCGGACGTGTAGTCGAACTTGACCATTCCGAGCTCGATTATCTCGTCTCTGGCGTGGTCGAGGCCGGTCGTCTCGGTGTCCAGCAGGACGGCGGTCCGGGTCTCGCAGCCGGCCGGCGACGTGCAGAGCTGCCGGGGGACGAGCCTCCGCAGCACTCGGTAGTCGGCCGACCGGCTCAAAGCCTCTGCCATCGCGGCCAGGTTCGTCGAGTCCTGAAGCATCGATCTGGTTTGCCACGATCGGTCGCCGTGAGGTACCCGAAAAACAGGCGATTCACGGGCTTTTCGCTTCACATCCGACCGTTCGAGCCCCGCTGCGGGGCGCAGCGGCGCCCCGGACCAGCCAATACCCCGCGCGCTTGCGCTCGGCTCACTCAACCGATGGCGATTCTGCTCGGCAGGCGAGGAACGACATCACAGGCGCGTGGTTTGCCGGCGACGGGGCGCAGGTTGAGGAGCCGACACGATGCTGGAAACGAACGATCTACTGGTGAAATGTCCGAGGTGCGGAGCCTGGCCCATGGCGGTTACATCGGGAAAGGAAACGTTCGCGCAACGCGCGATCTCTTTCAAATGTCCGAAGTGCGGAAGCGAGGAGCAGGGTCGGCTCGGCCGTGCAGCCTTCTCGCATGTCTCGGCACCACGCGGCCTCGACGCGGCCTGAGGGGTATCTCTGGGTTCCTCGGAACGCGCCCGGGTCCTGCGACTTGGTCCGGAACTACTGGAGAACGGAGACGATCATGAAAACAATTGTTGCCGCCACGTGCCTGCTCGCCCTTGCCTCGGTCTCGCCCGCAGAAGCGAAGGGCTGCATCAAGGGCGCCATCGTCGGAGGCGTAGCGGGCCACATGGCCGGACACGGCAAACTCGGCGCCCTCGCAGGATGCGCGATCGGGCACCATGAGGCGAACAAACAGACGAACCCGAGCAACTCGAATGCCCAGGCGCCGTCGGGCCAGAAGTAGACGGGCCAAGCGTCAGGCGCGCGTCTCATGAAGATCCACTCTCATTCCGAGAGCCACATCGTGGAGCTCGAAGACGGCTCGAGCTGGCAAGTCTTCCCGGGTGACCTCGATCTGACACTCGACTGGAAGCCCGAGACCGATCTGACCGTGGTCGAAGCTGAAGATGATGTCGCCACCCATGAACTGGTGGGCGGTGGCGGGAAGGTGCGCGTGAGGCCCGCCGGCGAGAGCTGGCCGCGAGGGACGTCAAGGACGCGCTGAAGGACGGCTGAAGCATTGGGGCTGCGGAGGGCAGCGAACTGCTCGGGGGAGCGGGTTGGAAGCGCCATGGAAGACGAGCAGACTCGATTGCTCGCGAAGGCTCAGAGGTGCCGGCCCCTTGCTGCATCCATCAGTGATCCGGAGACGGTCGAGCGGCTCACCGCCTCGCGGAGGAATACAAACGCCGAGCTGATGCTCAGCAGGGCCCGAAGGACGAGAAGGACTGAGTCCTCAGGCCTCTCCCGCGCCCGAGAAGAGCGCCGCCGGTGGAGTTGCGCGGGGCGGAGGTGTTCGTCCGTAGCTCGTTCCGCTGCCCTTGAGATCGTACCTCTTGGCGAGATCGAGCAGCCGCCGCCGGGTGAACGGGTCTGCCTTCTCGGCGAGATCGCGCGCCCGCTGCGCGAAGCCCCTGTAGAACTCTTCCACGACGCCACCCCCGCAACATCACTGAAAGTCCGATTTCAATATCGGGCGGCGGAGGGGTCAAGAGCTGAGCAGGTTGCCGACAACTTTCCGCACTGTTGCCCAGCGGCGTGCGGAGAACTCAGCCGGCGGGCCGCAGGGAAAATCCGATGGCATCCACCCCGCCCGCGGGATCGCATCGGTAGGCGCGCAGCAGGCGGAGAAACATCTTGCTTGCTTGGCCTTGAAACGGTGCTCCAAACATCCATTTATCAGCCAACTACCATCCACAGGGATGGTGGATGCGGATATGCCATGGCTGACAATGTACGTGAATTGCGATCCCGGACCCCGGATACGGAGAAGATCACGATCAACCTAGGCTATGTCGATCTCGGCCAGGTCGATCTCATGGTGCAGGAAGGGTTCTACTCGAACCGCACCGATTTCATCCGGACCGCGATCCGCAACCAGCTCGAGCGGCACGCGGACGTGGTCAAGCAGTCAACGGCCCGCAAAAGCCTGGACCTGGGGCTGCGCAATTATGCCCGCGTCGATCTCGAACGAGCGCAGCGCGCCGGAGAGATGCTGCACATTAACGTTCTGGGCCTTGCGACCATCGACCAAGACGTCACGCCTGAGCTGGCACGCGCCACAATCGCCTCGGTTTCGGTGCTCGGCGCCCTGCATGCCACTCCCGCGGTCAAGGCCGCTCTCGCCGACCGAACAAGGTGAAACGATGCTGAATCCAGCCATGGTCCGCGAAGCGACCCGCCTCACACGCGCCGGCCAACTGGTCGAGGCCACTGCCTTGCTGCAGCGAATGCTGCGCGGCGACGGCGGCCCCGTAGCGACCAGGGGAAATGCTGCGCCTATCGAGCGTGCGAGCCTTGAGCCGCCGACACTCGAGCTGAAGGCCAACGTTGTCCAAGAGAGGGAGAGCGGGCTGTCCTCACAAGCCACCCCTGCCAAACGACACAAAGCCCCCTCGCCCCTCGGCGCCATGAAAGACCTTTCCGGTTTCAGCCTGCCAGGTCCGGTCAGGCGAGCGCCACTGTCCAAGGCGGATGTTGCACCGGACGGCACAAGGTTCGTCGCTGCCACCTTCAGCAACGCGGCGGGAAGTCGGACCTACAAGCTGTTCATCCCCAGCCGCATTGATGGAGGACCGCGTCCCCTCATCGTCATGCTTCACGGCTGCACCCAGTCACCGGACGATTTCGCCGCCGGCACCCGGATGAATTTTCTGGCGGACGAGCGGAATTGCTTCGTCGTCTATCCGGAGCAGCCACGCGGTGCCAACCATGCGAAATGCTGGAACTGGTTTCGCACGGGGGACCAGCAGCGGGATGGCGGTGAGCCTTCGCTGATCGCCGGGATCACCCGCCAGATCATGCGGGAGCATCCTATCGATCCCAAGCGCGTCTACGTCGCAGGCCTGTCGGCCGGCGGGGCCGCCGCGGCCATCATGGGCGCGACGTACCCCGACCTATACGCCGCCGTCGGCATCCACTCCGGCCTGGCCTGCGGGGCTGCCAGCGACCTTCCGTCCGCACTAGCCGCTATGCGGCAGGGCAGCGCTGGACCGATCGGGACGGCTGGCGCGTCGGTGCCGACCATCGTCTTCCATGGCGATCGCGACACCACGGTGCATCCGAGCAATGCTGACCGGATTCTCCGTTGGCCAGGCGAAGATGCGAGCCTGAGGACGAAGATTCTTCGCGGGCGAGTACCTGAGGGGCACGCATATACCCGCACCATCCTCACCGATGGAGGTGGCTTGGACATGTCCGAGCACTGGAGCATCCACGGGGCCGCCCATGCCTGGTCGGGAGGTAGTCCTGCCGGGTCCTACACAGATCCGCGGGGGCCGGACGCGACCAGGGAGATGCTGCGTTTCTTCCTCGAGCATTCGCATGCAAGCTTCACGCGAAGATAGCGGCGGCCTGAATGTCCAGTGGCAGATGGCCGCTCCCACGAGCGCTGTTCGACGAAGCTTAGTCTACTCAGGAACCGGAGGAGGTATCACCGTCGCCTTCCAGGGTCTTGCGGCGGACGAGACCGGGCTGACCTCGTCCCAATGGCATCCACGACGAAAACGAGTAGCTCGCGCGCTTTCGGTCGACAGCAACAGGCGTCTGGAACGTAATTGACGTGCCGGCTTTTTGCTCCGTGATAGTCGGAGGGAAGTGCGATGAAATCGATGAGCGCTCTCGCATTGGCACTTGTTGTCTCGACAGCAACGGTCTCGGCGCAGCCGGTGCGATGGACCAAGTACACCATTCCCCAGACCGGCACCTCGATGGATTTTCCATCGTCGATCTTTACGGAAGAGGCTGGCCGACCCGACGGCTACGGGCAGCGGTTCCGAACCGCCGACGGGCGTGCTGATATCACGATCCAGGCGGCGCCTAACGTCGAGAACGATTCACCCGCGGCCTTTCTCGCCAAAAAGCATCCGCCTTCACGCATTCAGTACAAGCGAGTGACACCACGGTTCTTTGCGGTCTCCAGCTACAGGGGCGACAAGGTTTGGTATAACCGCTGCAACTTCTCGGGGCGGCTGATCCATTGCGTGTTGATCGACTATCCCGCAGAGGAAGAGCACGCCTGGGACAACATCGTCACTCGCATGAGTCTGTCCCTCAGCGGAAGATAGTTGCCTTGCAAGGCCGGGCAGAACATCTCCGCGCGTCCCTTCACAAGGTGCGGAACGCCCGCAAACTTGCGGTCACGGTTCCCGGAAATGGCTGGTCCGGATGCCTGAGTTTGGTCTCCTAGGGCCACCGTGTCAGCCCGGGACGCTTACCGGGAATCGTTCAATTTGCGGTGGACACCTCGGGCGGTGTCGGAACTGTGTCGCGCCGTTCGTCTTGAGTCCAAGTCCCCTTACCTGGAGCGTTGCGTAATCATGGCCCCCCGCGCGAACTGGAAAGGCTTCCTTCGGCTGTCTCTAGTCACCTGTCCGGTGGCGCTCTACCCGGCGACGTCGGAGAGCGAGAAGATCTCCTTCAACCAGCTCAACCGGCAGACCGGCCATCGTATCAAGTACCTGAAGGTGGACGCTGACACCGGCGACGAGGTCCCCAACGAGGACATCGTGAAGGGCTACGAGCTCGAGAAGGGCCAGTACATCGAGGTCTCCAAGGAGGAGCTCGAGGAGATCGCGCTGGAGTCGACCCGGACCATCGAGATCGACGAGTTCGTCTCCCGCAGCGACATCGATCCGCGCTATCTGATTAGGCCCTACTACATCCGTCCAGACGGCAAGGTCGGGCACGACGCCTTCGCCGTGATCCGCGAGACCATTCGCGAAATGGACAAGGTCGCCATCGGCCGGGTCGTGCTGACCAACCGCGAACACATCATCGCACTGGAGCCGATGGACAAGGGTCTTGTCGGCACGCTGCTCCGATATCCGTACGAAGTGCGCAGCGAGCAGGAGTATTTCGACGAGATTCAGGATGTGAAGGTCACGAAGGACATGCTCGATCTCGCCAGGCACATCGTGAACCAGAAAGCGGGCAGCTTCGAGCCGGAGAAGTTCGAGGACCACTACGAGTCCGCGCTGATCGACCTCATCAACCAGAAGCGCGCCGGCAAGGCGATCACGCCGAAGGACAAGCCGGCGGCGACCAACGTGGTCAACCTGATGGAGGCGCTGCGTCGGAGCGTGGGTCAGGAGGCCGCGCCGGCGAAGGCGAGCAAGGCCGCCAAGAAGCCGCGGAAGGCGGCGGCCGGCCAGAAGGAGATGCTGATGCCGATCGCCGGCAAAAAGCCGGCCAAGGAGGCGGGGGCGAAGAAGCCCGCGGCCAAGTCGCAGCGGAAGTCCGCCTGACGACAGAGTAGGAGAGCCGCATGGACATCAAGGAAGCCTCGGCGATGACGGAAGCCTCCGGGGTAGTGAACGAGCGGGAGCAGCCGGCAGAAACGAGGCGCCCGCAATCGCAGCAGGACGCCGCCATCATTTGGGCGGATCGCCTCCGCAAGGCGACTGTCCAGGCGCCGCTGCAGTCCCTCGCCGTCGCGTTCGTGCTCGGAATGTGGTTCGCCCGCCGACGCTGACCCACAGCGGAGGGGCCTGCAGGACGGTGTACCCTAATCCTGGCTTTCGGGGCCTGGCCGGCTGATCTCCCGCTCGGCCTGCACCCAGAACTCCAGGTCGCGTCCGGAGGGGCGTCCGGCCTGCTCCCAAAGCTGATAGGCGCGTGCGGTGATCTGCGAGCGCCGGGAAGAGGACGGGAATAGCCTGCGCCTGAGCTGGTCTGCGAATTGCCGCAGCCTGCTTGCGGTACCTTCATCCCTTGTGGACGCGGCAGTCCGGGTAGCGAGTGCGATCTGATGCTCGAGTTTTTTCCTTTCATCCATCGCAGCGCTCCGTTCTCCTCCCCTAAGACGACTCCCGCCGCGCGCAATTGTTCGCGAACCTTCAATCCGTCCGTTCACTTCTACACAAACGTCTTTTAACTTCGCCGCCATCCGGCGCTGTACCGGCCGCAGAAAAGTGCTTAGCCTCCCACCGTTTTTTCCTCGAAGGAGCAAAGGGCGTGGGCGGGTTGCGCGCCTGGCTCGGGAAGGTGCCGTCGCCACGCAACAGCTGCCTGGCTGCTCGCTTGACCTTCATGAAAGCGCGGGTTTCGATCTGCCGCGCTCGCTCGCCCGAAATCGAGAGCTCGCGCGCGAGCTGCTCGAGCGTCGGCGGCTCCTCGGTCAGGCGTCTCGCGACGAACACGCGACGTTCCCGCGGGGTGAGCACGTCGATAGCCGCGTGCACGGCCTCGGACCGTTGCGTGCTTTCCTCCGAGTCCGCCAGAAGAGCTTCGGCATTTGGCCTCTCGTCCTGCAGCAGGTCCTGCCATTCGCCGGTGCCGTCCTCTTGATTGACGGGCGAGTTGAGGGACAGATCTCCGTTCAAGCGGCGGTCCATCTCAATGACCTCGCTCGGGGCGACAGCCAGCGTTTCCGCTATCTGCTCCGCGAGCCCGGGCGTGAGCCCCGCTGCATCGGGCTTCAGCCGGCGCATCTCTCCGCGGAGCCGGAAGAACAGCTTCTTCTGCGCCGCCGTCGTTCCGATCTTGACCAGCGACCAGGAGCGCAGAATGTACTCGTGGATGCTGGCCTTGATCCACCAGGCCGCGTAGGTCGAAAAGCGCGAACCCCGATCTGGCTGGAATTTCGAGGCCGCAAGCACCAGCCCGACGCTCGCCTCGGCCATGAGGTCGGCCAGCGGCAGGCCGTAGCCCTGGTAGCTCCTGGCGATCTTGTGGGCGAGCCTCAGATGACTGGTGACCAGGGCGTCGGCGGCGCGCCGGTCTCCGCTCTCTTGCCAACGCCGCGCAAGCTCCTGTTCGTGCTCAGGCTCGAGCATCCCGAATCTTCTGACGACAGAGGCGTAGCCGTAGAAATGATCGTTGTCTGGTCCGAAACGGTGCGTGGCGGCAGCTACGGTGGTGGCCTGCATCGTGCAGCTCCGATGTTCTGAATCCGGCACGGGGACAGTAGGAGCGCGGGCGATCGGCAGACCACTAAACAGGGCTTTAACTGCCTAAATTTACGTTTAGCGGAAGTCGTCGTGCTGAACGAGACCGACCTCGCAGCAGGGTACTGCCGCGCGGCCGGGAAGGACTCGGCCAAGCTGCGAGCGTGCTATGCCGGGCCCGCGGCAGGGCTGACTTCGGGCGCCCGCGCCGATCCGCGCCCGAGGAGGTGCTGCAGCCTGTCGAGATAGAGATAGACGACCGGAGTCGTGAACAGCGTCAGCAACTGCGACAGCAGCAGCCCGCCGACGATGGCGTATCCGAGCGGCTGGCGGATTTCGGCCCCGTTGCCCGTTCCGAGCATCAGCGGCACGCCGCCGAGCAGCGCCGCCATGGTCGTCATCAGGATCGGCCGGAAGCGGAGGACGCAAGCCTGATAGATCGAGTTCTCGGAATCCATTCCCTGCGTCCGCTCGAGTTCGAGCGCGAAATCGACGATCATGATGCCGTTCTTCTTGACGATCCCGATCAGCAGGATGATGCCGATGATCGCGATCACGCTCAGGTCCATGTGCACGGCCATCAACAGAAGCAGCGCTCCGAGCCCTGCGGAGGGTGTCAATCGGCGTTCGACTGGGACCCCCTATCGGCATCCAAAAGGGACCCCTTTGATCGGCGTGCTCTGCTGGTA
>NZ_JBVVPP010000042.1:3469-64198 GCF_055811315.1 Bradyrhizobium sp. MI1.4 | reverse complement strand
CCCGGGGGGGGGCGCCAAACCCCCGCCGGTGGGGGCGGGGGCCCACCAAATATATCCCTGCCGGCGCTACCCCGCCGGGGGGGGCGCCACGCCCCGCCGCGGCACACTTTCCGGACAAGACTCATGAATGCGCCGGTGACACGGCGGGATGCCGTCCTCGGCATCGCCGCTGCGGCCACATCATTCGCCGCCCCTACGATCCTGCGCGCGCAATCGGCGGGCCGCGTCGTCGTGGTCGGCGGCGGCTTCGGTGGTGCGGCGTGCGCCCGCGCGCTGAAGCGCGCGCAGGCAAACTTGCAAGTCATCCTGATCGAACCCAGTACCGTCTTCACTTCCTGCCCGTTCAGCAACGAGGTGATCGCGGGTCTGCGCGAGATCGACGTGCAGCAGTTTGGCTATGACAAGGTCGCCGCCGAAGGCGTCACGGTGATCAGCCAAGCCGTAACCACAATCGAGCCGCAGCTGCGCAGCGTCGTGACGGCCGATGGCGTTGCGCTGCCCTATGATCGTCTCGTCCTCTCTCCCGGCATCGACTTCCATTTCGAGGCTCTGCCCGGCTACGACGACGCCACATCAGAAAAGATGCCGCATGCCTGGAAGGCCGGTGCGCAGACGCTATTGCTGCGTGGGCAGCTGGAGGCCATGCCGGACGGCGGCACTGTCGCCATTGCCATCCCCGCCAATCCCTCGCGCTGTCCGCCGGCGCCTTACGAGCGAGCCAGCCTGATCGCGCATTACCTGAAAACGACGAAGCCGCGCTCAAAGGTCTTGATTCTCGATGCCAAGGACACTTTCTCCCAGCAGCGGCTGTTCGAGAAGGCGTGGAAGGAGCTTTACGGGGACATGATCGAACGCATCGCTCTGTCGCAAGGCGGCCGCGTGACCTCGGTCGATCCTGCGACCAGGACCATCGTCACCGAATTCGGCAATTACACCCCCGACGTCGCCAACGTCATCCCGCCGCAGCGTGCCGGACGCATCGCTGAGGTCGCGGGCGCGGCGGATGCCACCGGCTGGTGCCCGATCGATCCCGTTACCTTCGAATCGAAACTTGTCCCGAACATCCACGTCATCGGCGATGCCTGCCTCGGCGGGGGCATTCCCAAATCGGCATCCGCGGCAAGCGCACAGGGCAAGGCCTGCGCTTCCGCGATCGTGAACCTCCTTGCCGGCCGCGCACCAGAAACGCCGCGACTGACAGGCGTGTGCTACAACATTGTCGCACCCGGCTACGGCTTTTCACTCGCGGGCAATTACCAGCCCAGGGGCGACATCTTCGCCGAGGTCGAGGGCGGAGCGACCAGCCCGGCCGATGCGCCGCGCGAATTGCGCGCCCGCGAGGCGACTGAAGCCGAGCGCTGGTTTCGAGCCATCACGGCGGACACCTTTGGCTAGAACATCGGTCCATATCGCAGCGCTGATCGCCGCCAGTTGCGCCTTCGCCTGCCATGCAGGGGCCGAGGAGCTCCGGCACTACAACGTCGCCGGCGACGGCATCGCGGAATCGCTCACCGGCGCGCCCGGCGATGCCGCGCGCGGGCGCGCGCTGGTGCTCGCGCGCACGACGACCTGCATCCTGTGCCATTCCGGCCCCTTCCCGGAGACCCGGTTCCAGGGCGACCTCGCGCCTGACCTCTCGGGTGCGGGGAACCGCTGGACGGTGAGCCAGTTGCGGCTTCGACTGGTCGATGCGGCGCGCTTCAACCCGAAGACCATCATGCCGTCCTATTATCGCACCGATCACCTCGTGCGGGTCGGGCGAAACTTCGTCGGCAAACCGATCTTGTCCGCCGCCGAGATCGAGGACATCGTGGCTTTCCTTGCAACGCTTCGGGACTAGGACTGTTCATGCCGACCACGCGACGACAATTCCTGAACCTTGCTGGAAGCGTGACGGTCGCCGGGACGCTCCCGATCGTCACGCTGCGGCCGCTCGAGGCGACACCGGCGATGCTCACCGCCGCGATCCGCAACGTCGTCGGCGAAGCACCTGTACGCTCCGGCAAGGTGAAGCTCGACATTCCGCCGCTGGTCGAGAACGGCAACACGGTGCCGCTGACCGTGAGCGTCGCGAGCCCGATGACGGCGGACGACTACGTCAAGAGCATCCACGTCTTCAACGAGAAGAACCCGCAGCCGAACATCGGCAACTTCCATCTCGGCCCCTCCTCCGGCCGCGCCCAGATCTCGACCCGGATTCGGCTCGCGGATACCCAGAAGGTGGTGGCGATCGCGCGTCTTTCCGACGACACGTTCTGGCAGGTCACGACGGAAATCGTCGTGACGCTGGCCGCCTGCACCGAGGAGATGAACTGATGGCCGCGCTCATCAACGTTCCCGCGAAAGCCAGACGCGGCGAAATCGTCGAGATCCGCACGTTGACCTCGCACATCATGGAAACCGGCTTCCGCCATACGGCGGACGGCGCGCTGGTGCCGCGCGACATCATCACGAGCTTCACGTGCCGCTACAACGGTACCGAGATTTTTCGCGCCGATCTCTTCCCCGCGATCGCGGCCAATCCCTATCTGTCGTTCTTCACGGTCGCGAAGGAGAGCGGCAAGTTCGAGTTCGAATGGATCGGCGACAACGGCTATTTGTCCAGCGCATCGGCGTCGATCACGGTCGAATGAGTTTTTGGCGCGCGATATCGGCCGCGGCGTTCCTCGCCACGGCCCCTGCCCTGCTCGCCGGCGAGATTCCGCCGGACGCGCGCCGCTCCGGCTATTCGTTCATGGGGCCCGACACCCGCGCGATGCAGGATGACGACACCTCAAATCCCGGCATGCTGTTCGTGCTCGACGGCGAGGCGTTGTGGACGAAGAAGACCGGCAGCGCCGACAAGGCCTGTGCGGATTGCCATGGCGATGCACGCGGCAGCATGAAAGGCGTCGCGGCGCGCTATCCGGCCTTCGACAAGGCGCTGGCGCGGCCCGTCACGCTCGACCAGCGCATCAATCTGTGCCGCAGCAATCATCAACAAGCACCGGCGCTCCCCTACGAAAGCCGCGACCTGCTGGCCCTGTCCGCCTTCGTCGCGCATCAATCGCGCGGCATCACGATCACGGCCGGCGACGATCCGCAATTGAAGCCATTCGTCGAGCAGGGCCGCGACCTCTTCATGCAGCGCGAAGGGCAGCTCAACCTTGCCTGCACCAATTGCCACGACGACAATTTCAACAACCGGCTTGCCGGCGCGCCGATCACGCAGGGACAGCCGACCGGCTATCCGCTTTATCGGCTGGAATGGCAGACGCTGGGATCGCTGGAGCGCCGGCTACGCAGTTGCATGACGGGTGTCCGCGCCCAGGCCTATGATTTCGGCGCGCCCGAGCTGGTCGCGCTCGAACTCTATCTGATGTCGCGAGCGCATGGCTTGCCGATGGAAACGCCGGCCGTGCGGCCCTGAATTCCACAGATTAGGACTAGGCAGACGCGCAACGGCCGCTAGTATCCGCCCAAATTGAGTCACAGGGAGGGACCTCAAGTGGTCAACCACAAAATCTCGCGTCGTACGCTATTGACCGGCACTGCCGCAGCTGGCGCGCTCAGCCTGACGGGATTGCCGGCGCGCGCCGAGGTGAACTGGAAGAAATACGCAGGGACCAAGCTCGAGGTGATCCTTGCCAAGGGCCCCCGCGGCGACAACCTGCAAAAATACGTCAAGGAGTTCACCGAACTCACCGGCATACAGGTCGAAGCGGAGCAGATTCCCGAGCAGCAGCAGCGCCAGAAGGTGGTGATCGAGTTCACCTCGGGCCGTCCGAGCTTCGACGTCGTCCATCTCAGCTACCACGTGCAGAAGCGGCAGTTCGAGAAGGCCGGCTGGCTCGCCGACTTGACGCCCTTCATGAAGGACCCGGCGCTGACCGCGCCCGATCTCGTCGAGAGCGACTTCTCGGCCGCGGGCCTGCAATATGCCAGGAACGACAAGGGCCAGATGCTGTCGCTGCCCTGGTCGGTCGATTATTTCATCCTCTATTACAACAAGGAGCTGTTCGAGAAGAAGGGCGTCGCCGTTCCCAAGACCCTCGACGAGATGGCTGCGGCCGCCGAGAAGCTCACCGATACCAAGGAAGGGATTTACGGCTTTGTCGGGCGCGGCTTGCGCAATGCCAACATGGCGATGTGGAGCAACTTCTTCCTCAATTATGGCGGGGAATTCCTCGACGCCAAGGGCAACATCCTGACCGATGGTCCGGAAGCGATTGCCGCGACCAAGCTGTATCAGACGCTCCTGACGAAATCGGCACCGCCCGGCGTCGCCGGCTTCAACTGGATGGAGTCGATGGCCTCGTTCACGCAAGGCCGATCCGCGATGTGGATCGACGGCGTCGGCTGGGCGCCACCGCTGGAGGATCCGGCCGCCTCGCGCGTTGTCGGCAAGGTCGGCTACACCGTCGTGCCCGCTGGCCCCAAGGGCCAATATTCCTCGACCTATGGCGACGGCATCGGCGTTGCCGCTGCGAGCAAGAACAAGGAAGCCGCCTATCTGCTCTGCCAATGGGTGGTCTCGAAAACCCAGGGCGCGCGGCTGCTGCAGGCCGGCGGCGGCGTACCGTTCCGCAATTCGATCCTCGGCGATCCCGAGGTCCAGAAGGGCGTCAAGACCAAGGAATGGCTGCAATCGGTGATCGATTCCGGCAAGATCAGCAAGCTGGGCCTGCCCGTCGTGATTCCGGTCGCCGAATTCCGCGACATCGTCGGCGCCGCGGTCACTGCGACCTTGTCCGGCGCCGATCCTGCCGCCGAGCTGAAGAAGGCCAACGATCAGTACCGGCCGATCCTGGAGCGTAGCGAGAAGGCGTGAGTGCGTTGACACAATCGACTCCGGGCGCGGCACAGTCTGATGCCGCGCCGGAGAAGGAGTTGCGGCCGCCGTCCTACTGGCCGTTCGTGGTCCCGGCGCTGGTCGTCGTGATCGCGATCATCATCTTTCCGTGGGTCTTCACGATCTGGATGAGCCTGAACGAATGGAAGGTCGGCTCGTCGACCACCTTCGTTGGCTTGTCCAATTATCTGCGGTTGACGAGCGATCCCCGCTTCATTGAGGCCATCGGACATACACTGGTCTACACCGCACTCTCCGTGCTGCTGCCGCTCGTGCTCGGCACGTTTGCGGCCGTAGTGTTTCACCAGAAATTCCCTGGCCGCGGCTTTCTGCGCGGCGTCTTCATCATGCCGATGATGGCGACGCCGGTGGCGATCGCGCTGGTCTGGACCATGATGTTCCACCCGCAGCTCGGCGTACTGAACTATCTGCTGTCACTGGTCGGAATCCCCGCGCAGCTCTGGGTATTCCATCCCGCGACCGTCATTCCCTCGCTGGTGTTGGTCGAGACCTGGCAATGGACGCCGCTGGTCATGCTGATCGTGCTCGGCGGCCTGGCAGCGATCCCGACCGAGCCTTACGAAAGTGCACAGATCGACGGCGCCAGCATCTGGCAGGCGTTCCGCTTCATCACCCTGCCGCTGATCATGCCGTTCCTGTTCATCGCCGGCATGATCCGCATGATCGATGCCGTGAAGAGCTTCGACATCATTTTCGCGATCACGCAGGGCGGTCCGGGATCGGCGTCGGAGACGATCAACATCTATCTCTACAGCGTCGCCTTCTCCTATTACGACCTCGGCTACGGCTCGGCGATCGCGGTCGTGTTCTTCCTGCTGATCGTTCTGCTCGCGGCGGTGATGCTTTATGCACGCCAACGCATGCTGTGGACCGAGATCGCGAGCGGCACATGAGTCCAAGGCAAATCATGGGCAAGATCGGCCTGTGGTTCTCGGTGTTCCTCATCGTGTCGCCGGCGATCCTGTTCTTTCTCTGGATGCTGTCGCTGTCGCTCAAATTCGAGATCGACAACGCCACCTACCCGCCGGTGTTCTTTCCCGAGCATGTCGCCTGGAAAAACTATGCCGACGTGCTCGCCTCCAACCGCTTTCTGACCTATTTCATCAACAGCCTGATCGTCACCGGCAGTGCGACGCTGCTTGCCCTGCTCGTCGGCGTTCCCGCCGGCTACGGCATCGCACGCATGGCCGCGCATAAATCCGCGATCGTGATCCTGATCGCCCGCATCACGCCGGGCCTGTCCTATCTGATCCCGCTGTTTCTCATGTTCCAGTGGCTGGGACTGCTCGGCACGCTGGTGCCGCAGATCATCATCCACCTCGTGGTCACGGTGCCGATCGTGATCTGGATTATGATCGGCTATTTCGAGACGACGCCAATGGAGCTGGAAGAAGCAGCCCTCATCGACGGCGCCACGCGCTGGCAGGTCTTCCGCCATGTCGCGCTGCCGATCGCCAAGCCTGGCATCGCGGTCGCTTTCATTCTCGCCGTGATCTTCTCCTGGAACAACTTTGTCTTTGGCATCGTGCTGGCCGGACGCGAGACACGCACCTTGCCAGTCGCGGTCTACAACATGATCTCGTTCGACCAGTTGAGCTGGGGGCCGCTCGCGGCCGCCGCGCTGATCGTCACCCTTCCGGTGCTGCTGCTCACGGTGTTCGCCCAGCGACAGATCGTCGCCGGGCTCACCGCGGGTGCCGTCAAGGGCGGGTAGCTACTCCGCCGGTGCCGCGTGCATGTCCGCGTGCGGCATGTAGGACTCGCTCGCGCCGAGCCGGCTGGCCGCGAACAAACCGGCGGCCATCACGGCATAGGCGAACGCGACCGCTGGCGTGACGCCAAAGCCGCCGCCGATGCCGACGGCTTCGCCGTGCATGAAGCCGAAGTAGGTCAGGACCGCACCAACCAGCGCAAACGCCGAGGCCTTCTCGAAGTCGCGCTCGATGATGAAGACACCGATCGCACCCAGGATCAGGCCGCCGAGGATGGAGCCGCCGCCCATCACTTCGAGTCCGTGATAGAACACGCCCTGCTGAGGCAGTGCTGCGATCGCCGCAGCCTTGACCGCGTCGGCCTTGTCGGCGGCCATTCCGCCGACGGTCGCAGCCGCGTTCATGGTCGAGCCCAGCATGGTGTCGATCTGGAGCTTGGCCCAGGCGGCCAGATGCGGCGTCAGCGCCAGCACGATCGCGGGCGCGTGCTTGACCGGCGTGGTCTGGAACGCCTGCGCGCCGATCAGCATGCCGATATAGAGCAAGATTGGCGAGATCGCGACGACAGGGACCAGCGCCAGCAGCACCGAGATGATGCCGAACCAGGCCAGCACCACCACCATGATGCCGGTCGCAGCCGAGTAACCGATGCGGCCGCCCATCGCCTTCCAGCCGGGATGGCCGATATAGACGGCGTTGATGAAGGGATTGCCCATCAGGCAGCCAATCAGGCTGACGATTCCGTCGGCGGTGAGCACGCGCGTGGTCGGATATTCGTCGCCGGCGGCCTCCGCGCTCTCGACATTGTCCATGGCCTCGACGAGATCATAGATGCCGAACGGAATGGCGGTAACCAGAATGATTCCGAGGAATTCGAAACCGGAGAAAACGTAGCCTACCGCCGGGATCGGCACCGAGAAGCCGAAATTGGCAAAGGCATCACCGACGCCTTTGACGCTCAGTCCACCGAGACCGAGGCCGAACAGGTTCGAACCCCATGCGATGACCATGCCCACCGCGATCGCGACGAGACCGGCGGGAATGCCGCGCCAATATTTCACGCCACCGAACCAGCTCACCAGAATGATGGCGAAGCAGACCAGGCCAATCTGCGGAGTCATGTACATTTCGAGCGCCGGCCGCATCGAGATGAAGGTGACGGATACGCCGGCGAGCGTACCGAGCAGCGCCGCGCGCGGTGTGATTTTTCGAATGAACGGCGCGATGAAGCCGCCGATCATCAGGATGAAGCTCTGGAAGAACACCCAGACCAGGCCCGCCGACCAGCCCTTGAGCGGATCGCCGGTCTTGATCGTGATCGGCAGCATGATCACGAAGGTGACGATGAACATGTGCGGTACGCTGACGCCTGACGGTAACGCACAGACGTCGTTGCGGCCGGTCGTCTGTGCCAGACGATAAGCGAGGAACGCGTAGTAGAAGGTGGAAAGGCACATCATCAGCCCGAGTGCGGGAAGGATGCGGCCGAACACCAGTGAGTCGGGCATCTTCAACACGAAGCGCAACAGGCCTGTGAGCACCAGCATGTTGACGAGGATGTTGGTGCCGAAGCCGAAAAACGCGTTCCAGTCGCCCGGTGTCCATAGTGCTGGCTTGAACTCGGAGGTGCCGGCCGTCCCTGTCGTGCCTGTGCTCATCGTGATGCCCCTACGCTGATGTGGAAATCTTCATCGCCTCCAGAACCGCGGCTGAGCTTGCAACCCAGCCGAAGATGCCGCCCTGGGCCTTGATCATCTTCAAGCCCATCTCGTGAAATTCGGGGAAGTAGGATGCGCAGCCGTCCGAGATGACGACGCAGCGATAGCCGCGGTCATTGGCCTCGCGCACGGTGGTGTTGACGCACACCTCGGTGGTGACGCCGCACACCAGCAGATTCTCGACGCCGTATTTCTCCAGCACGTCGGTGAGCTCGGTGGCGTAGAACGCGCCCTTGCCGGGCTTGTCGATCACGATCTCGCTGTCGAGCGGGTAGAGCTCCGGGATGATGTCGTGGCCGGCCTCGCCGCGAATGAGAATGCGGCCCATCGGACCGGGGTCACCGATGCGCAAGGATGGCGCGCCGCGCTCGACTTTCGCCGGCGGCGCGTCGGAGAGATCGGGCAGATGGCCCTCGCGCGTGTGGATCACCAGCATGCCGGTCTCCCGCGCCGCCTTCAGCACCGCACCGATCGGCTTCACCGCGCGCGCGAGCTGGCTGACGTCGTTGCCGAGCGTCTCGCCGAAGCCGCCAGGCTCCATGAAGTCGCGCTGCATGTCGATGATGAGGAGCGCGGTAGCCGACCAGTCGAGCTTGACCGGCTCCGGTTCGGCGATGATGACACCCAATGTCGGCTTGGTTGAGTTCAACATGACTCAAGGCCCCCGCGAGAACTCTCGTTGCCCGGAGTTCTGCAAGCGCCGTGCCATTGTGTACAATGGCAATCGGGCGGACAGCGCGGGAAAATTTCCTGCGCCGTCAGAATGTTATGAGGAAAGCCGGGGTCTGCTTATTCGCTGTGCGGCGGCTTTTGCGACGTGCATTTGCCCAAAGGATGAGCGACAACGAAGCTCGCTTCTACCGGGCAGTATCTCCGTACAGCCGTCGATATTCTTCCTCATACGGCGCGTAAGAATCCTTCAGCGTCGCCATGTTCAGCAGCATGGTCGCCACCACCGAATTCGTCTTGTCGAACACGCGCGTCTTCACCCAGGCGCTCTCGGTGCGTCGGCTGCCGGAGAGCGCGACGACCTCGCGCTCGACTTCGTAGTCCTCGTCCACAAACAGCGGGCCCCTCACCAGCCTGATCTCCTGGTCGGCGAACAGGCCGACGGCCGGGCCCTTGGCCGGGAGAGGATCGTCCTTGGAGCGGTACTGGAACAGCACGCTCAGCATCTCCATCGGGATGATCGCCCTGCCCCACGGATTCGCAGAAGGATTGCCGGCGCCTGAATAATACGGCGAGGTCTCGGTGATGACGGCGAGCTTCTGCCGCAGCGAGAACGGATAGAGCTCGCCCATGATCTGGTCGAACGCCATCCGCACCGCCTGGCGCCGGCTCGTCTGCGCCACCTTCACGTCGCGCAGGATCACGGGATCAGTGAGCGGCTTGAGTTCGCCAAGGCGCGCCTCCAGCGCGGTTGCGGCCTGCGGTTCTCCGACCGAAGCCGTGCCGCGCAGCACCTCCGTGCCGTCGCGCTTCACCATCTGGATCTGGCAGTGGCTGGTGCCGGGCAACGGCTTCGACAGGATCGCCTGCACCGCCTCGCCTTCGTAACAGACGCTGCGGTAGTGCGCGGAGAGGCATCCGCTCTCGAACCAGACCTGTCCCCACAAACGCGCGCCGAGCGGAGCAAACTGGCTGAAATGGGTCGGGCCCTCGATGGTGCCGCCCTTGAAGCCGAGCTTCTGCGCGGTGGCGTCGTCGTGGATCGAGGCGTGCGCGTCGTAGGTTTGGGATTGCAGCATCTGACGCGGCTGACGCCACGGCCCGATCAGAGCGCCGTCGGTCTCCGTGATCTCGGTATCGAACACTTGTGCCGTCATGGTGTCCTCCGCAAGCAAGCCATGACTAGCAGGAGCGCCACGGATGCGGCCAGCGATATTGACTTCGCCTGTGCATGCCCTTGACTGTCACAATTCGCGTCGCGCAGCCGCTCCTCCCTCCCGCAGCGCAAACCCCAAGTCGAATAAGAGCCGACCAAGAGACGAGGACTTCCGAAATGACGCTGATGCAGGTCGAGCTGGACGACAAATACCGGCTCGAATCGAAGCGGATCTTCCTGTCCGGCACGCAGGCGCTGGTCCGGTTGCCCATGTTGCAGCGCGAACGCGATCGACTTCAGGGCCTCAACACCGGCGGCTTCATCTCGGGCTATCGCGGCTCCCCGCTCGGCATGTACGACCACGCGCTGTGGCGCGCGAAGTCATACCTCCAGCAGCACGACATTGCCTTCGTCCCCGGCCTTAATGAGGACCTAGCGGCGACCGCCGTCTGGGGCAGCCAGCAGGTCGGCCTGTTTCCCGGCGCCAAGGTCGATGGCGTGTTCGGCATCTGGTACGGCAAGGGGCCCGGCGTCGATCGCTCGGTTGACGCGCTCAAGCATGCGAATGCCGCCGGCACCTCGCTGAATGGCGGCGTACTCGCGCTTGCCGGCGACGACCATGGCTGCCAATCCTCGACACTGGCACACCAGAGCGAGCAGGTCTTCGCAGCGGCGCTGATCCCCGTGATCAACCCGGCGACGCTGCAGGATTATCTCGACCTCGGCCTTTACGGTTTTGCGCTGTCGCGCTTCTCCGGCTGCTGGGTCGGCTTCAAGGCGATCAGCGAAACCGTGGAGAGTTCGGCCTCGATCTACAGTGATCCCGAACGCATCCAGATTAAGCTCCCCGACGATTTCGAGATGCCGCCCGGCGGCCTCAACATCCGCTGGCCCGATCCGCCGCTGGACGCAGAGAGGCGCCTGTTCGGCCCGAAGATGGCGGCGGTGCAGGCCTTTGCGCGCGCCAACCAGCTCGACCGCATCGTGCTCGACTCCAGGCCGGCACGGCTCGGCATCGTCGCGACCGGTAAGGCTTATCTTGATCTGCGGCAGGCGCTGGCCGATCTGGGCATTTCCGACAAGGACGCGGAGGACCTTGGCCTGCGCATCTACAAGGTCGCGATGACCTGGCCGCTGGAAGAAAGCGGGGCCAAGCGCTTCGCCGAAGGGCTTCAGGACGTGCTGGTGGTCGAGGAGAAGCGCGGTTTCATCGAAGACCAGCTGATGCGCATCCTCTACAATATCGATGCGTCCAGGCGCCCAACCGTTACCGGGAAGCGCGACGAACGCGGCGCGCCGCTATTGCCGAGCGAGGGCGAGCTGACGCCGACCATCGTTGCATCCGCACTGGTGGCGCGGCTGCGCAAGCTCGGCCACCACAGCCCAGTGCTGGAGCAGCGCCTCGCCCGGCTCGAGGCCTTCGACACTCCTGTTCCGGCTTCCGGGCAAATCAAGCTCGCGCGCACGCCGTTCTTCTGCTCGGGTTGCCCGCACAACACCTCCACGCGCGTGCCCGAGGGAAGCCGAGCCATGGCCGGCATCGGTTGCCACGGCATGGCTCTGAGCATGCCGACGCGCCGCACCGATCTGATCTCGCATATGGGCGCCGAGGGCGTGAACTGGATAGGACAAGCGCCCTTCACGACCGAGCAGCACATTTTCCAGAATCTCGGCGACGGCACCTACACCCATTCCGGGCTGCTCGCCCTTCGCGCGGCATCGGCCGCCGGCATCAGCATCACCTACAAGATCCTCTACAACGACGCCGTCGCGATGACCGGCGGCCAGCCGGCCGAGGGCGGCTTCAACGTCGCCCAGATCGCGCATCAGGTCTGGGCCGAGGGCGTCAAGCGGCTCGCGATCGTCTCGGACGATCCGACCAAATACCCTGACACCAACTACTTCCCGCAAGGCGCGACCGTCCATCATCGCCGCGAGCTCGACGCCGTGCAGCGCGAGCTGCGCGACATCCAGGGTCTTACGGTCGTGATCTACGACCAGACCTGCGCCGCGGAAAAGCGCCGCCGCCGCAAGCGCGGGCTCTATCCGGATCCCGCCAAGCGCGCTTTCATCAACGAGCTCGTCTGCGAAGGTTGCGGCGATTGCTCGCAAGAGTCGAACTGCGTCTCGGTGCAGCCGCTGGAGACCGAGTTCGGCCGCAAGCGCCAGATCGACCAGTCGAACTGCAACAAGGACTTCTCCTGCGTCGAGGGTTTTTGCCCGAGCTTCGTCACCGTGCACGGCGGCACGCTCAAGCGGATCAAGACCTCGGCGGTGGATTCAGGCCAGTTGTTTGCCGACCTGCCGCTGCCACCCGCGCGTGAGCTGGACGCATCCTACAACATCCTCGTCACCGGCATCGGCGGCACCGGCGTCATCACCATCGGCGCGCTGCTCGGCATGGCCGCCCATGTCGACGGCCGCGGCTGCTCGGCGCTGGACTTCACCGGCCTGTCGCAGAAGAACGGCGCGGTGATGAGCCATGTGCGCATCGCCGCGAAGCCGGAAGACATCTCCGCGGTCCGGATCACGACGGGCGGCGCCGACGTCATCCTCGGCTGCGACATGATCGTCTCGGCCGGTCCCTCCGCGCTCAGTCGCGCCGAGCGCGGAACGACGAAAGCGTATATCAACGCCGACCTGCAGCCGACCGCGAGCTTCGTGCAAAACCCCGACCTCGATTTCGAGATGGGGACGATGCAGACCGTGCTGCGCGACGCCGTCGGCGACAAGAACCTCGACATCATCGATGCCACCGGCATTGCCTCGGCACTGATGGGCGATTCGATCGCGACAAATCCCTTCATGCTCGGCTTCGCCTTCCAGAAGGGCGCAATCCCGCTGTCGCTGGAAGCGCTGCTTCGCGCCATCGAGATCAACGGCGCCGCGATCGAAATGAACAAGCTCGCCTTCACCTGGGGACGCCTCGCCGCCCACGACATGTCGCGGGTGCGGAGCGTGCTGCAATTCAGGAGCCGAACCTCCGCGCCGACAAAGTCGCTCGACGACATCATCGCAACGCGCGCGGAGTTTTTGACCGGCTATCAGGACAGGGCCTACGCCGATCGCTACCTCGCCGCCGTCGCCAAGGTGCGCAAGGCGGAAGCAGCAACCTCGCCTGCTAGCACGGAGCTGACCGAGGCTGTCGCGAAAAACCTGTTCAAGCTGATGTCCTATAAGGACGAATACGAAGTCGCGCGGCTTTACACCGATGGCAGCTTCTCCAAGAAAGTCTCGGAGAAATTCGACGGCAACTTCAAGCTGAAGTTCTATCTGGCCCCGCCGATCTTCGCGCAGCGCGACAAGACGACGGGACACCTCCAGAAAAAGGAATTCGGCGGCTGGATGATTCACGCCTTCCGCCTCCTCGCCGGGCTGAAGTTCCTGCGTGGCGGCGCGTTCGACCCGTTCGGCCGCACCGAGGAGCGCCGCACCGAGCGGAAGCTGGTCGCGGATTATTTCGACATGATCGATCAGCGCATCGCCGGGCTGAAAGCGGAGCAGATCCCGCTGCTGACGAGGCTCGCGCGGCTGCCGGAGACGATCCGCGGCTTCGGGCATGTCAAGGAAGCCAACATCAAACTGGCGGCGGCGGAGAAGGCGCGGCTGGAAGCAGAACTGGAGAACAGCCGCTTTGCTGCGGCTGCGGAGTAGCGGAAGACTGGCGCTACATTCTCGGTGTCATCGCCCGCAAAGGCGGGCGATCCAGTACTCCGAGGTGGTTGTGATTAGTCCGATGGGCTGCGGCGTACTGGATGCCCCGCCTGCCGCCTACGCTAAAGCTTCGGCGCGCCCAGACTTCGACCTCGGCGAAGCCTTGGCGTAGCCGGGTCGCGGGGCATGACAGCGGTGGAAATGGCTAGACCAACGCTGTGGCCGCACTCGCCCCGGCCACACTCCCCTCCGCCAGATGCCTTCCTGCGATGTACCCGAACGTCAGTGCCGGTCCCAACGCGATCCCCGGCCCGGGACAATTGCCGTTCATGATCGAGCCCATGTCGTTGCCGCAGGCGTAGAGGCCCGCAACCGGCGTGCCGTCCTCGCGCAATACGCGCGCCTGGGCATCCACCTTCATGCCGATCGCCGTGCCGAGATCGGCCGGATAAATCCGCATCGCAAAGAACGGCGCGTAGAGGATGGGCGCGACGCAAGGGTTCGGCTTGTGGCTGATATCACCAAGGTGTCGCTGAGAGATGGTGCTGCCGCGACCGAACTCGGGATCGCGGCCGTCCTTCGCATCGGAATTGTAGTTTGCGATCGTCGCCGCGAGTATCGACGGCTTGATGCCGATCTTCGCTGCGACCTGCGCGATATCAGCGGCCTCGACCAACTCGCCGCTCGCCACATAGCGTCTGATATTGCGGGTGAACGGCTTGATGCGGCCTAGGCCGTAACTCCACAGGAACGGACGGTCGCAGATCAGATAGAACGGCCGGTCCGATTCGCCGTCACCGTCACGCAGCATCGCGAGCACGAACTCGTGGTAGGACAGCGCCTCGTTGGCGAAGCGCCGGCCGGCCGCATTGACCGCGATCACGCCGGGCTTGGCGCGGTCGGTCGCTGTATGCGGGAAAACACCACGGCTTCCATCGGCACGCCGGAACAGCGAGGCCGGCACCCAATAGGCCGGGCTCGTCGCATCCGTGTTGAGCGCTGCGCCGGTTACAGTCGCGAGGCGGAGCCCGTCACCCGTGGCGGACGGGTGGGTCGCCGAGATGAATCCGGCAGCGGGTGGGAAGAAGCGCTTGCGCAAGGTTGCGTCGTGCGAAAAGCCGCCGGTCGCCAGCACCACACCGCGCCGCGCGGCGATCAGGCGATCGCGCGAGCCATGACGGATAATTACCCCGCCGACCCGCTCGCCCTGCGTGGACAGGCCTTCGACGTCCGCACTGAAGAGGATCTCGACCTGCCGGGCCAGCAGCGAGGCATACAGCCGTGCGGCGAGTGCGTTGCCAAGCTGCAGCGTCGTGCCGCGCGGGCCGCGCAGCCGCTGCCACGCATGCTCCGAAACCAGCCGCGCCGCGCGAAGAGTCGAGCGCAGCGATCTTCCGGCCCGGTGCAAATGCGGGATGTCGAGGCGGTTGACCATCATCCCGCCGAACAGCGTGAACTCCGGCACCGGCGCGCGCAGCCGCGCGAATGCGGCCCCCAGCCGCGTGCCGTCGAAGACGACCGGCTCGAGCACGCGCCCGCCCGGCGTCGCGCCCAATCGCTCCGGATAATAGTCCGGACACGCTTCCACCGGCTGGAGCCGCACTTGCGTGTTGGCTTCGAGATAGGTGACCGCCTCCGGTCCGCGCGCGAGGAAAGCGGCGCGGAGGCCCGCATTGGCGGGCTCCGGCACTGTGCTCGACAAATATTGCACGGCGTCCGTTACGCTATCGGAGAGCCCCGCCTCTTCCATCTTGGCATTGGCGGGAATCCAGACCGTGCCATCGGACCACGCGGTGGTGCCGCCGACGAAAGCGGTCTTCTCGATCACCAACACGCGCAGGCCTTCGGCGGCGGCGACGGCCGCGGCCGTCATGCCACCGGCACCGGCGCCGACGACGATGACATCGTAGGTCTCATGCGCCGGCATCATGCGGCGGGGTTCCCGAAGCGAGGCATGACGCCGTCATACCCCGCTTAGGCGCCCACACGCTAGCGGGCCGGCTTGCGCTCGACCGGGTCGATATCGATCGCCCGCAGACGGCCGAGCCGCAGGACGTCCATGGCGAGCCGCCGGCCGATCCGGTCGCGGTCGAGCACACGGATCAGATCGTCGACGCCGTTGATCTCGACGCCGTCGAGGCCGATGACGACATCGCCGGACAACAGGCCCGCCTTCGCCGCCGGCCCGTCCGGCTCGATCTGCGCCAGCAGCGCGCCCATCTTGTTCTCGACACCCGCCAGCAACGCGTGCCGCCGCGGGATCGGCGCGGTCTGGCCGGCCACGCCGATATAGGCGCGACGGACATAGCCGTGGCGGATGATCTCCGACAGCACGAATTGCGCGGTGTTGCTGGCGACCGCGAAGCAGATGCCTTGCGCGCCGTTAATGATGGCGGTGTTGATGCCGATCACCTCGGCATTCGACGATACCAGCGGGCCACCGGAATTGCCGGGGTTGAGCGCAGCGTCGGTCTGGATCACGTCCTCGATGGTGCGGCCACTGACCGAGCGGATCGAACGCCCGAGCGCCGAGACCACGCCGGCGGTGACGGTCGATTCAAAGCCGAGCGGATTGCCGATCGCGATCACGAGCTGGCCCCGCCGCAAGGTCTTGGAGTTGCCGAGCGCCGCATAGGGCAAGTTCCTCACGCCATTGGCGCGAAGCAGCGCAAGATCAGTGTCGGGATCGACGCCGAGCACCCGGGCGTCGCCGACATGGCCCTCGACGTCGCGCAGCCGGATCTCCTTCGACGAGCCGACCACGTGGCTATTGGTGAGCACGAGCCCGTCCGGCGAGATCACGATGCCCGAGCCGAGCCCGCCGCGCTCGCGGCCGTTCGGCACTTTTGGTCCGGTCTCGACGCGCACGACGGCGGGACCAACGCGGTCGGTCACGTCGATCACGGCATTGGAATAGGCGTCCAGCAGGGCCCGGTCGTTGCCCGGGACAGCCGCTGTCGCTCGCGATGACGATCCGTCATCGGCGATATCTGAGGTAAAATCCAACATGGCAAGAGTCCTTGGGGCTCACACAGATGGTGGCCTGCTCCGTGAGGCGCAAGGGACCCGTCCAAGGCGCAAGGCTGGACTGCCCAGGTGGCTAGGGCGCCCGTCGCAGCGTGCCGGCCCTTGCCTTGACCGGGTCGAGCAGCGACCAGTCGCCATCCGGCAGCACATGGCCCTTGGGAAAAGGTGCGCGCGGCTCGATCCCGAGCGAGCCCAGCACACGGTCGTCGCGGTAGTAGCATTGCAGCACCACACGGACGAGCGTCGCGGCAGCCGGGCCGCCATGCCTGCGAAACTCCTGCGCCACCGCATCGCGCCTGGCAGCATCGAGCTCGGCCAACGGTTGGCCAGCAAGCCGCGCCAGATGGTCGAGCGCCGCCACCACCAGTTTGCTGTCCCGTCCCAACGTCGCCAGCATGTCAGCCTGGATCGCGGGATCGTCGGCGCCGGGCACCTTGTACTCTTCGCTGGCGGGAACGATCATCGCGGCGATGGCTCGGAGGTCGTCGCGCTGGGCGCGTGTCAGTTGGTTGTCTGCGGACATGATGGCCTCAGTCGAAGAGATTGGCGAGGCGCTGCTTCATCTGGTCGGCGATGTAGAGCGCGAGGGCCTGGATGGTGGACGTTGGGTTCGCGCCTCCTGAGGTGACGAAGATGCTGCCGTCAACGATGAAGAGGTTCTTCACATCGTGCGAGCGGCCCCATTCGTTGACGACGGAGCGTTCGGGGTCGGTGCCCATGCGTGCCGAGCCGAGCAGGTGCCAGCCGCCCCACGGGATCGGCGAGTTGACGCAGATGTCGCTCGCCCCCGCGGTTTCGAGAATCTCCCGCCCGCGCGCCAGCGCATGCTCCATCATCTTCCGGCTGTTCTCGCTGATCGTGTAGTCGATCTTCGGCGCGGGAATGCCGTGGCTGTCCTTCAAGACCGGATCGAGCGTGACCTGGTTATGCTCCTCCGGCAGGTCCTCGCAGATCGCGGAAAACCCGATCCGGTGGCCGTTGAGCTTGCGGAAGACGCGGTGATGATCGGCGCCCCACGGCAGAATGCCCTTCTGCTCGCTGACGACAGCCTCGAACACCGGCCCCGCGCCGCGCACGAACTGAACGCCATAGCCGCGCACGAAGCCGCGCGACAGGTCCGTGTCATACCATTCCTTGCTCCACAGGCAGGTCGGCGGCGCGCGGTTGCTATCGGTCGGCTCCTTCACATAGCCGTAGATCTGCGCATAGGGATGGAACATCAGGTTCTTGCCGACGAGGCCGGACGAATTGGCAAGCCCGTTCGGAAAGCGGTTCGATGCCGAATTCAGCAGCAGCCGCGGCGTGCCGACTCCGTTGCAGGCGACGATAACGACATGCGCCGGCTGAAACTGCTCGACGCCGTCCTTGTCGTAATAGACCACGCCGGTGGCCATGCCGCTCTCGTCGGTGGTAATCTCGCGCACACGGCAGTGCGTACGCAGCTCGACACCGGCGCGGACCGCATGCGGCCAATAGGTGATGTCGGTCGAGGATTTGGCGCCTTGCGCGCAGGCCGGCGTGCAATGGCCGAGATTGATGCAGCGCGCGCGGCCCTCGTAGTCCATGGTCGCGACCGTCGTATCCGACGGCCACCAGTGCCAGCCAAGCTTGTTCATGGTCTTGCCGATGATCGCTCCCGACAATCCCATCGGCTGCGGCGGCATCGGCGGATGCGTCAGCGGCGAGAGCGGGTCGCCCGACAGGCCGGACGTGCCCATCATCCGGTCGTTCTCTTCGAAGAACGGGGTCAGCGCCTCGTATTCGATCGGCCAGTCTTCGGCGACGCCGTCGAGCGTCCTCACCTTGAAATCGGAGGGATGCAACCGCGGCCAGTGCGCGGTGTACATCACCGTCGAGCCACCGACCGCATTGTAGTTGACGACCTTGATCGGCGAATTGTCGTCGTTGATCGGATAGTCCTCGGGCCGGCCGCGGACGTTGGGGCTTGACGACCACTCGCCGTAGAATTTGGCCTCCCAGTCCCGGCCCGTGCTGGGATATTCCGCCGGGTTCATCCAGCCGCCCTGCTCCACGCAGAGAATATGCATCTTGGTCTCGGCCAGCGACCATGCCACCGCCGCGCCTGAAGCGCCGGCGCCGATGATCAGGACGTCCACGGGGTCATTCATCGCAAATTTTTCCTCCCTTCGCCGCTTCCCGGGCGATTCGGCGTCCGCTCCGCGAGGCCGGCGAACGATAGGATCAGAGCTGCGGCCGAGTAAAGCCGCGGGGCCGGAATGTCGCACTTCGCGGGGCGCAGACCATTGGTATCGCCACATCCGGATGCTAGGAACAAGGCGCACGAGCCATCGATAGCGAGACCTTATGTCCTTCCGAAAATCCTTTGCCAGCGCCCGCGCTTTTGCGTTCGTTTGCTTTCTCGCCCTGTCCGGATTTCTGGGCACCACCGGCCCCGGCTCCGCGTTGACGGCCACCGCGACGGTCCGCGACGGCAACGCCGTTCAGCTCGGCGACGTCACCTACCGCCTCGAGGGCATCGACGCACCCGAGCTGGATCAGGTCTGCATCGACGATCACGCGGATCCCTGGACCTGCGGCATCGAGGCCCGCGACCAGCTCGCAAAGCTGATTGGCAAGCGATCGGTGCGTTGCGACGATGTCGGACCGGAAAAGAGTTTTGGCAAGCGGCACCGCGCGATCTGCACGGCCGAGGGCGACAAGACCAGCTTGAACGAGCAGCTGGTCAAGCTCGGCTATGCCATTGCTCGCGAGCCGGCCAAGGCGAACGTCAAGTCTGCCGCCGCCGACGCGAAATCAACCTCGGCCGGAATTTGGAAGGGCTGCTTTGTTGCACCGCAAGAATTCCGCACCGGCAAGAAGGACGGCGCGCTCCTGGGCGCCGCCTGCCGCGCCGACCGCGACAAGGAGATTCGCGCGGTGTTGTTTCCCGAGGATCTGACGATGCCGCCGAGCTGTGGCATCAAGGGCAAGCTTGCGGTGCGCGCGCGCGTGACCGGCAATATCGGCATCTACCATTTACGGGGCTGCCCGAGCTACCCCGCGACCACCAAGCCGGACCGCTGGTTCTGCTCGGAGGACGACGCCCAGGCTGCGGGCTTCCGCAAGGCCTACAATTGCCGGCGGCCAAAATAGCGAAGCTCATCACGCAGCCGTGAGCGGCAGCCGGAGACAGTATTCATCCGGAATTGAACTCTATCGGGAGTTGCTGCATTTGTAAGCGTACGCGAGCGCTTTGCGCGAGCGTTTCCTTAGCGGCAATCCGGCTCCGGCCCGATTGCTTTGCTCGGGCGTTTCCTCCCTAGACTTGGGCCGCTTGTCACAACAAGCGGCTCTTCTTTTTTGCACAATGCGCTAGCGGCGCATCGGCATGATCTGATCCATGGCCGGCATGTTCGCGTTCAGATGCGCCATGATCCAGACGGTGCCACCGACCACCAGGAACACCACCAGCAGCCCGAAGGCGAGCGCCAGCACGTTGTTGGTATTATCGGGGCCGGTGGTGATGTGCAGGAAGAACACGAGATGCACGCCCATTTGCGCGATCGCCAGCACGATCAGCGCGACGGGAATCGAAGGCTGCCAGACCAGATCCGTGCCCGCGATGAAGAACGACGTCGCCGTCAGCAGCAACGCGAGAACAAGACCGACCACGTAGCCGAGGATGCGCGTCCCGACACTGTGTTGCTCCTCATCGCCCGGCGCAAGATCATGGCCGGCCGGCATATGCGTCTGATCGCTCATACGCCACTCCCAAGCAAATAGACGACGGAGAAAACTCCGACCCAGACGATGTCGAGCGCGTGCCAGAACAGCGCAAAGCACATCATCCGGCGCAGCACGTCGGCACGAAAACCTTTTGCGAAGACCTGGGCCATCATGGTGAGCAGCCACAATATGCCGGCGGAGACGTGGAGGCCATGGCAGCCGACGAGGGAGAAGAACGAGGTCAGGAAAGCGCTGCGCGATGGGCCATAGCCGCGGGCAACGAGATCAGCGAATTCGCGAAACTCAATGACCAGAAAGATGAGGCCGAGCAAACACGTCACGGCCATCCCGAGATAGAACCACAGCCGGTTGCGCACATCGGCCGCGATGCTCGCCATGCCACACGTGAAGCTTGACAGCAGCAGGCAGACCGTCTCGATCGCGACGTTTCGCGGCTCGAATATCTCCGAACCCTTCGGGCCGCCGGCGGTCTGGTCGGCCAGCACCGCGTAGGCCGCAAAGAAGCAGGAGAACATCACGATGTCGGAGAGCAGGAAGATCCAGAAGCCATAGGCGGTCACGATGCGCTTCGGCGCCGGCCCGGGATGCTCGATAACGAGGCCGATGTGATGGGGATCGGCGTGCGCTCGGCCGGCGGTCGCGGTCATTGACATCAGACTGTCCCCGCCATGCTGACGAGGCTGCGCCGCTCCTCGAGGTTGACGCGGTCTATCGCCGCGACCTCCTCGGCCGGAATGACGTATTCGTCATGGTCGCGCCAGGCGAACACGACGAATGTCGCGAACGCACCGATACCGCCCAAAATCACCATCCACCAGATGTGCCAGATCAGCGCAAAGCCCATGACGGTGGCGAAGAACGCGCAGACGAACCCGGTCGGCGAGTTCCTGGGCATCTCGATGTCATGATACTCGGGCGCATCATGATCGAGCGATTGCTGCTTGGCATGAGCCTTCATGTCCCAATAGGCATCCTCGCCGCGCACATCGGGATTGAAAGCGAAGTTGAAAACGGGTGGCGGCGACGACGTCGCCCATTCCAGCGAGCGGCCGTCCCAGGGATCGCCAGTGCGGTCGCGCAGGGCCTCGCGGTTGCGGATGCTGACCACGAGTTGCACGATCTGGCAGATCACGCCGATCGTCAGCACGGCCATGCCGACCGCTGCAACCAGCATCCATGGCCGCCACGCCGCGACGTCATAGTGCTGCATGCGCCGTGTCATGCCCAGCATGCCGGCGACGTAGAGCGGGATGAAGGTGACGTAGAAGCCGAGGAAAGTGAACCAGAATGCGAGCTTGCCCCAGCGGTCGTTGAGGCGAAAGCCGAACGCCTTCGGGAACCAGTACTCGAAGCCGGCGAAGGCGCCGAACAGCACGCCGCCGATGATGACGTTGTGGAAGTGCGCGACCAGAAACATGCTGTTGTGGAGAATGAAATCGGCCGGCGGCACCGCGACCAGCACGCCCGTCAATCCGCCGATGATGAAGGTGACCATGAAGCCTATCGACCACAGCATCGGCGTCTCGAAGCGGATGCGTCCGCCATACATCGTGAACAGCCAGTTGTAGATCTTCACTCCCGTCGGTATCGCGATGATCATGCTGGCAATGCCGAAGATAGCGTTGACGTCGGGACCCGCTCCCATCGTGAAGAAGTGATGCAGCCAGACCATGAAGGAGATGACGCAGATCGCCATGGTCGCCAGCACCATCGAGCGATAGCCAAACAGCGCCTTGCCGGAGAAGGTCGAGACCACCTCGGAGAAGATGCCGAAGGCCGGCAGAACTAGGATGTAGACCTCGGGATGCCCCCAGGCCCAGATCAGGTTCATGAACATCATGACATTGCCGCCGGCCTCATTGGTAAAGAAGTGGAAGCCGAGATAGCGGTCGAGCAGCAGCATCGCGAGGGTGGCGGTCAAAATCGGGAAAGCCGCGACGATCAGGAGGTTCGAGGCCAGTGTGGTCCAGCAGAACATCGGCATGCGCAGATAGTTCATGCCTTTGGTGCGCAGCTTCAGCACCGTCGTCACGAGATTGATGCCGGCCACCAACGTGCCGACGCCGGAGATCTGCAGCGACCATGCGTAATAATCGACGCCGACGCCCGGCGAGTAGGACAGTTCCGACAGCGGCGGAAAGGCGAGCCAGCCGGTGCGGGCGAACTCGCCGATCACGAGCGAGAGATTGACCAGCAGCGCACCGGTCGCGGTCAGCCAGAAGCCGACCGAATTGAGCGTCGGGAAAGCGACATCTCGTACGCCAAGCTGGAGCGGCACGATGAGATTCATCAGTCCGATCACGAACGGCATCGCCACGAAAAAGATCATGATGGTGCCGTGCGCGGAGAATATCTGGTTGTAGTGCTCCGGCGGCAGATAGCCTTGCGACTGGTAGGCGACCGCCTGCTGAATCCGCATCATGATGGCGTCGCTGCCGCCGCGCAGCAGCATCACCGAGGCCAGCAGGATGTACATCACGCCGATCCGCTTGTGGTCGACGCTGGTGATCCACTCGTGCCAGAGATAGGGCAGATGCCCCTTCACCACGACCCAGGCCAGCACGCCGAGAATCCCGACCAACACCACGGCGCCTGCGATCAGCGGTATCGGCTGATCGAACGGAATGGCCGACCAATCGAGCTTACCGAGCATCATGGCCTCCACTGTGCGACCGGCCTGCTTCGGATGCGAGCTCCGGCCCCGGTCCCGGCGGAATGTGCTGGGTCGCGATCAGGTCGAACAGTCGGGGATCGTCGAGCCTGTAGCTTGGCCTGCCCTTTTCGACGCCCTGCTGCATCAGCTTCTTGTAGCTGTCCTCATTGAGGACAGCATCGCTCTTCGCCGTGGTCGCGACCCAGTCCGGAAAGGCGAGCGGCGAGACCACGTTGACGTCGAACATCATGTCCGGAAATCCGTCGCCGGAAAAATGCGCCGACAGTCCCTGCAGCTTGCCTTCGTTGTCGGCGCGTAGGTTCAGCTTCGTCACCATGCCGTTCATGGTGTAGATCATGCTGCCGAGCTGCGGGATGAAGAAGGTGTTCATCACGCTCGAGGACGTCAGCTGGAAATTCAGCTCGGCGCCTGCCGGCACCGTCAGCGTATTGACGGTGGCGATGCGCTGGTCCGGGTAGATGAAGAGCCATTTCCAATCGAGCGAGACGGCCTGGATGCGAACCGGGCTGCCGGTGCCGGGCACGGGTGCCGCGGGATCGAGCTGGTGCGAGCCGATCCAGGCGACGCCGCCGAGCAGGATCACCGTGAGCGCGGGGATCGCCCACACCACCATCTCGACGCGCCCGGAATAGACGAAGTCGGGCTGAAACTTTGCTTTGGGATTCGAGGCGCGAAACCAGAACGCAAAGGCCAAAATCGCGAAAATGGTCGGCACCACGATCGCGAGCATGATGAAGACGGAATCGACCAGGATGGTGCTGTTGGCCGCAGCCACAGGCCCTTGTGGATCGAGCAGATTCATCGGCAGGCCAATGACGGTTGGAAAGCCCCGGGGCAGAGCCTAGCGCGGGAAAGGCTCCGCAACAAACGCGATTGCGTGAGATCGGTTCCTAACGGCGCGGTCGATCGTTCGCCCTTCTCGCGCGGCGGCATGCAATTCCATGCGATGTCAATGACATGAAAGCGGGAGCCGGCCCTTCTCGCCGCTCCGCGCGATTGCTAGACTGCACGAAAATATTTGGGATGAAACGACATGCAGGGGCCCGAGGACGATCCCGGTCTCGCCGGCAAGGTGGCGCTGGTCAGCGGCGGGGGCGCTGCGGGCGACGGCATAGGCAACGGCCGCGCCGCCGCAATTCTACTGGCTCGCGCCGGCGCCAAAGTGCTGGTGGCCGATCGCGATCTCAAGCTCGCCGAACGCACCGTGGAGATGATCGCAGCCGAAGGCGGCACGGCCGCGGCGCATGGCGGTGACGTCACCAGGGAGAGCGATTGCAAGACACTGGTCGAAGCCGCGCTCGACCGCTGGGGCCGGCTCGATTTCCTCGACAACAATGTCGGCATCGGGAGCCGCGGCAGCGTGGTCGACGAAGCGCCCGAGCAATATCGCCGCGTCATGCAGGTCAATGTCGAGAGCATGTTCCTGCTCTCCAAGCACGCGATCCCTGCGATGATCCGGACCGCGCAGGGCGGTGCGATCGTCAACATCTCCTCGATCTCGGCGCTGCGGCCACGCGGGCTCACGAGCTATACGACCTCGAAGGCCGCCATCATCGGTCTCACCCGCGCGATGGCGGTCGATCACGGCCGCGAGAACATCCGCGTCAACTGCATCTGTCCCGGGCCGATGTACACGCCGATGGTCTATGCCCGCGGCATGAGTGAGCAGGCTCGCGTCCAGCGGGAAAAGGCATCCTTGCTGAAAACGGAAGGCACCGGCTGGGACGTCGGCCATGCCGTCAAATTCCTGCTCAGCAATTTTGCGCGCTACATCACCGGCCAGGTGCTGGTGGTCGACGGCGGCGTGACGCTACAAGCCCCCGAACGTGAATCACAAGAACACTGAAAGGAACATCAGGGATGGCTCGCCTGCCCTATCTCGAGGCCGACCAGGTCGCGCCCGAATATCGCGACATGCTCAAGCGCAACACCAATCTGCACAAGCTGCTGATCAATTCGCCGGATATGGCGCGCGCCTTCAACGGCATCGGCGGCTACATCCGCTTCAAGAGCAAACTCGACCCGCGCCTGCGGGAGCTTGCGATCCTCCAGGTCGGCTGGATGGAGAAGTCGGAATACGAGTTCACTCATCACGTGAAGATCGGCACGGAGTTCGGCGTCACCGACGATGACATCGCCGGCCTGATGGCGGAGACCGACGGTAGGCCCTCGACGCTCGAGCCACAGGCCAAGGCGATCCTGAAAGGTGCCCGCGAGATGGTGCGCGAACTCGCGATCTCGGATGTGACCTTTGCCGAGATCAAGCAGCATCTCTCGGACGAACATATGGTCGACCTCGTGCTGACCATCGCCTTCTATTGCGGCGTGGTGCGCGTGCTCGCCACCATGAAGATCGACAACGAGCCATATTACAAAGAGGTACTCCAGCAGTACCCGATTCCGGGAGTGAACTAACATGCGCTTGAAGGACAAGGTTGCGGTCGTTGTGGGCGCCGGGCAAAGCCCGGGCGAAGGCATGGGCAACGGCCGCGCCACGGCGCTGACCTTCGCGCGCGAGGGCGCCAAGGTGTTGTGCGTCGATCATCATCTGGAATCAGCGCAGGAAACCGCGGCCATGATCGCCGCGCAGCATGGCACGGCAGCGGCGTTCAGGGCCGACGTCACAAAGTCTGCCGACATCAAGGCAATGGTCGCGGAGGCACAGGCGCGCTGGGGCCGGATCGACGTGCTGCACAACAATGTGGGCGTCAGCCTGTCCGGCGGCGACGCCGAGCTGCTGCAAATCACCGAGGAGGCGTTCGACCGCGTCGTCGCGATCAATCTGAAGAGCTGCATTCTGGCGGCGAAAGAGGTGATCCCGATCATGCGCGCGCAAGGAAGCGGCGTGATCATCAACATCTCCTCGATGGCGGCGATCACCACCTACCCTTACGTCGCCTACAAGGCGACGAAATCGGCGATGATCGCCTTCACCGAACAGCTCGCCTACCAGAATGCGGAATACGGCATCCGCGCCAACGTCATCCTGCCGGGCCTGATGAACACGCCGATGGCCGTCGACACCCGGGCCCGCGAATGGCACAAGACCCGCGCCGAAGTCGAAGCCGAGCGCGACAGCAAGGTGCCGCTGCGCAAGAAGATGGGCACGGGGTGGGACGTCGCGAATGCCGCGCTGTTCCTGGCCTCGGACGAGGCGAATTTCATCACCGGTGTGACGTTGCCGGTGGATGGCGGAGCGAGTGTGAGACGGGGGTAGACATCCTAAGCACGCTGCTCTTCCTTCTCCCCTTGCGGGAGAAGGTGGCGCGAGGCGCCGGATGAGGGGTTTCTCTCCGCACACGCAGAGGAGTTCGCCGATAGAACCCTCACTCGTCCCGCCGCTGCGCGGCGAGCCACCCTCTCCCGCAAGGGGCGAGGGTACACCTTCATCGCGGCACGCTTGTCACCCGCCAGATCGTCCCGTTGCCGTCCTCCGACACCAGCAGCGCCCCGTCCTTTGCCACGGCCATACCGACCGGCCGCCCCCACACCTCGGTATCGCTCACCACAAACCCCGTGACGAAATCCTCGTACTCGCCGGTCGGCTTGCCGTCCTTCATCCGGATGCGGATCACCTTGTAGCCGGTGCGCTTCGACCGGTTCCAGGAGCCGTGCTCGGCCGCGAAAGCATCGCCCTGATACTCTGACGGAAACTGCGTCCCCTGATAGAAGGCCATGCCGAGCGAGGCCGAGTGCGGCTGCACCAGCACATCGGGCACCGTCACCTTGCCCTTGAGGTCCGGCCGCGCTCCGGCGTGACGCGGGTCTTCGTTGCCGCCGATATAGAACCACGGCCAGCCGTAGAACGCGCCTTCCTTCACGCTGGTGACGTAGTCAGGCACGAGATCGTCGCCGAGCCCGTCGCGTTCGTTGGTCGAGCACCAGGGCAGCCCGGTCTGCGGCTGGATCGCAAGTCCGACGCAGTTGCGGATGCCGCTGGCGTAGATCTTCCGCTCCTTGCCCTCGGGGGTGAAGGCGAGCACGGTGGCGCGTTCGGTCTCGCTGGCCCAGGCCGCACCGAGCGGTTGCGCTTTCGACCAGGCTTCCAGGCCACCTGGCGGCGTGCCCATGCCCTCGGCGACGTTGCTGAGCGAGCCGACCGACACCAGCATGCGCTTGTTGTCGGGCGTAAAGACGATGTCGCGGGTGGAATGACCGCCGTCATGGGGCAGGCTTGCCACGATCGTCTCCGCCTTGCCGCGCGCCTTGAGATCGCCGGCCTGATAGGGAAAGCGGACGACGCTGTCGGTGTTGGCGACGTAGACCCATTGCGGATTGTCGCCGTTCGGGAAGAAGGCGATGCCGAACGGCTGCCTCATTCCGGCAGCGAAGACCTCGTTGGTCGCGGCCTTGCCGCCATCGCCGGCGCGCAACACGCGGATGTTGCCCGCGCGCGTCTCGGCGACGAAGACATCGCCGTTCGGCGCCACGCGCACGATGCGCGGGGCGCGCAGGCCCTCGGCGAACAGCTCGATCTTGAAGCCGGCCGGTACCTGAAGCGCCCCCTCCGACGGGCGCGGCACCACGCGCGACGAACTCGCAACCGACCGCGTGGCGCCGGGCCTGACCAGATCCTGCGGCCGGATCAACCTGACCGTGCCGGGCTTGTCGGCCTGCCAATCGCCGTAGGCGTCCTTGCCTTGCAGCACCGCCTCAGCCTGTGCGCAGGTCGCGACCGCGGCCAGCCATCCCGCGGACATCGCCGCGAATGAAATCCTGTTCTTCAAATCGTTTCCTCCCGGCCTTCACGTATTGCGCATCAACGCCGATCGACGCGCAAACGTTCTGCGACAGGTCAAATGCCTGCCGAATCCCACGTCAGCTCATGCCCGCACGATGTGCATCAGCCGCAGCCCATCGTACTGGAAAATGCGGCTGATCGGTGCGACACATTGTAAGGGCGGCACCGCCGGTAGCGGTCATGAAGCTGCGGCATTGGAGTCGCATCCGTTGGGGTGATCATGTGGGGATCCATCATATCGGAATGGGCGAGCCTGCTGCTCCGCTGGCTGCACGTGGTCGCCGCGATTGCCTGGATCGGCAGTTCCTTCTATTTCATCGCCCTCGACCTCAGCCTCAGGCCTGACAGCAAGCTGCCGGAGGGCGTCCAGGGCGAGGCCTGGCAGGTCCATGGCGGCGGCTTCTACCGGATCATGAAATATCTGGTCGCGCCCGCGCAGATGCCGGACGAGCTGACCTGGTTCAAATGGGAGGCCTACACCACTTGGCTGTCCGGCTTCGCGCTGATGGTGGTGGTGTATTATCTCGAGGCCGATTTGTTCCTGGTCGACAAGTCGATCCTCGATCTCACGCCATTCCAGGCCGGCCTGTTCAGCCTCTGCAGCCTCGCGCTGGCGTGGCTGCTCTATGAAGGCGCCTGCCGTACCGGGCTGGCGCAGCGCGAGCTGCCCTTCGCGATCGGCGGCTATCTGTTCCTGGTCGCGTTGACCTATGCTTTCACCCACGTGCTGAGCGGGCGCGGTGCCTTCAACCAGATCGGGGCGATCATCGGCACCATCATGGTTGCCAACGTCTTCGCGCTGATCATCCCGAACCAGAAGAAGATCGTAGCCGCCCTTCTCGCAGGGCAGGCGCCCGATCCGAAGCTCGGCAAGACCAGCAAGGAGCGCTCGGTCCACAACAACTATCTGACGCTGCCTGTCGTCGTGTTGATGATCAGCAACCACTATCCCCTGCTCTATGCCACCCGCTTCAACTGGATCATCGTCGCAATCATCCTGGCGCTCGGCCCCGTGATCCGCCATTTCTTCAACGAGCGGCACGCCGGGCGCAAATCGCCGTGGTGGGTGTGGGGCGTCGCAGCGGTCGGCGTGATCGCGATCCTGTTCCTCTCGGCGGCCGGCCCGCGCGAGGTCAAGACAAGCGCGCTGTCGGCGCAGCCGACGCTTGCCAATGTCGAGGAGATCGTGATGTCCCGCTGCAGCATGTGCCACGCCGCCGAACCGGTCTGGGCCGGCATCGTCACCGCGCCGAAGGGCATATTGCTGGACGCGCCCGAGCACATCCATCGCAACATCCGCCTGATCGGCCGCGTCGCCGCCTGGTCCAATGCAATGCCGCCGGGCAACATCACCGAAATGACCAGCGAGGAGCGCGCCATCCTCGCCGCCTATATCGAGCAGGCGCGCTGACGCCATCAAGTGTCAGATATCGCGCTTCACGGAATGAAATTTCCGCATGTCCCACCGATTTGAAAATGACTTGACCGCCTATCCGGCGTAGACAGGATTTGCGGCCGCCGACGGCGGTCCAGTCAGTTTGCACTCGGGGAAAGAACAGTGGCCCTCAAGAACGTCATCGGTATCGACCACGCCGTGGTCATGGTGCAGGACCTCGACAAAGCCGCCGAAAACTACCGGCAGCTCGGCTTCACCATCTCGCCGCGCGGCACCCACAGCGCACATATGGGCACCGGCAACTACACGATCATGTTCGACCCGGATTATATGGAGCTGCTCGGCGTGCTCGCGGCGACCGAGCACAACGCGCCGGCGCGTGCCTTCCTCGACCAGCGCGGCGAAGGCATCGAGCGCATCGCCTTCACAGCGGTCGATTCCACCGCCGGCGCGGAGGAAATCCGCGCGCGTGGCCTGGAGCCGATCGGCCCGACCGATTTCGAACGGCCCGTGACGCTGCCTGATGGCACGATCTCGGCGGCGAAATTCCGCACCTTCATGTGGCCGACCGCAGAAGCGCCCGGCGGCGTGCGCATTTTTGCCTGCCAGCACAAGACGCCAGAGACGGTGTGGATTCCCGAGCTGATGAAGCACGCCAATGCGGCCAAGCGGATCAAGCAGACATTGATCGCGACGCCCGAGCCCGCGAAGGAAGCCGCGGATCTGGGACAGCTGATCGACCGCGAGCCGAAGGCTGAAGCCGACGGCGCAGTGACCGTGCCCTCCGGTGGCGATCGTGCCGAATTCGTTTACTTGACGCTGGAGCAGCTCGGCAAACGTTATCCCGGCGTGCCGCTCGCGGGTCTTTCCGAACGCGGTGGCGCTGCCCTGGTGCTTGTCAGCGGCGATCTCGCTGCCACCGACAAGGCGCTTGGTTCGGCAGCCGTGCGCAGCGGACCTGCGATCTGCGTGCCGCCGGCCAAGGCGAACGGCACCCTGCTCGCCTTTGTTGCCGGCTGATTTGAACTAATTCTTCAACGAGCGTTTACAGGGCGGCCCCAGGCTTCGGGGCTACCCGCGCCTTCAGGGCCAAGCGCATGTTCAAAGAGATATCGCCGGTCGCCTATGACGCGCCGGCCGAACTGAAGAAGTGACCGTCGCTGAAGGGCCAGAGGCAAAAGGATCGAGGTCCGCCCTATCCCGTCTACAACGGCACGCTCGCCGACTGCGTCCGCGAGCTCATGGGCAAGCCATCAAGGGCATCTCGCTCTACGATATCATGACGAGGGCAAGCAGCGTTCGACCAGACCGTGCTGTCGCCCGGTGATGCCGCCGAAATCGCGATGCGCAAGGACTTTCCCAAAGACTAGTTCGAGGCGCGCCTACCGCCGGACTTCCGCCGCTGCTCGGACGAGGAGTCCGTCGGCGCATCCAGAAAGACCACCGGTGTGCCGCGCTTGACGTGCTCGCCCAGCGCGCGCACGTCCCAATTGGTCAACCTGACGCAGCCATGCGACGCGGACTTGCTGACCCTGTCGGGCTCCGCCGTTCCGTGGATGCCGTACCCCTGTGCGGACAAGCCGATCCAGTATGCTCCCACCGGATTGTTCGGGCCCGGCTGAACATCGAACGGCTGTTTCGATTTGACGCTTCTGAACTTGTAGTCAGGGTTGTAGTGATAAACCGGATTCTCGTGGGTGCTGGTGACCTTGAGCGTACCGCTCGGCGTCGGACGATCCGGACTTCCGATTGACGCGGGATAGAACGCGATCAGGGTGGCGCCCTGGTCGAATGCTTTCAGCGTCCCGTTCCTTTTGTCGACGTCGAGCCGCGCGATGTTCGGAAGCTCTCGCCGCGCCGGAACGTTTGCAACGACGATGGTCGCTCCCACCTTGTCGAAGGCCGGGTTGAGCGCCTTGAGCAGATCGGCGCTCATGTGGAATTTCTCGGCAAGCCCTTCGAGCGGGCTGGTGTAGCTCAGCGCCTTCAGCGGCTTCATGTCATCAAGCTTGCCGGGCAGCTCCTTCAGAAACGGGCCCTTCACATCCGCGTCCGTGATCTTGTATTCGACGAGGACGGCGCCTTCGCTCGCGGCGTTCAACTTGTCCCAAAGCTCGGGCGCGATCGTTTTATCCGATGCAACGCCGTTCTGCTCGGCGAATGCTTTCAGTGCCTTCTGCGCGTTCTCTCCGAGCTTGCCGTCGATCTCCCCGGGCGAGAACCGCGCACGGTCGAGCAGAATCTGAAGCTTCACGATCGCGGCGTTGAGCTTGTCGCTAGCAGGTTGCTTTGCGGGACGCGCAGCATCGTTTACCGCTGCCGCATCGAGATTGCGCGCAAGCGCCGAAGAGATCGCCGCCAGCGAAATCACCGCGCCAAGCATCCACCGCATCATCTCGCTCGTCCCAATTCGCCCACCCCGCAAAATCGCGGAGAAGAGAGTTTCCCGCGGAACACCGTAGTAACACCGTGGGAACCGACGAGACCGCAGCTTTGCCGCAATCGCTCGGTTAATAACTCCTTATCGCCGGCGCATCGCTGGCCGTTCACCCACAGTTCGAGGTTGCTCCAGCAATGCGATTTGTCGTCGCGGCGTGCGCCGCGTTCATGATTCTGATGTGCGACTTCGATCCGTCGGCGTCCCGCCAACCATCAGCTTTCGATCACGCCGTTCTTCAAAACACTCAGGCCTCGTCACTTGTTCCGGTGGTCGAGCTGTTCCTTGCAAGCGTGCAGGCCCTCGAGCTCGCCAATGCGCGTGCGGCCTATGAGGAGACCCCCGAGCCGCCGGATACGGTCGAACCCGTCGCGCAGGCGCCGGTTTCGCCGACGGAACGCTTCTGCCACGCGCTTCGCGGAGCTGCCGAAGCCAGCGGCATTCCCGTGCCGTTCTTCGCGCGTTTGATCTGGCAGGAGAGCCGCTTCAAGTCCAACGAGGTCAGCCAGGCCGGCGCGCAGGGCGTCGCGCAGTTCATGCCGGAAACGGCAGCGGAGGTCGGGCTAGATGATCCGTTCGATGCGATGAAGGCGCTGCCGGCATCGGCCAAGTTCCTGCGCAAGCTGCGCGACGATTTCGGCAATCTCGGCCTTGCCGCAGCCGCCTACAACGCAGGTCCCGGCCGAATCCAGAAATGGCTCGCCAAAGAGAGCGAGCTGCCGCGTGAGACACGCGACTATGTCCGCATCATCACCGGCACCAGGGCCGAGGACTGGACCGAACGCGCGGAAGCCCTCGCGATCCGGATCGACCTGCCGCGCGAAGCACCCTGCGAGGGCATCGGCAGCCTGTCCAAGACGAAGGACGTCGCCTGGGTTCCGGTGAACCTGACGCCCTCGGTCGCCACCATCATTCGCAAGGCCGAGCAACTGGCGGCGCGATTGACCGCCAGCCACGCACGCAAGCGGCTCGCGTCTCTGATCCGGAAGAACACCCACGGCAAGGCACGCAGCATGATCGCCGCGCGTGCGGCGGGAAAGAGCGCGAAGGCCCGCGCCATCCGTTTTGCAGCGCGCGAACGATCTTCGGGCTGATGCGCAAATCCGGAAGCCGCTCGATGGAGCGGCTTCCAGTGGCCGCGAACTAGTCGATCTCCTCGATGATGCGGCGTTCGCGGGGCTCGACGACATAGGTCCGCGTATCGCGGTGGATGTAGCGGTACTCGCGCAGGTCGGGCGCGTCCCGATAGACGGTGCTCGGGAATTCCTCGACCTCGACACTCTCGGGAACGCGGTCACCAACATGGATTTCGGACCGCGCGGTGCTGCCGGTGGTCTGTCGTTCGCTCCGTCCCTCGGTGCGGGTCTTCGCATGCTTGCGGATCACTTCGCGATCGCGATCCGAAAACTTGCTGGCGCTGCGCTCACGCGTGGTCGTCGTTGTCGCGGTGGATTGTCCCGAGTACGGCAGCACGGTTACGATCTTGTATGTCGCCGGATCGACCACGACGATTTCATCCTTCACCAGCGCAAAGCTGTAGCCGCGATATTGCGGCACGATCTCGACCACATCGGGTGGCAGCGTCGATAGCTGGACATCGCGCGGCACCACCGTGCCGACGTTGAGCGAGAAATTGACGCTGGTCAGCGGCCGCACGTTGAGATGCGAGATGGACGCGCTGATCTTGGTCTCCTGCTGCTTGTTGAGGTTGACGTCAGTGCGGGCGGCGGCCTGTGAATTGGCACCGGTCCGCTGGTCTTGCGCCTGATTGCTGCTCGGCGTGTTTGGCGATTGCTGGGCCTGGTTGGTACCAGATGAACCAGGCGCCTGCTGCGCCTGATTGGTATTGTTCGACGGAGGGTTGGAGCGATCCTGCGTCTGGTTCGAGTTCGCCGCCGGCGGATTGGCGCTCTGCTGCGAGGCGGGCTGGTTACCGGCCGCGTTGGAGTTTGCCGTACCACTGGGCGGCCGCGAGGACGTGTCCGCGCTGTTGGTGGCGTTGGTCCCGGAGCCGGAATTGGCCGATCCGGAAGACGGAGTGGTCGCCTGGGTATTCTGTGTCGACGCTCCGGGCGTTGATGATTGCTGCGGCTGCGATCGCGACTGCTGTGTTTGTGCCGCGCCAGACGGCGACGTGTTGGACGGAGCTGCGGAATTGGACTGGGATTGCGGCGTTTGCTCAGACTTGGTGTTGCTGCTTGGCGATTGCGCAAAGGCGGCGTTCGCCAGCACCAGCCCTAAGGCGGTCGTTGCCAACAGGCGGATCATGGTTCACTCCCTTGTTCGGTCAAAGCGTTGGCTATTAACCTGCGCTAAAAGCGTCTGTTCCACTTTTTCCCGGCCGAATGCGCCGCCTGAACGGAACCTGCGATGCCATCGAAAAGCGCCGGGATCATTGCCTATCGCAAACGTGGGGAGCTCGAGGTTCTGCTCGTTCATCCCGGAGGACCGTTCTGGCGCAACAAGGACCTCGGGGCATGGTCGATTCCGAAGGGCGAGTACGCAGACGAAGACGCAGAAACCGCCGCGCGACGGGAGTTTGCCGAGGAGCTTGGGCTTGAGCTGTCCACGCCGCTGACTTCGATTGGCCAGGTCAGGCAGCGCGGCGGCAAGATCGTCACCGCGTTCGCGGCCGAGTTCGACGTCGATTTGCGCAGCATTCGCAGCAACACATTCGAGATGGAATGGCCGCCACGCAGCGGCAAACGTCAGACCTTCCCGGAGGTCGATCGTGCCGAATGGTTCACGCTCGCAGCAGCGCACGAGAAGATCAACGCAGGACAGCGCCCGCTGCTCGAGCGGCTGGCTCAGGTGGCCGGCAGCACGCCAAGCAGACGCCCTACTCCGCCTTGATGTTCGCCGCCGCCACCACTTCGGCGAGTTCCTTGATCTCCTTCGCGATCTTGGCGGCGTAGTCGGCCGAACTCAGCACGCTGACGACGCCCTGCGTCTCCAGCCGCTCCCGTAACAGCGGATCGTTGGCTGCGGCGACGATCTCCCGGTGCAGCATCTCGAGCGTCGGCGCGGGGGTTGCCTTCGGCATGAAGAAGCCGACCCAGAACGAGATGTCGAAGCCTGGATAGCCGGCTTCCGCGACGCTCGGCACATCAGGCAACGCCGGCAGCCGCTCGGCGGAGGACACCGCGAGCGCGCGCAGCTTGCCGGCCTTCACCAGCGGCACGGCGGACAAGGGATCGAACACTGCCATGACCTCCTGCGCGAGGATACCGACCTCGGACGCAGCACCACCGCGATAGGGCACGTGGATCATCTTGACGCCGGCCCTCTCGCTGAGCAGCTCCATGGCGAGATGGGCAAGGTTGCCGTTGCCGCCCGAGCCGTAGGCAAGCGCGCCGGGCGCAGCCTTTGCCGCGGCGACGAGATCCGCGACGGTGTTGATGTTGGCCGTCCTGGGATTCTCCGGATTGACCACCAGCACGAGCGGCGCCGACACGACGGTGGTGAGCGGCGCGAAGTCCTTTTCCGGGTCGTAGCGGATATCCTTGAACAGCGTCTTGTTGAGCGTGATGGTGGAGGAGTTGCAGGCCAGCATCGTGTAGCCGTCGCCTTCCGCACGCGCGACGCCTTCGGCCGCGATCATGCCGTTGGCGCCGGCGCGGTTCTCGACCACGAAAGCTTGTCCGAGCTTGTTGCTCAGCCGATCGGCGACGATGCGCGCGACGACGTCGACCGGGCCGCCCGCGCTGAAGCCGACCATGATCTTGACCGGCCGCACCGGATATTTTTGCGCGAAGGCCTCCGTCGTCACGCACAATCCGGCGACGATCGCCAGCAGGCGAAGCGTTCGTTGCATTCGTTCTCTCCCCAGAAGTTCTCGCCGCTTTTGCAGGTCGCGGCGCATTCGCGGATCATGATGAGCGGCCGCGCCGGATTTCGCAATCGCGTTTGCAGGCCGGCATTCCGTCGCGCGGCAGGTCGGAGCCGGTTCGAAACAAAAAACGCAAAAACAACCCCATGCACAGTAGCCGACGCTTGCGAGATCAAGGACTTGCACGAACGAGGATTTGCACGAACGAGGATTGCGCGCTTCGCAATCTTCGTTTGACACGTCGGGCAAAACACCGGCAGAATGCCATCATTGCAACAATCGTCAGCGTCCACGCCGCCCGACCACGGGGCGTCGCGCGGCGATTGCGCGTAAGCCCTTCATCAACATCCCGAAAATCCCACAGGCGCGCAAGCCGAGCGATCGATGTCGCGCGCAGTGAGCCCGCGCGGGCAAAGGACACAGCACATGACGACATCTGCCAAACGCCACAGCACGCTGCCGCCGGCAAACGATCGCAGCGGCCCCGACGCGAGCCCGCGGATCAAGCTCTACAAGCGGGGGATTGCGATCCGCCACGCCGACCCGCAAGCCGGCGAACGGCTGCTGGCCGAGGCGCTCGGTGCCGCCGACCGCGACGCGCTGCATGGTCTCCTCAAGCAATTGGTGAAGGCCAGCGTGACCGGACGGAAGCCCGATGAAGCCAATCTCGCCTTCATGATCTCGCTGGTGAAGAGCATCGCGCCGAAGGACTCGATCGAGGCCATGCTCGCAGTGCAGATGGTGTCCGTTCACGCCGCAACGATGCGCTCTGCCTGCCGCCTCGCCCTCACCGACGACATTCCGCAGCAGGAGAGCCTCACACGCGCGCTGACCCGGCTGGCCCGCACCTTCGCAAGCCAGATCGAGGCACTCAGCCGCCACCGCAACAACGGCGAGCGCGCGATCACGGTCCGGAACTTGTCGGTGCAGGACGGCGGCAGGGCGATCGTGGGCAACGTGACCCAGCACGCCAGCATGATCGTCGCGGAGCCGCACGCTGCGGCAGCCGCAGGACTGGTCCCGCCGCGTGAGGCCGGCGAATACGAACGGGCCGAATCCAGACAGGGCAGCAATGCATGAGCGGCGATCACATCCGCAACACCGGCGCGATGTGGACGAGCCCGCGCTGCGGCGCCGGGACGCGCAGCGGCCTCGCCTGCCGCGCGCCTGCAGTGCACGGCAAGTCTCGCTGCCGCATGCACGGCGGCGCACGGAGATCAGGCGCGCCGAAGGGAAATCAGAATGCGCGAACGCATGGCGAATTCACGGGTGATGCGGCCGCTGAACGAGCGCGGGATCGGGCCGTGCTGAATGATGCGTTGAAGCTCCTTGCGGAGCTGTCGCGAGTTGCCGAATAGGCCACAAAGGCGATGCACCGTAGATCGCAATCGTCGTTGACGAACGCGGTTGTGGAGACCCGCAACAGATGCCCTGCAGACTCATGCACCGTGGGTCATTTCCTTAAGTCTGTGAGGGCTTTGGTCGGCTACGCCGTCATGAGCGGACAAGCTCGGCGCCAGCTGAGAGGTCGGCTAAGGGCAGGCTAGGCCAAAGAAGCAGCTGCACTGACCTTTAGTTGAAGCGTTGTCGTATTTGAACCTTCGCTCGAATTTCCGGACTCACCTCAGTGGGGATGGGAATGAACTGTCCCATCACAGCATCGAGCGATCGTCAGCGGCAGTTGCAACGGATTTAGTTTCCGGGTTGCCAGCCTAAGCCGCACCAAGCCAGCGGATCGGCCGGCGAATATCGCGGAGGCAAACAGATGTTTCCAGCGAAACTTGCGGCATCGTTGCTGGGTTCAGCGTTGCTACTGACGCCGGTCCTTGCACGCGACGATGGCCGATACGACCACTCTCCGCTGAAGTCTTGGTTTGAAAGCTTGCAGAGCGAATTTGGAAAGTGCTGTACTGATGCCGACGGATACATAGTGTCCGATGCCGATTGGGAGTCCAGTCGGGGCCGTTACCGCGTCCTCATCGACGGCGAATGGGTGCTCGTACCTGACGGTGCGGTTGTCACAGAACCAAACCGCTTCGGCCGTACAATGGTCTGGAGGCATTACATAGACGGCCATCCGCGCGTGCGATGCTTCATGCCCGGATTCATGACTTGACCTCACTTTCAAGGTGCTCCGCTTCGGGTCATTCGCACCGATTTGCCCGCGTATTCTCGATGTCCGCTATGGCCCTAGCTGCCGGCGTGCCGGATACTTCGCCTTCAGGCCCACAAGCAGACCAACGACGATAGCGGCGGCGGGGTTAAAGCTCGAAACAGGCCCTGAGGCCGTCAAAAAGCCAGGAGCCGCATGAAAGGCCGTGCACGCTCATCCGAGTTTCCGACGACGCTTTTTTTGCTAGGCCACTAAGCCGCACGACGTCGGGAACTTGCGGTTGGTCGCTTTGATCCAAATCAACGGATTCCTGCCTCCGAGACCTAGCGTCAGACCCAGACCAGATCGTCGGAGAAAGAAGATGCTGAAGCACTTGCTGGCCATTCTTCTTTTGCTGGCTTTCCCCTCGGCAGTCCATTCCCCAGCCGCGGCAGATGACCGAACTGCGGGACAAGTAATCCAAGAGGAAATTTGGGCGCTGCCGTTTCCACTGCCGGTGCTCGCCTTCCTGGTACGGCCGGTCGGAGATGGTCCGTTTCCGCTAGTGGTTATGAACCATGGAATTTCGCTGGAAGCCAACCAGCGGACGATGTTTCCGGCGATCGAGTATCGGGACGCGGCACGTTGGTTTGCACGTCGCGGTTATGTGGTCATCTCGCCCATCAGGTACGGGGCCAGCAGTCTCGATGATAAAGATCAGGGTCTCTACGGAGCCGTCTTTGCCCACGTCGGTAGCTGCGACAACCCAAACTTCCGTGGTCCCGGGCTCGCCATCGCCACTCTGAACGAGTGGGTCATCGACTACATGAGCAAGAAGAAGATGATCCAGCCGGGTAAGGTCATCGTCGTTGGCCAGTCGGGCGGCGGATGGGGCTCGATTGCTCTTGGGAGCCTAAACCCGTCATCAGTTCAGGCCATCATTACCTTTGCAGCGGGACGCGGAGGCCGAGTTGACGGCAAACCCAACAACAATTGTGCTCCCGACAAGCTCGTTGCCGCCACCAGCGAATTCGGCCGCACCGCACGCGTACCGATGCTTTGGATCTACGCGGAAAACGACAGCTACTTCGGTCCGGAATTGACGATGAGGATGCATCAGGCCTTTGTCGAAGCGGGCGGAAATGCCGATTATCGTATGCTCCCGTCCTTTGGGACCGACGGGCACTTCATGATCGATTTCGCCGGCGCGGTGCCGATCTGGTCGCCCTTGGTATCGCAATTTCTGGAGAAGCATTCAGCGACCGCTCCGCCGCTTGGGCAGCCAGTCAACGGCCCTTCTGCCCAGCGGGAGCCTCCGTCGAAGCCGCCACGATTGCGGCTGCCTGAGAACATCCATTTCTCAACCTGGAAAAAGCTTTGTTTCGCCTCATCCGATCGAACCAACATATGCCGATCGACGTCAACCGCCACGGACGATCTCGATCAGATCGTGGCCCGTGTCGATCTGATCGAACGAGCTGACGGTCCCGCTCGCCTGCAGCTGTTCGTTCCGCAAGGGGCAAATCTGCAGCAGGGAGTCAAGGTGACGGTAGATCAAGGCAGTCCTGTCCAGGTTCCTTTCACCTGGTGTCTCACCAACATCTGCATCGCAGCACGTGGAATTGAACCAACGGTGGCGGCTCAAATGGAAGCCGGCCAACAGCTCAAACTCGAACTCACAGACCTTTACTCCTCTTCGGTGACGATAAAGTTGCCGCTGAGCCAGTTCGGGGCTGTTCACCAAGACCCGCCTGCCGAAACTTTCGATTTCAGCCTGACTGAAGAATGAATGGAGTTGGACCGCCTGACGGGGCTGACCGAAAGGAAGCTCGACTGTGAGTACGTCGGATATGCCTCTACGGAGCACGAGACAACGGATCCTCGCTCTTAACGGACTGAAAAAATTCTCCGGATCGACGATCAAGCAGTCAATCCGGCAGCGAATTGTAGCAATCGCTGTCGACTGATCATCCTCATGCTCGTGACGTCGGTCCTATCGATCGCGATGGTCAGGCGAGTCGGCTACCTGCTTGATGAGCTCTCTGCACGTTACGCACCTATCAACGCCCCGTCTGACACGGATCAATACTCTATCGCTCGAACGAGGCCTCGGGCTCCGCCGCATGGTGATCGCGAAGATGCAGGAGCCGCCCGATGTGCTCGGATATAGAGCCCGCTTGGAGCTCTACAACGAGAAGGGAGCCGAGGTCGAAAGCGAAGCGCAAGCCGCGCGGACACTGATCAATTCGATCATTGAAGACACAAGTACACCATCGGACAACGCAGCCCTGGCGCGCATCGACAACCGGATTGAAAATCTGGACGATACTCGCCGCCAGCTGAAGCAGGAGACCAGAGAGCTACTTTCACACCTTGAGGCGAGAGACTTTCCAGCGGCGAGACGCAGCCTTGCGCGAGCAGACGCTGTTCGCGACGACTGGATGAGAAGGTCAGTGCTATTCGATTGAGTATGCTGACCGTCAGCGAGGGGGCTATCGCAAAAGTGAGGTCGAAACAGACCCAGGTGGCGCTGACCTCGGCCATCGTGACGCTGCTTGCCGCGATCGTCGATTGATCTTCGCCAATCTGGTCAGCGGCGGCATCATTCGCTCTGTCCGACTATCGCTTGAAGGTGCCCAGCTCGATCAATCAATCGATGTAAGGGCGACTGACGAAATCGGACAACTGGCTGCCGCCTTCAATCGAATGATTGTGCAATTGCGCAACAACCAACGCATCAAGGAAACATTCGGAAAATACATCGATCCGCGCGTCGTTGAAGGCTGATCGATCACCCAAATTTGACGGCCGCCGAAGGCCAGCGCCGGGTGATGACTGTGTTGTTCTGCGACTTGAAGGGCTTCACCAGCCTTAGCGAAGGCATGACCCCGCAAGGTCTCGTCAAGGTCATGAACCACTACCTTTCGGTCATGTCCGAACCAATCCGGAACAACCGAGGGATCATCGACAAGTATATCGGCGACGGCATCATGGCTTATTGGGGCCCACCTTTCGTCGACGAGGCCGATCATGCCCGCCTTGCATGCCTCGCCTCCCTGGAAATGATCGAACGTATCGGAAAATTGCGCGAGGAGATTCCTGAGCTACTTGGCGTTCGCGCAACTCCAATGAAGCAATGCGATCTAAGGATCGGGATCGCGACCGGCGAGGCGCTGGTCGGCAGCATCCGCTCCGACGTGATGATGAGCTACACCGTCATGGGCGATGTGGTGAACCTCGCCTCGCGGCTGGAAGGCGCGAACAAGGTGTACGGCACCCGCAATCTCGTTTCCGAAAGAACTATTGCTGCCGTGGGCACTTCACTTGAGGCGCGGGAGATCGATCGCATTGTGGTGGCGGGTCAAACTCGTTTCGAGGCCGTTTTTGAAATCCTCGGAAGCCGAGCTGATGTCACGCCACAACAACTGGTATTGCGGGACAAGTATCTGGAAGGGCTCTCGAACTATCGCAACCGGCGATGGGATGATGCGCTTGCTGCGTTCAATGCGTCGCTTGAAGCGATGCCCGACGACGGGCCTGCAAGGGCCCTAATCGAGCGCATCGGAAGCTTCAAAGCAGAACCACCTCCGAACGACTGGGACGGGTCGCGGCACATCGAAAAATGAGCGCCGGGCTGATATGGCGGACGTCTCCAATGGGTCACAAGCGGTCCTCCACCGGCTGCGCGCGGCAGGTCAGCTACGGGACAGGACACGACATGACGGCGGGCCCGTGAGGGGCTCCTCGTCCTCGCGGCAGTCAACATGGGTCGGGTAAAAGCTCCCACTATTGTGGTGACATTTCCAGATTTTCGAGCGGAGCCGTGAGGCGGCAAGTGAGTCCGGTCGATTCATAGGACACCGCAACCGACCCTCTGAAGTCGTATTCCAGCGCCCCCGAAATGAGTTGCGAACCGAAGCCTTTATCGGCGGGCTCCGACACAGATGGACCGCCGAATTCTTGCCAGACGAAGACGAATTTTTGATCACCCGCCTGATCTTCGGTTGACCACACGATGGACACCCGGCCGCCTGTCACGCTCAGAGCGCCATACTTTACTGCATTGGTGGCGAGCTCGTGAACCGCTAAGGAAAGGGCGAGAGCCTGTTGCGATCTGAGAACAAGCGGAGGACCGGACGTCGTAATCCGGCCTTCGCCTATTCTGTAAGGGCTCAGGGCCGTGTTGACGACATCTCGAAGTGGGGCAGCAGCCCAATTCGCCGCAGTCAGCAAGGCGTGTGCTCGTCCGAACGCGGCAAGTCGTGCCTTATACTTTTCAAGATCGGCGCGGCTCGATACGTCACGAAATGTTTGGCTGGCAACAGCACCAAGCACAGCAAAGGTGTTCTTGAACCGGTGCTTTAGCTCTTCGTTGATAAGCTTCAGGGCTTCCCTTGCCATGTGCTCGGAGGTGACGTCTTTACAGACAACGAGTACGCCGCCGACTTTATCTTCAAGGTCAATTGGACCGAAGCTGTACGTCCACCAGACATCCTCGCGCCGACCGTGGCGGGTTACAGGCACCAATTGATCCTCATGCCACGTCGCCCCCTTACCTGCCATGACGTATTCAATCTGGGGACCAATGATGTCCCATATTTCATCCCAGCATTCACGGCCGCCCGCGCCCAAGGCGCTCGGATGCCGCTCGGGACCCATCGTTTCGCGATACGCATCGTTATAGAACTGGATGAGGTCTGGTCCCCACCAAATGAACATCGGGTGGCGTGAGGTAAGAACGAGCCGCACCGTGACCCGAAGACTTTGCGGCCACGCTTCCGGCGAGCCGAGCGATGTTTTTGACCAGTCAAACGCTCTTGTGAGAGCGCCCATCTCGCCGCCCCCCGACAAGAAAAGGCTACCTGTGTCCCCGCCCATGCGCGCAACTCCTGACACGTTGCCCAAGCCTAAAGCCAAAATTCTCGGCAATGCAATGTCGATGGTTGGTCAAAGCGGTCCACGCCGGGCGCTGCGATAGATCAGTTTCGGGCCAGATGGGGGTGCCACTACACCGGGCGCGCCGGCGACATCGACCAGACCCTGGCGATGTCCGTTCCGGGTCATTCGCGTCGGTTTGCCCGCGTGTTCTCGATGTCGGCTGGCCCCCGCTCCGGTGTACCGCAGGCGATGGCGACCTTCGCCTTCGGGCCACAAGCGAACTTCAATCTGTTTGTCGTTTGATGACCTCTGCCAAGACAAATCGCTCTGTCGCTTGCAGAGCGTGGATGACTATCCGGCCGCGTGCGATGGCGAGGTGTTCCATCGCACAAACAAAACGCCCCAGCGAAGCTGTCGAAGGCAAGCGAGGCAGAGAACGATGCCCGCACCGGCGATGATATCGATGAAATAGTGGCCGCCTACAGTAGGTGTTGCAGCAAGCATCAGCAAGTTCAAGACAAGGTATAGTGGGAAAAGCATCTTCACGCCTCGGCTGGCGTATATAAGTATTGTGGCCAGCGCAGCGTGGAACGAAGGAAATGTGATCAGACCATTCACGTGCGTCAACGAAATGCGTGTCATCTCGCCGCTTCGGAGTGCGTTGAAATCGATCAAATGATACGCGTCGACGCGTTCGACGACGCCAAAGTAGACCCATGCGCTCGCTGCCGGCAGTCTCCATGAGATCGGAAGAATCACGAGGAGCGATGTTACGAACAGCCAAACAAACTCTCGCATCCTTTCAAATCGCCCGCACGCACTCAGCCACACCAACAAGATGGCGACCTGCAGCATACAGCTGTGATACGCGACTGCGAGGACCGCTTTGATAATTGGTCTGACCTCAACCCACTCAAAGAAAGCCAGCCAATTCAGTCTCAGCAGGGTGTCGACGCCGGCCAGCTGGGAATCGACCAACGGAAACTTTGCCGTGATGGTTAGATAACTCAGGATCGCGCCCACGACCGTAAAGGCAATGATCTGAGCCAAAGCCGTGGCAAGCTCAGCGATACGCCGATCCGGCCTCAACCTCGTGTAAACAAAGGAGAGAAGAGCAGCAGCACAGAACGCAATCGCTTGCGTCGGATCGATAGCCATCGTCATCCCAGCGGCGCGAAGCCATACGAGGTCAACGGCTGCAACAATCGCAATTGCGATCCACAAGCGCAGAATTTCGCTGAACCGATAAGCATTGAGGACGGCAAAGACAAAGCCTTCATTTCGCATCACTCTGTCCATCTATCGCATCGTTTGGGATCCCTGACCCCTTCTGGAGCATCAATATCTGGTGCTCATCTAATGATTGATTAATTTATCTTATACAAATTCAGCGTGTTGGACTCGATGGGTTCCGCGCTGCTCATCAAATCTGACTACGCGTGCTCGCATTGAATCATCGGCTGACCGTAGGCTCCGAGGGAGCTCACGTCCGCTTCGGGTCAAACTGCGACTCCGCTTTCCATGAGCGACGGTCCGGTCTAGCTCGCGAACGGACGTCACGATCGCTCGCGCGAAGGTCAGCCGCCGAGCCAACATGTGACGCGCGTTGGCGCTCACGTGAGGATGCGATTTCGCCCTTGGCGGGCTCTGCCTGCTGTTTCAGCCTTTGCTTCCCCGGGCCAATCTCAAGCAAAATGGATATGTGGGGCTACTTCGAAACGCGCAGCTTGGAAATGGATGTGCCGATCTGGGTGAAGGCGGCGTCGATTTCGCTGGGGTTGCTCAGCATGAAGAAGTTTGCCGAGCCGCTCGCACATTTGGGAAGCACGGGCGACACCCCGGTGCCGTCGTCGAGCTGGACCGTGTAGATAGTCGTGTTCTTGGCCTTGACGGCGGTGCACAGAGCCTCCATTCGCGTGTCGATCTTGCCGCGTTCAGTCGAGGACGAGGTCATGGACCCGTCGCCGTTCCAGCGATTGACCGTGTTCTGGCCGTCGGTGAACAGGATGATCACGTGCTGGTACACGTTGTTGACGTCCTCGGCCGGCGCGTTCAGCGGCGCTTGCTGCAGCAGCGACAGCCAGCCCCAGTGCAGCCCGATGGTCTGATTGGTGCCGCCGTTGGCCGACATCGCGTCGATGGTGCTCTTGACGGTGCTGGCTGTGCTGGTCAGCGCCAGCAATTTGGCCGGGCAGTACGGGTCTTGGTCGGCGACAAATTGCGTTGTCAGCGCCGATGGCAATGCGTCGGAGACGTCGTAGCTCTGATCGCGGTCGGTCACACAGCCGTTCCAGTTCGAAGTCGAAGGCGAGCCTACGGAATGGCTCCAGGTGTAGCCATGCCCCTTGCACATCGCCATCGCGTACCAGGAGCTCCGTCCGCTGCTGCAATAGGAGTTGCTGGAGGAATCCTCCGACCTGGGGTCCCATAGATCCCAGCGCAGCCACGTGGCCGAGACCTTGTCGATGCCGACGTTGACGGCGCTCGCGAACGGAATCACGGAGAACATGACATCGCCCGGGGTCTTCGCCAGCGCCCCGAGCTTGTCGACAAGGTTCTTGGATGCGGTCTTCAGGTTGCTGATCTTGGTGCCCCCCATGGAACCGGTGTTGTCGAGCACCAGCGCGATGCGCAGCAGGTTGTTCCCCCAGGTCGAGGTCGAGCCGACGCTGAAGTCGAGGGTTGGAAAGCCGGCAATCTGCATGAACTGGCTCTTGATTTCGCCCGACGCCGCCATCGTCACCGTCGATCCCTTGCCGCCATTGTTGGCGGTGTAGGTGGCGGACGCCTTGACGTTCTGGCTGCCGGTGTGGGTATAGAGTGCGGCGAAGTAAGCGGCGCCAGCGGTCGGAACCTGGTCAGCCGTGATCTTCCCATCGGACAGGTTCTTGGCGACCATCAGCGCGGCCGAATCGAGCGCACCCTGCATCGCGGTGCGGGCGTGGGCGGCGCGGCTGTAGTCGATCGCAGCGCCGACGAATGACAAGACCGGCAACAAGGTGATGGCGAAGATGACGGCGATATTGCCGCGCTCGTCCCGGGCTAGGCGACCCAACGTGGTGGCGGCGGAAGAAGGGCTCAAGGTCATCGGGAATCCTCTGCAACCTCCAATAGGCAGTGGACTCTAAAGTATACGTTAAGTTACGCGCGAAAATGCTGGCAAACCGCCTTCCGCATGCGCGGCGCCGCCAAGGAGACCCGGACCTCCTGCGGGTTCCGCAGGCCGCTTGGTGATATGCGAACGGGGCCATCTTGCAGGGATCGCTGCCACATCTTCCGCTGGTGCCACGCGAGCCGACCAGCGCCGCATCCGGCGCCGGCCGCCTCTCGCCCGCTACTGCGACCGATCCGAGGTCCAGCCCTTGTACTCGCCGACATTGTCGCGCGTCACGAGTTTCGACGGCAGCAGCTCGACCGTGGACGCCGGCTTCTGGCCGTTGAGAATGCTGACGCCGACCTGCACGGCGCGGCGGGCCATGAAGAACGGGTCCTGCGAGGCGGAGGCCTGAATCTGCGTCGCCTGCGGGTCCTTGAGGGCCGCTTCGATGTCGGGGGCGCCGTCGACCGCGGTGATGACGATGCCGGTGCGCTGCTGCTGGCGCGCGGCGAGGTCGGTGCCGATCGCCTGCGGGTCGTTGATGGCGAAGATGGCGTCGATCTTGGCGAAGCGGGTCAGATAGCCCTGCGCCACCGTGAGGCCGCCTTCGCGCGAGCCCTTGCCGTCCTGGTCGCTGGACAGGACCTTGATGCCGGGATTCTTGCCGAGCACGTTCTTGCAGCCGACCACGCGATCGATCACCGCGGAGACCTGCGGGCCGTTCTCGATGATCACGTCGCCCTTGCCTCCCAGCTTGTCGACGATGTACTGGCAGGAGATCTCGCCGGCCTGGACGTTGTTGGTGGTCACCGTGGCGTCGGCGCCTTCGGCCGCGGTGTCGACGGCAACGACGACGATGCCGGCGGCCTGCGCCTTCTTGATCGCTGGTCCGATCGCCTTGGGATCGCCAGGGTTGAGCAGGATCAGGTCGACGCCGGCGGCGATGAAATTGTCGATCTGGGTGACCTGCTTGCCGAGATCATATTCGAAGCCCACCGTCGTGATCTTCACGTTGGGGTTGGTCTTCTTGGCCTCGAACTCGGCGCCCTTCGACAACGCGACGAAGAATGGATTGCCGAGCGAGCCCAGCGAAATGCCGATCGACTTAAGCTCCTTGGCGTAGGACGGCGCGGAGCTCAGGACGAGCGCCATCGCGGCGCCGGCAAGCGAGATCGACTTCAACATTGGCTTCCTCCCTGGTCTGTTTGAAGCTCCGGCGCGGCGACCAGTTGCCGTGACGGAATGAACATGACGGCGCGGTGCCGGCTGCATTTTCATGCTCCTTGTTTGAGCATGATCCTTTCGAAAAACCGCTTCGCACTTTTTCGGATCATGCTCTCAAGTCCGAGCCGAGCCCTGCAGCCGATAGCGGTCCAGCGCCACCGCGCCGATGATGACCAGACCCTTGATCACATATTGCCAGACGTCGGACACGCCGATCAGGATCAGGCCGTTCGACAGCACGGCAATGATCAGCGCGCCGACCAGCGTTCCCCAGATCGAGCCGATGCCGCCGACAAAGGAGGTGCCGCCCAGGATCACGGCGGTGATGGCGTCGAGCTCGTAGGACTGGCCGAGCTGCAGGCCATTGGCGGCGTAGAGGCGCGCTGCCTGCATCGCGCCGCCGAGGCCCGCGAGCAGGCCGGACACGCCATAGACGAAAATCAACACGGCCCAGACCTTGATGCCGGCGAGCCGCGCCGCGCTCTCATTGCCGCCGACCGCGTAGATGTGCACCCCGAGCACGGTGCGCTTGAGCACCAGCCACGACACCAGGATGACCAGCAACGCGATCACCCAGAGCCAGGGAATCGACAATACGCCGGGAATGAGGGTCAGAGCACCGTTGCCGATGAAGGCATAGGGGATCGACGGATTGAACACCGTGGTGTCGGCGCCGAGCAGGCGCGCCGCGCCGCGCACGGCGGTCAACGATCCCAGCGTGACGATGAAGGGCGGCAGGCGCAACAGCGCGATCAAGCCGCCGTTGAGAATGCCGAAGACGGTGCCGGTGAGCACCGCGGCCGGCAACCACAGCGCCCCGAGATCGGGAAATTTGGAGATGATCAGCCCGGCCATCGCCGCCGCCGCCAAGATGGAGCCGACCGACAGGTCGATGCCGCCGGTGAGGATGACGAAGGTCATGCCTGCGGCCAGCACGGTATTGACCGCGGACTGCTGCACCACGATGCCGATGTTCTGGCCGGTGAAGAAGCGGCCGTCCGACAGCACGTGAAAGCCGATGCACAAGAGCAGCAGCACCGGCAGCATGCCGACCGCGCGAATGATCATCCGCGTCCGCTGCCGCTTCGTCTCCTGCGCGGCGGCAAGACCGGGCGCGACGGGGACGGCTTTGGCGGGGGCGGTGTTGGCGGAAGCGCCGTTCTCAGGCATCGAGCTGCTCCGTTCCGGTGGCGAGGGCCATGATCTCCTCCTGATTGAGCGGCGATGTCGCGTCGCGCCGGATCTGCCCGGCGATATGTCCCGCGCGCATCACGATGACACGGTCGCAGATGCCGATGATCTCGGGCAGGTCGGACGAGATGACGAGAACCGCGGTGCCCGACTTCGCGAGATTGTCGATGATCGAATAGATCTCGGACTTGGCGCCGACGTCGACACCGCGCGTCGGCTCGTCGAGGATCAGGATCTTCGGGCCGATCGCGAGCAGCCGCGACAGCAGCACTTTCTGCTGGTTGCCGCCGGAGAGCCCGCCAGCGGGAACACCGACATTCGCAGCGCGGATGCCGAGCCCCGCGAACGCGCGCTTGGCGCGGTCACGGGCCTTGTCGCGGTCGAGAATGCCGCCGAATTTCGCATCGCGGCCGAGCACCGCGAGATTGATGTTGTCGAGGCAGGACATGTCGAGGAACAGGCCGAGCGCCTTCCTATCCTCGGTGAGGTAGGCAATGCCGGCGTCCAGCGCCTCACCGGGCGTGCGGATGGAGGCCGCGCGCCCGTCGATCTCGACATGGCCGGAGATCATGGGCGCGGCGCCGATGATGAGGTGCGCAAGCTCGGTGCGGCCGGCGCCGACCAGGCCGGCAAGCCCTACCACCTCGCCCGCATGCACCGTCAGCGAACATCCCTTGACGCGCCTGCCGTCGGCGATATCGACAGCCGCAAGCACGGGAGCTCCCGAGCGCGCGTTGGGATCGTTCCTGGGATCATGCTCCTTCTTGTAGAAGGACGAGACGTCGCGTCCCACCATCATCCGGACGATGGTGTCGGCACGGATGTCTGCCTTGTCGAGCGAGCCGACCAGCGTGCCGTCGCGCAGCACCGTGACGCGGTCGCCGAGCGCATAGACCTCGTCCATGCGATGCGAGATGTAGATGATGGCGAGACCTTCGGCGCGCAGCTGGCGGATCAGCGCGAACAGCCTTTCGCTCTCACCGGCCGACAACGCGGTGGTCGGCTCGTCCATGATCAGGATCCTGGAGCGGGCGTGCAGCGCGCGCGCGATCTCGACCAGTTGGCGCTGGCCCATCGAGAGATTGGCGACCTGCGTCTGCGGCGTGAAATCCGCGCCGAGCCGCGCCAGGATCGGACCGACGCCGGCCTGCATCGCCTCGCGCGCCAGCAAGCCGCCGCGGGAGACCTCGCGACCGAGATAGATATTCTCCGCAACGCTCAGGTTGGGGGCGAGCGAGAGTTCCTGATAGATGATCGCGATGCCGGCTGCGCGGCCGCCGAGCGGACCGCTGATCTGCACGGGCTGGCCGTCGATGCGGATTTCGCTGCCCGGGTCCGGCCGGTAGGCGCCCGACAGGATCTTCATCAGGGTGGATTTGCCGGCGCCGTTCTCGCCCATCAAAGCGTGGATTTCGCCCGCGTAGACGGTGAGGTCGACGTCGCGCAGCGCCTTGATGCTGAAGAACGATTTAGAGACCCGGCGCATCTCGAGGATGGGCTCGCTCATCACACCTCCCCGATGCGCCGACGGCGGCATCGCAATCTCACCCGCGTCTCGTTGGTCCCTGGCGCGCGCGCAAGCATTAAACAAAAGGTTGTGGCGCAGGGCAATACCTCCGGCATACCGACCAACGGTCCGGCGCTGCTTTTATCTTTTGCAGACGGAACCGATCCCGCGCGTGATGCCTTTTCTTCGCCACATCATCGCGTATCGCGATCAGCGCCGCGGCCGGTACAGGCGGCGCCATTGCGGCAGCCGCTCGGCATAGGCCTGCGCAAGCGCGCCGTCGGGCTCGAAGGTCTCGACGCGCTGTGGCGCGGTGCAGACGGCGTCGATCGCCTCACCGGTGACGGCGAGGCGGCCAAGCCGCGCCGCACCGAACGCCGCGCCCGTCTCGCCGTCGGCAAAGCAATGCACCGGCACGTTCAGGACATTGGCCAGCACCGAAAGCCAGAACCGCGACCGTGAGCCGCCGCCGATGACATCCGCCTCCGCGATCACCAATCCGGTCTCGGCCAGCACGTCCCGGCAATCCGCAAGCGCGAAGGCGACGCCTTCGAGCACGGCTTGCACGATCGCGTCACGATCGGTGGCGTGACTGATCCCATCGAGCATGCCGCGCACGTCGGGGTCATCGTGCGGGGTGCGTTCGCCGGAGAGGTACGGCAGGAAGCTGACCGGCGACGGCGCCCGCGGGCGCAACCCGAGCGGCGCCAGCAGCTCAGTCTCAGGGATCCCCAACAGCCGCGCGATCCAGGCCAGGCACGATGCCGCCGAGAGGATCGCGCCGGCTTGAATCCACCTGTCGGGGACGGCGTGACAGAACGTGTGCACGACCCGCTCCGGATTGGCCGCGATCGTCTCGGTCGGCACCAGCAATGCGCCGGAGGTTCCGAGCGAAATGAAGGCTGCCCCGGGATTGATGGCGCCGATGCCGATGGCTCCCGCCGGATTGTCGCCGGCCCCGCCCGCGATCATCGGCCGCCCGGTCATGCCCCAGCGCTGCGCCAACTCGCTCCGCAGCCGTGCAGCCGGCGCGCAGCCCTCGACCAGACGGGGCATCTGCCGGCGCGATAGCGCGGTCGCGGCGAGTCCTTCATCCGACCAATCGCGGCTGCTAACATCGAGCCACAGCGAACCCGAGGCGTCCGAGACATCCTCGATCGCCTCGCCGGTCAGCACCAGGCGCAGATAGGCCTTTGGTTGCAGCACGAGTTTTGTCGCCGCGAAGATCTCCGGTTCGTGCCTGGCGACCCACAGCAATTTTGGCGCGGTGAATCCCGGCATCGCCTTGTTGCCTGTCGTCGACCGCAAGGCGGGCCAGCGCCGCTCCAGCTCGGCGCATTCCGCAAAGGACCGTCCGTCATTCCAGAGAATGCAGGGCCGCAACGGCCTGTGGCTGGCGTCGAGCAGCGTCGCGCCGTGCATCTGGCCGGATAGGCCGATGCCCTCGACCTCGGCCAGTTCGCGCGCGTGATCCGCCTTCAGCGCGTCCAGCGTCGCGAACGTCGCCTCGATCCACTGTGCCGGGTCCTGCTCGCAATGGCCGGGACGCGGCGAGGAGACCGTCAGTGACCGGCTGCGGCTCGCCACCACGCGCTGCGCGTCGTCGACCAGAACGATTTTGACGGCGGAGGTGCCGAGGTCGATGCCGAGATACATGATGTCACTAGCCTTGCACGTTTAGGATCTTGCGCGTCCGTTGCCTTGTGCATCCACGACATTGCGGCCATGGCGGTCCCGATGTTGGCATGCACCCGTCTATCATGTAACCCCACCCGAAACCTTGCCGGGACGCAACGCCCATGACCACCACCGCCACCCACGACGCGGGAGCCACCCGCGCGCTGATCTTTGCGCTGCTTGCGCTGGCCTGCGGGCACATGCTCTCGACCTTGCTGCGCACCATTCCGGCGGTCAGCCTCGACCTGATGGCGGCGGATTTCGGCATCGAACCGCAGGCGCTGGCGAGCCTCACCTCGGTCTACCCGTTCGCGTTTGCGGCCGCGCAGATCCCGGTCGGTGCGGCGATGGACCGCTTTGGCGTGCGGCCGGTGTCGCTGAGCCTGCTCGCGGGAACCGTGGTCGGCGCCATCGCGTCGGGGTTCGCAACGGGACCCGAAAGCTTCGCCATCGGGCAGGTGCTGCTGGGCATTGCCACCTCCGGCATGCTGATGTGCCCGATGACGTTGGCGGCCAAGCAATTGTCGGCCGCGCGCTTTGGGCTGTGGTCGGGCGCGATCCTCTCGATCGGCAATATCGGCATGCTGTTGTCGTCGAGTCCGCTCGCCTTCGTGGTCGACACTTGCGGCTGGCGCGCCGGGTTCTGGATCTCGGCGCTCGGCGGCGTCGCCGTGGCGCTCGCGGTGTTCCTGCTGGTGCCGAGCCAGCCGGCCGAGCACAAGGACGAGTCCTCGCCGCTGTCGCAGATGATCGAGGTGCTCAGGCTCGGACTGTCGCGGCCCTTGCGCGGCCTGATCGCGCTGGCGCTGGTGTCGCTTGCGACCTCGCTGGTGCTGCGCGGCCTGTGGGGCGGACCGTGGCTGATGCAGGTCAAGGGATTGTCGCGGGTCGAGGCCGGCAACCAGCTCGGCGCGTTCACGCTGGCCATGATCGCAGGTCCGCTTGTCATCGGCATGATCGACCGCAGGCTGGGACGCCGCCGCGCGCTGGTGGCGGGAACGCACCTCGTCGGCGCGTTGCTGCTGGCGCTGATGGCGTTAGGGGCCCCGCGCTATGCCATTTCCGTGTTGTGTGGTGTTGCGGTGATGCCGCCGCAATACGACCTCGTGCTGATCGTGCTCATCGGGCTTGCCACTTCCGCACAGCCGCTGCTGTTCGGCATGTCGCGGCAGCTGGTCGACGCCCAAGTTGCGGGCAAGGCGCTCGCGGCGATCAACCTCGCCTTCTTCCTCGGCGCGGCGCTGATGCAATCGATCACCGGTGCGGTGGCGGCCTTTGCAGGGTTGCCGGCGGTGCTGCTTTTCATGGCAGCCATGCTTGGCATCGGCGCGCTGATCTTTTTGGTCTATACCTCGCCAAGACCGACGATAGAGTAGAGCCCTGCATCAAGGGGACATCTCATGCCTGTCGACACCAAAGCCGCCACCGACCGCCTCTTGCGCTTTCTCGCCGTCGAGGGCGTCACCGGACAGGAGGCCGCAATCGGGCGTGAGCTCACGGCTGCGCTGAAGGAGAGCGGCGTGCCGGCGAAAGCGATCCGGCTCGACGACGCCAATACCCGCATTCCGGTGCCGACCGAGACCGGCAACCTCATCGTCGACCTGCCCGGCCGCGGCGCGCTGCACAACCAGCCGCGCATCATGTTCATGACCCACATGGATACCGTGCCGCTATGCGCCGGCGCCAAGCCGAAAAAGTCGGGTCGCAAGATCGTCAATGATGCGAAGACCGCGCTCGGCGGCGACAATCGCTGCGGCTGCGGCGTGCTGGTGACGCTGGCGGCCGAGCTCGAAAAGCAGCAACTCGATCATCCGCCGATCACGCTGCTGTTCTGCGTGCGCGAGGAGAGCGGGCTCTATGGCGCGCGCCACGTCAAGCTGGACGAGCTCGGCTCGCCGGTGATGGCCTTCAACTATGACGGCGGCTCGGCCTCCAACGTCGTCATCGGCGCCGTGGGTGCCGACCGCTGGACCGTGGAAATCTTCGGCCGCGCCTCGCATGCCGGCGTCGCGCCGGAGCGCGGCATCTCCTCGACCATGATCCTCGCGCTTGCGCTCGCCGACGTGAAGGCCGGCGGCTGGTTCGGCAAGGTGGTCAAGCGCAAGCAGCAAGGCACCAGCAATGTCGGCCCCGTCACCGGCGGCGAGGGAAGGCCTGCGGGCGACGCCACCAACGTCGTCACCGACTACGTCCATGTGCGCGGCGAAAGCCGCAGCCATGACGGAAAGTTCTTCAAGGAGATCACAAAAGCCTACAAGGCCGCGTTCGAGAAGGCGGCCAAGAAAGTCACCAACGCGCAAGGAAAGTCCGGCAAGGTCAAGTTCAAGGCCGAGACCGACTATTTCCCGTTCCGCATGAAGGACAACCTTCCTGTCGTCAAACGCGCGGTGGAGGCCGTGTCCGCCGTCGGCGGCACCCCGAACGTGCGCACCGCCAATGGCGGCCTCGATGCCAACTGGATGGTCCGCCACGGCGTTCCGACCGTGACCTTCGGCGCCGGCCAGAACGAGGTGCACACGATCGACGAGTGGATCAATCTCGACGAATACGACCGCGCCTGCGCGCTGGCCGTGCAGCTCGCGACGATGCGGTGAGCTGCCTTGCATGGCGCGCGCTTGCCGGGCGGTGCGCGTCGGCCTAGCCTGCAAAGAAAACGCAGGGAGGCCGCATGCCGCGCATTTCGACCATCGAGACCGGATTCTACCGGATCCCCCTTCCCGTCACGCTGTCGGACTCGATGCATGGCGACATGGCGGCGTTCGAGCTGATCACCTGCCGCATCCGGGATGCCGATGGCGCCGAGGGGGTCGGCTACACTTACACGGTCGGACGCAATGGCGGCGCCGTCGCCGACATCCTCAAGCGCGAGATCCCGCCGCTCGTCGAAGGCCGCGAGGCCGATGATACCGAGGCGATCTGGCACCAGGTCTGGTGGGCACTGCATTATGGCGGGCGCGGCGGGCCAGCGGTGCTGGCGCTCTCGGCACTCGACATCGCGCTGTGGGATTTGAAGGCGCGGCGCGCGCAATTGCCGCTGTATCAGTTGCTCGGCGGATTCGACGCGCGCGTGCCGTGTTATGCGGGCGGCATCGATCTCGATCTCTCCGTCGATGCACTGCTCGCGCAGACTGACGGCAATCTCAGCAAGGGCTTTCGCGCCATCAAGATGAAGGCCGGCCGCCCCGATCTCAAATCGGATGTGGCGCGGGTCGCGGCGATGCGACAGCATCTCGGTGACGGCTTTCCGTTGATGGTGGATGCCAACATGAAATGGACGGTCGAGGAAGCGATCCGCGCCGCCCGCGCGTTCCAACCGTATGACCTCACCTGGCTCGAGGAGCCGATCATTCCCGATGACGTCGCGGGCCACACTCGCATCATGCAGGCCGGCGGCGTGCCGATCGCGGCGGGCGAGAATTTACGTTCGCTTTGGGAGTTCAAGAACTACATCGTCGCGGGCGCGGTGTCCTATCCCGAGCCTGACGTCACCAATTGCGGCGGCGTCTCCGCCTTCATGAAGATCGGGCGGCTGTCGGAGGCGTTCAACCTGCCCGTCACCAGCCATGGCGCGCATGACGTCACCGTGCACCTGCTCGCGGCCTGCCCGAACCGGTCGTATCTGGAGGCGCACGGTTTTGGGCTCGACAAATTTATCGAGCATCCACTGGTGCTGCAGGACGGGCTTGCGCTCGCGCCGGACCGTATCGGCCACGGCATCAGCTTCGATTGGGACGGGCTGGCGAAGCTGTCGGCGTAGACGGGAGCGCGTTGCTGCACGCGAGGCATTCGCGGAGGCTTGATGCAAGCTGCGGTTATTCGGCTATGGTGTCGACGCCGACACACAAGCCGAGAGATTCCCGCCTTGACCCCCGAGCTGCACCAGAAACTGACCGCGTGGCGCCGGCATTTGCATGCGCATCCCGAACTGTCGCTCCAGGAGAAAGCCACCGCGGCCTTCGTGCAGGACAAGCTCACCGAGCTCGGCATTTCCTTCGAGGCCAACATCGGCGGTCACGGCATCGTCGCGACCCTGACGCGCGGCCACGCCCAGGGCCGCGTCGGCCTGCGGGCCGACATGGATGCGCTGCCGATCACCGAAGATACGGGGCTAGCTTACGCTTCGCAAAACCCCGGTGTGATGCATGCCTGCGGCCATGACGGGCATACCGCTTCGCTGCTCGGCGCGGCCGCGCTGCTCGCCGCCGACACCAGCTGGAGCGGGACGGTCGATTTCATCTTCCAGCCGGCCGAGGAAGGTTATGGCGGCTCGCGCGCGATGGTCGCGGCCGGGCTGTTCGACCGCTTTCCGATGCAACGGGTGTTCGGCTTTCACAACTGGCCGGGGCTCGCCGCCGGCACCATCGCGGTCCATGACGGCGTCGTCATGGCCTCCGGCGGGCGCATCACCATCACCATCGATGGCCATGCCGGTCACGCCGGCATGCCGCATCTGACGCGCGATCCGGTGATGGCGGCCGGCCATTTGATCGTGGCGCTGCAATCGATCGTCTCGCGCAGCGTCGATCCGCTCGACACCGCCGTGCTCTCGCTCTGCACGCTCGAAGGCGGCACGGCACGCAACCAAATCGCCGGACGCGTCTCGATCGGCGGCACGCTGCGCTACCATCGCGATGCGGTGAAGGACACCGTTTTGGCGCGGATCGAACAGATCTGCGCCGGGATTGCCACGAGCTTCGGCGTCAAGGTCACGCCCGAGATCGTCATTGGCGTCGGCGTGGTCATCAACACGCCGGCAGAAGCGGATCTCGCGCGCCTCGCGGCGGACACGGTACGGGCCGAGTTGCGGCGCGACCTCGCGCCCAGCATGGCCGGCGAGGATTTTGCCCACTATCTCTCGCGGCGTCCGGGCGCCTTCGTCTGGATCGGCAATGGCGAATTGCGGGATGGCGCCGAGCTGCACGGCCCGCGCTATGATTTCAACGACGCGATCCTGCCGGTGGCATCGAGCTGGATGGCGGAAGTCGCCAAGGCGGCGCTGGCCTCGAACTAGGCCCGCTCACGAGATCTCGCGCGGCAACTTCCAGCCGGGCTTCGGCTCGAACGTCTCCTCGACCTGCGCGACGTGATAGCCGGCGGGCAGAAGGCGGCCGCCCTCCTCGTCCGCGACCGGTACGTCGGTTACCAGCCCCTCGATCAAGGCGGCTTCCCACACCTCCTTCTCCGTCGGAAAGGGATCGCCGATCTGCTTGTTGCCTTCGAACAGCGCGTACATCGGTTCCGGTCCTGCGTTGATCAAGCTCACGAGCAACGTATCGGCCGCACGGACGTTCCCATCCGGCAAATCGCAATGGATGGACACGTCGAACATGGCGCGCGTTCTGATCGGAACTTCCGGCTGGCATTACGCCTCCTGGCGAGGCCCGTTCTTTCCCAAGGGCGTGACGCTGAAGCAGCAGCTGAGCTACTACGCCGGACAGTTCGACACCACCGAGCTGAACGGGGTGTTCTACCGCACCCCGACGCCGGAGGCCGTCGAGGGTTGGCGGGAGCAGACCGGCCGCGATTTCGTCTTTGCCTGGAAGGCCTCGAAATTCATCACGCACTGGAAGCGCCTGTCGGATCGCTCGGTGAACAGCCTCGAACTGCTGGAGGATCGCATCTCACGGCTCGGCGGCAAGGCCGGCCCGATCCTGTTCCAGCTCCCGCCGCAATTCGAGGCCGACGCGGACCGCCTCGCCGGCTTCTTCAAGCTGTTGTCGCGGAAGCGGCGTTACAGTTTCGAATTCCGTCATCCGAGCTGGTATCAGCCGCGCATCTTGCGGATGCTGGCCGACGAGAACATCTCGCTGTGCCTGTCCGATCATCACGACGCGCCCGCGCCATGGAAGCGCACGGCGGATTTCGTCTATGTGCGCGGGCACGGGCCCAGCGGGCGCTATCACGGGCACTATACGAAACCCACGCTGGCGCAATGGGCGCGGCGCATCAAATCCTGGAAGCGGCAGGGCTGCGACGTCTACGTCTATTTCGACAACGACCAGAAGAGCGCGGCGCCGGCCGATGCACAGGCGTTGAAGCAATTGCTCAACGTGCGGCAAAGCGCGGCGATCACGACGGCAAGCCGCCGTGCAGGTGCCGTTGTTCACCGCTAGACGATGCCGCCTTGCCGGAGCGCCGCGATCGCGGCCTTGTCGTAGCCGAGCTCGGTCAGGATAAGATCGGTATGCTCGCCGAGCGTGGGCGGGCGAATCGCGATTTCGCCGGGCGTTTCCGACAGGCGGACGGCGGCGCGTGCCACCGGTGCGGGCTTCGGCAGACCTGGATAGTCGACGTCCTGCATGAATCCGGCGGCGCGGACGTGCGGATGATCCAGCGCCTGCTGCGGGCTCAGCACGGGGCCGGTCGGAATCATGGCCTTGCCCAGGGTGTCGACGGCTTCCTCCGTGGTGCGCTCGGCGCACCAGCGCGCCATGCGCTCGCTGATGACAGGGCCATTGTTGCCGCGGCTGATGTCGTCCGCAAAGCGCGGATCGTTCAGCCAGACCTCCTCCTCGCCCATCAGTTTCGCCCAGCGCTTGAACAGCGGATGCCCCGTGACCTGGCACAGCACCCAGCCGTCCCTGGTGCGGTAGATGTCGGCGGGCGCCGCGGTCTGGCCGAGATTGCCTGTCGGCACGCGATTGACGTTGATGACGGCCTGCTCGATCAGCGTCGCGTTGGTGAAGGACAAGGCGGTTGCGAGCAACGCGCCCTCGACGATCTGCCCGCGCCCGGATTTGCCGCGCTCGATCAGTGCGGCGAGCGTGCCGAACGCGCAATGTAGCGCGGTCCCGAAATCGACCCAGTTGACCGCGGCCCGGTAGGGTGGATCGCCGGCGCCCGTCATGTACACCGAGCCCGACATGACCTGGCCGACACCATCGAAGCCGACACGGTCGGACCATGGCCCCGGCCCGCCAAACGCGGTGGCCGTCGTCAGGATGATGTCCGGCTTGATCGCCTTGAGCGAATCGTAGTCGAGCTTCATCGCGCGCAAGGTCTGCGGCGGCAAATTGGCGACGACCACGTCCGCGGTCGCAATCAGGCGGCGCATCACCTCCTGTCCTTCCGGCTTCATCGGATCGAGCGTGAGGCACTTCTTGTTGCGGTTGACTTGAAGAAACAGCGCGCCTTCGCCAGTTTCGCCGACCGGCGCCACGAAACGATCCTCGCTGCCGTCGCGCTTCTCCACGCGAATGACCTCGGCGCCGAATTCGGCCAGCAAGGTCGCGCAATAGGGCCCCGCGATATAGCGCCCGAAATCAAGAACGCGGACGCCCGCCAGAACCCCTCCCATCGATCTCTTTCCTTTGTGCTTTTTGTCAGCTTACAGGGATTGGCATTTGCGGCAAGGTGGCAATGGACGCCATGCCCCACCCTCGAGATGTGATCGGTGAATCATTTCGACTGGCGGAAATTGTGCTCTAGTATGGACCTGTCCCTCCCCCATCAGAGCCCCGTCCATGCCGCAACAATTCGATCGATCAAAGAAGATCTCGGCAACGCGATCCATTTCGAGCACGTCAACATCCAGGTCCCGGACCAGCGCCTCGCCACGCTGTTCTATGTCGCAGGTCTCGGGCTCACCCGGGATCCGTATCTGATGGTGTCCGACACCAACATGTGGATCAACGCCGGACGGAGCCAGTTTCATTTGCCGAGCGGCCGGCCGCAGGTGCTGCGCGGTCATGTCGGACTCGTCATCGCCGGCCGCGAGGCGCTGCTGGCGCGATTGGCGTCGGTCGCCAAAAAGCTCGAGGGCACCGCGTTCGCCTTCGCCGAGCATAACGACCATGTCGAGGCGATTTGTCCGTGGGGCAACCGCCTGCGCTGCTACGAGCCCGACGCCGCGCGCTTCGGCCGTGTCGCGCTCGGCGTTCCCTATGTCGAGTTCGACGTGCCGGTGGGATCGGCCGCTCGCATCTGCGCCTTCTACCCCGAGATCATGGGCATGCCATCCGAGTTACGGAACGGCGACGGTACGGTTGCCGCCGTGAAGACCGGCCGCGACCAGCATCTGTTGTTTCGCGAGACCGATCGGCCGCAAGGCGACTATGACGGCCACCATGTGCAGATGTACATCACGGATTTTTCCGGCCCTTACCGCAAGCTGCTGGCGCGCGATTTGATCTCGCGCGAGGACAATCAGTACCAGTACCGCTTCTGCGACATCGTCGATCTCGACAGCGGCAAGCCGCTGTTCACGGTCGAGCACGAGGTGCGCAGCGCCACCCACCCGATGTTCATGCGGCCGATGGTCAATCGCAATCCGGCGATCAACAACCGCAATTACGCGTTCGGTCACGATCAGGCGTCTTGGGCGATGGGACCGGATCAATACGAGGGATAGGTGATAACCAAGTCCCGGGCGGCTCCGCTGAGTGGAGCCGCCACACGTTGCGTGCGTTCCGGTGGGACGGGCATGCCCCACCTTTCGCATCAGACGGGTGAGCGTCCCGTCAGAAGTGGACCTCGGTGCGCATGCCAAGAACCACGGCGTTGTCGGTCTTCACGCCCGCCGCGTTATAGCCGCGCCCACCGGGATTGATGACATACTGAGCGTCGAACTTGAGGTTCAGCCAGCCGGTCGCCTGCCATCCGTACCAGACTTCAAGCGGCACTTCGTTGCCGCCGGCGTTCGGACTGAGGGCAGCCGTGTTCACGTGCGTCGTGCCGACCGCGAAGCCGACTTCGTCCTGGGGACGCCAGGAGAACGTTCCGGTATGCCTGAAGCCCAGGGCGATCTGGTAATCCTGGTACGACGTCCGGTGATCGGCAACGGTCGTATTGAGGAAGGTGTACCAACCTACCGCACCGGGACCGTCAACGGTCAATCGTTGCAGGATCGATTCGTAGACACCGTAGCGGCCGCGTTGATCGCTGATATTTTGATCGGGCACACCACCGACGCCCGGGATGGTGCCGATAACACCCGGAAGGCCGCCATCAATGGACGAGGCGCTGTCGTACCAGCCGCCGAGTCTCCAGGTCCCGGTCAAGGGGCCCTTCGGCGTCCAGACCAACTCCACCGGCACCATCACGCCACTGGCGGGGTTCGAGGCGGGAATGCCGGGCAAGAAGTAGACGCCCGGGATTGTAATTGGACAGCCGATTGACCGTGTAATTCGCAACCACGACCTGCGTCGCGCCCTCGGCCAGGTGCTGGTAGGCCGCATTCGACGCCTCGAAGCTGTAGCTGCCGTCCGCGTTGATCGTCAGGCCGGCGACCGCGCTGGTCTGCGCATAGGTCAGCGTCGCGCCGTCATCCACGTCGCTGTCGTTGGTCGCCACAGAGCCCGTGATGGTGCTGTCTTCCAGACCGCTGTTGGTGTCGGCAACCGCAACCGGCGTGTCGTTGGTGCCGGTCAGCGTGATCGTCAGCGTCGAGGGGGCGCTGGCGCCATGCTCGTCGGTGACCGTGTAATTCGCAACCACGACCTGCGTCGCGCCCTCGGCCAGGTGCTGGTAGGCCGCATTCGACGCCTCGAAG
>NZ_JBVVPP010000042.1:0-3369 GCF_055811315.1 Bradyrhizobium sp. MI1.4 | reverse complement strand
GGTGCTGTCTTCCAGACCGCTGTTGGTGTCGGCAACCGCAACCGGCGTGTCGTTGGTGCCGGTCAGCGTGATCGTCACGGTCTGGGTGGCCGTTGAGCCATGACCATCATTGACAGTAACGACAAAGCTCTCGGTCACGCTCTGGCCCGCAGCGAGGTGCTGCGCGGCCACGTTGTCAAGGTTGTAGTGCCACTGCACCGACCCGTTGGCGGCATTTGCCGCCTCGCTCACCGGACCAAGCGAGAAGGTGCCGAGCGCAGTCGTGTTGGCTGGCGCAACGACGAATGTGGCGGTATGCCCGTCGCTTAGATCCACGTCAGTGAAGCTGACCGTGCCGGCTGCGGTCAGAGAATCCGACGGGTCCGGCATCGCCGGGGCATCCTCGACCACTGTGCCGGCCTGAACACCAGAGGTGACGCTAACGACGTCATTCGCACCAGCTATGGTGATGGCGACGTCCTGAGTGACCGTCGAGCCTTGGCTGTCGCTCACTGTCACGGCGTAGTGCTCGACCACGCTCTGGCCCGCAGCGAGGTATTGCGCGGCCGCGTTGTTCAAGTTGTAGTGCCACTGCACCGAGCCGCTAGCAGCGTTGGCGCCCTCGCTCACCGAATCAAGCGAGAAGGTGCCGAGCGCGGTGGTGTTGGCTGGCGCGGCGACAAACGTCGCGGTATGCCCGTCGCTCAGATCCACGTCGGTAAAGCTGATGGTGCCGGCCGTCATCAGGGAATCCGACGGATCCGGAGTCGCCGGGGCGTCCTCCACCACCGAGCCGCTCTGGACACCCGAGGTGATCGACACGATGTCGTTAGTGCCGGTGATCGTGACCGTCACCGTCTGGGTGGCTGTCGAGCCGTGGCCATCATTGATCGTCACCACGAAACTCTCGGTCACGCTCTGGCCCTCGGCGAGGTACTGCGCAGCCGCATTGTTCAAGGCGTAGTGCCACTGCACCGACCCGTTGGCAGCATTGGCCGCCTCGCTCACCGGATCGAGCGAGAACGTGCCGAGCGCGGTAGTGTTGCCGGCCCCGGCGACAAACGTCGCGGTATGCCCATCGCTCAGATCTACGTCGTTAAAGCTGATGCTCCCGGCCGTAGCCAGGGAATCCGATAGACTTGGCGTCGACGGGGCGTCCTCCACCACCGCGCCGCTCTGGACACCCGAGGTGATCGACACGATGTCGTTGGTGCCGGTGATCGTGACCGTCACCGTCTGGGTGGCTGTCGAGCCGTGACCATCATTGATCGTCACCACGAAACTCTCGGCGACGGTTTGGCCTGCAGCGAGGTACTGCGCAGCCGCGTTGTTCAAATTGTAGTGCCACTGCACCGCGCCGTTGGCGGCATTGGGCGCCTCGTTGACAGGGTCGAGCGAGAAAGTGCCGAGTGAAGTGGTGTTAGAAGAAGCTGCTGCGAACGAGGCCGAATGCGTGTCGTTGAGATCGGCGTCGTTGAAACTGATAGTGCCGGCCGCGCTCTGCGAATCCGAGACATCGGGTGTGGCATTCGCGTCTTCGACCACCAAGCCGCTCTGCGGACTCGATGTGATGAAGACCGAGTCGTTTGCCCCATTGAACTGGAGTGTCACGGTCGCCCAACTGAGCGTGCCATTGCCCAGCTGGATCGCGTAGGTGAACGTGTCAGTCAGCGTTTGCCCGGTCGCCAGCGCCTGAAGCTGAACGTTGATGTCGCCCTTGTCGTAATGAACGGTGCCGTCCGCTTCGATCCAGATGCGTGCACCGAGGGCGCTGCGGTCACCGGTTGCGGCCATTCCGGCGGCATCGCTGCTGTACGCTACATCTTTGACCAGTAAGTCCGCTGGTGCGTAGTTTTTGGTGGACGCGGAGGAGCTCATTCCATCGTCCAGGGAGAACAGCGTCTTGGCCGCGCCCCCAAGATCATTTGCCAGCACGTTCAAGATGAGAATGTTGCTGGCGTCTTCCGCAAACGAGAAAATGTCCGTGTTGGCTTGCGGAGTATTGCCGAACGAAACTGTGCTGCCGCCGCCCGTTGCCTGCGTCGCCATAGCTTAAATCCTCTGGATGATGCGCCGTCCGCATTCGCGGACCGGCACAAATTGCACAATGGCGCGGGGATGATCGGCCGTTGCCTTGCCTATGCTGCTGAAGAAAGATGCCGAGCTACTCAGCATCCCTATCGTCCTGCTCAGCGCTTCGTGCCGCTCAAGCCTGTTTAGGGCTAGAGCCGCTCCGAGCTTGCGAGCGAATGTCGTGTGCACGGTCGAGCGCCCGACAGCTGCCATGTTTGCAAACCGCAAACTTGGCTGGATCGAAAAATCGAAAATTGACGGAGAAGAATTCGAAATTTCCCGCGCCCGAAAATGCGTGCACGTCATTCGCAACCTCGCCTGCCAATGCAGAGCAGAGAGCGTCGCCGCAAAATCAATTCACGCAAATTGGTAGCGCTCGCTCGAACGGCGATAGGTCCGCCGACCGCAGCTCCATCAACTGCTGCCAAGTTACGCGAAAGATCTAGCGGTATCCCCCTTGCCCATCGTGGCCAGTGCTTGGCCGCCACGTTTGGCAATTATTGATTTTGCAATATTCGCCACTTCAGAAGCGACCACCGTGGCCAAGAAGCGTCACGATCATCTACTCCCCGATTAAATCGAGCCTATTTTAAATTAAAGCGCCAGTCTATTTATTTATTTATACGCCGCATTTAATGATTAATGCATGAAAATCAAGAAGAAGGAGGCTCTTGCGCCACTCCTTGCGAGGCGACCCCGGAATTTTACGGCTTTTACCCTGATGCACTCCGTCCGCGAGATGGTCATTGCTTCGCGTAGATCGACAGTCGCAGGGAGCCAACTGGAGCCAAACTCAGCCCTATCTGCGAAGACGAGGCATGAAAGCAACAGCCTCGCAATGCGTCGCGCGTGATTATTAACTTACGCACCCGACGCGCTCCAGGTCCGCCCGCCGTGACGCGGCGAATTTGGCTTTCGGCGAATTTGGCTTTCAATGTGATGCTGGTCATCCTCATGGAGGGCGGCAGCCGTCATTGTCGCCGGGGGCCCACGTTCCAGAGTGTGAGACCATCGCGGGACTCAAGGGTGGCGCGCTCCTAGAGCGAGGCGCGTAGCCAGACCGCTGACGCAACCCAACTGCTGGGTTATCGCTCGGTAGCCGACGCACGTGCCCTGGAGGGCGGCGAGGAGTCCTCGGCTGGGATTTCTGACATTGCGATGCTCGCGCATGAAGCTTCGCATCTCGTGCTGCCGTCCCGTGCAGTCTCGTTCGCTTTACCGCGCAGCGGGGGTCGGCGAGCAAGCATTCGAAATCCATGTGAAGCTTAAACCGAAAGCAGTTCCCGGTCGGCTTACAAATGGAACCAAATTGACCGC
>NZ_JBVVPP010000041.1:52047-65663 GCF_055811315.1 Bradyrhizobium sp. MI1.4 | reverse complement strand
ACCTCCCGCAGAACAAAAGCGGAAAGTGTAACCCATGTGTCCGGTACGTTTTGTCACCTATGTCTCGGGCCGCTCACCGTGTCCGCTCCAATTGCCGCTGTCCAAATGGCGGCGTCAAAACCCGGTCGCGATGCGGCAACCTGGCCGCAGTTTATTCCATCATTCAACCAGTACATGCGTCGTGGGAAAAGCCCCAAAGGTGCATGAGCGTCTCTCGCGCGCCTTCGGCCGCCACAACGCGTCGTGAAGTCGCGCCATGCAGAAACGCGCCTGTACACGGTGGCGTGACCTCCATAACTTCCGCGGCGCAATGTGAGGAGATGCGACGTGGCGAAGAAGACGGCGACCAGGAAGAAATCTGCTGCGAAGAAAGCAGCGAAGACCTCCAGCAAGACAAGCGCCGTTCGCAAGGGCAAGGTCGCGAAGGCTGCAACCAAGCCGGTCAAGAAGGCCGCCGCGCGAAAATTGTCCGCACCGCGCCGCCCCAAGGGCCCGGCCTGGCAATGGTCGGCGGTCGAGACCGCAGCCGCAATCCGCTCCGGCGCCATCTCGGCGGTCGAGACCGTCGAGGCGCATCTCGAGCGGATGCGGGCCGTCAATCCGCGACTGAACGCGGTTGTCGTCGATCTCTCTGAGGAGGCGCTGGCCGCGGCGCATGCGGCCGACAAGCGGCGCGCGAAGGGCGGCGAGCTCGGCCTTCTGCACGGCGTACCGATCACGATCAAGGAGAACGTCGACTACGAGGGCCGTCCGAACTTCAATGGCGTCCCCGCCAACAAGGACCTCATCGCGCCGTCGGATTCGCCGGTGGTGCGCAACCTGAAGAAGGCTGGCGCGATCATCATCGGCCTCACCAACACGCCGGAATTCTCCTTCCGCGGCTTCACCGACAATCCCCTGCACGGGCTGACGCTCAATCCCTGGGATCCCAATATCACCTGCGGCGGCTCCTCGGGCGGTGCGGGTTCGGCGGTCGCCGCCGGCATAGGCACCATCGCGCACGGCAACGACATCGGCGGCTCGCTGCGCTGGCCGGCGCATTGCAACGGCGTTACGACCATCAAGCCGACACAGGGGCGTATTCCGGCGTTCAACGCAAGCGCCACCGCCGAGCGGCCGATGCTGGCGCATCTGATGTCGGCGCAGGGTCCGCTCGCCCGCCACGTCGCCGACGTCCGTCTCGCGCTGGAGGTGATGAGCCAGCGCGATCCGCGCGATCCCTGGTGGGTACCGGCGCCGCTGGTCGGGCCGAAGCCGAAGGGGCCGATCAAGGTCGCGCTCGCCAGGATTCCTGAAGACATGGACGTCGATCCGCACGTCGCGGCGGCGTTGCGTCAGGCCGCCGATCACCTGGAGCGTTCCGGCTATCGCGTCAGCGAGGTCGACGTGCCCGACATCGACGGCGTCTGGCAGACCTGGTGCGACATCATCACCAACGAGACGATGGTGATGCAGGAGGCCGGCATGCTGAAGGTGACGTCGGAAGACTTCCACAAGGCGTGGGGCGGAATGAAAGCCAAGGCCAACGTGCTCGACCTCAAGGCCTGGATGCAGGCGACCGCCGCGCGCAACGGCCACATTCGCGCCTGGCAATTGTTCTTCGAGGAGTATCCGGTGGTGCTGGCACCGACCACGGTGAAGCCGACGCCTAGCCCGCGCGAGGACACTGTCAGCCCCGAGCGCGTGCGCGAGATTTTCTGGGGCGAGATCCGCTTCATCTCCGCGATCAACGTGCTGGGCCTGCCGGGCGCCGTGGTGCCGGTGACGCTGCACGATGGCCAGCCGATCGGCGTGCAGCTCATTGCCGGGCGCTATCGCGAGGATCTCGCGCTCGATGCAGCGGCCGCGATCGAGAAGCGCGCCGGCGTGCTCGCCCATCGGCTGTGGGAACAGATGGACTGATAGGGCAGCGAAGTTGTTTCCCTCTCCCCTTGTGGGAGAGGGTGGCTCGCCGCGCAGCGGCGAGACGGGTGAGGGGTCTCTCTCCGCTAACGCAAGCTTGGCCGTATGGATAGAGACCCCTCATCCGGCGCTTCGCGCCACCTTCTCCCACAAGGGGAGAAGGGAGTGCAGCGTGTTCGCTGCCGCCAACCGCAAAACTTCATTAATCCAATTTGACTTGAATTTTAGCCAATTCCCCAACAACCGTTAGGGTTACTTCCTCGATCTCTAGACGAATTATTGTCCGCTTTACCACCCGCCTCTAACAGAGGGACGGCGGACAACGCACATGCCTCATACAGGCCAATAAGTGCGGCCCGCTCCACGCGGAGGTGGCACGATGCGCAACGAGACGATCGCTATTCACGCCGGCTACGAGCCCGAAGCCACCACGCACGCGGTTGCCGTGCCGATCTACCAGACCGCGGCCTACGCCTTCGACAGCGCCGATCACGGCGCGGCGCTCTTCAATCTCGAGACCGAAGGCTATCGCTACAGCCGCATCGCCAATCCGACCAGCGCGGTGCTGGAAAAGCGTATCGCGGAGCTCGAGGGCGGCGTCGGCGCGCTTGCGGTCGCGACCGGGCAGGCCGCGCTGCATTTCGCCTTCGTCAACGTCGCCGATCACGGCGGCAACATCGTTTCCGTGCCACAGCTCTATGGCACCACGCATACGCTGCTCTCGCACATCCTGCCGCGGCAGGGCATCACCGGCCGCTTCGCCGAGAGCGACAAGCCCGAGGCAATCGAAAGGCTGATCGACGAGAACACCCGCGCCGTGTTCGCCGAAACCATCGGCAATCCCGCCGGCAATGTCTGCGACATCGAAGCCCTGGCGAAGGTCGCCCACGCCCACGGCGTGCCGCTGATCGTCGACAATACCGTTGCAACGCCCATCCTGCTCAAGCCGTTCGATTACGGCGCCGACATCGCCGTGCATTCGCTGACCAAGTTTCTGGGCGGTCACGGCACCACGCTCGGCGGCGCCATCGTCGACTCCGGAAATTTCCCCTGGGCGAAGCACGCCGACCGCTTCCCCGGTTACAACAAGCCGGATGCCTCCTATCACGGCCTCGTCTATGCCGAGCGCTTCGGCCGCACAGCCTATATCGAGCGCGCGCGCAGCATCTATCAGCGCACCATGGGTTCGGTGCTGTCGCCGTTCAACGCCTTCCTGCTGCTCCAGGGCATCGAAACCGTCGCGCTGCGCATGGAGCGCCACTGCGAAAACGCCCGCAAGGTCGCCGAATTCCTGCGCAAGGATCCGCGCGTGGCCTGGGTCAACTACACCGGCTTCCCGGACAGTCCCTATTATCCGCTGGTGCAGAAATATCTCGACGGCAACGCCTCGTCGCTGTTCACCTTCGGCATCAAGGGCGGCATGGAAGCCGGCAAGTCCTTCTACGATGCGCTGAAGCTGATCACGCGCCTCGTCAATATCGGCGATGCCAAGTCGCTGGCCTGCCATCCGGCCTCGACCACGCACCGGCAGATGTCGGCGGAGCAGCAGCGGGTCGCCGGCGTTTTGCCGGAAACGATCCGCTTGTCGATCGGCATCGAGCATTGCCAGGACATCATCGAGGACCTCGATCAGGCACTGGAAAAGGCCTGCCCGTCCGCGCGCCTCCAGGCCGCGGAGTAGGCGGCTGCGCCGATGACGATCCTGATCGACAGGGATCAAGCTATATCGAGCCCGGCGCTGGTGCCGGGAGCGGGCGATCTGGCGCGCGAGCCCGGCGGCACCGAGCTCACGATCGGGTTGATCAACAACATGCCGGATCCGGCGCTGAAGGCGACCGAGCGGCAATTCATGAAGCTGCTGCAAGCCGCAGCAGGTCCGCGCCGCATCCGCTTTCACTGCTTCTCGCTGCCTTCGGTGAAGCGCTCGCCGGAAGCGAGATGGCATGTCGAGAGCGAATACTCGGAACTCACCGAGCTCAGACGCCACAGGTTCGACGGCCTGATCGTGACCGGCGCCGAGCCGATCGCGCCTGAGCTCGACCAGGAACCGTATTGGCGCGATCTCACCGAGCTGATCGACTGGGCCAAGGTCAACACGCGCTCGACGATCTGGTCGTGCCTCGCTGCGCATGCCGCGGTGCTGCATCTCGACCGCATCGAACGGCGGCCGCTGCCGGCCAAATGTCACGGCATTTTCGACTGCGAAGCCGTGACCAGGGATCCGCTGACGCGGGCCGCGCCCGCTCCCCTCAAGGTCTCGCATTCGCGTCTCAACGAGATCGCCGAGAGCGACCTCGTTGAGGCCGGCTACCAGGTGCTGACGCGTTCGGCAAAGGCCGGCGTCGATACCTTCGTCCGCCAATATGCCAGCCGATTCGTGTTCTTCCAGGGCCATCCGGAATATGACGCGCTGTCGCTTCAGCGTGAATATCTGCGCGACATCGGCCGTTATCTCGCGCGTGAGCGCGACAATTATCCGCATCTGCCCGTGAGCTATTTTGACGCTTCGACCGAAGAGAAGCTGGTCCGCTTCGAGAAACAGGCAAGGCACCAGCGCCACCCCGCGCTCAGCAACGAGCTGCCCGCGCTGAATTTGCGTGCCGATATTGCCGCGGGCAGCGCCGCGGCGGCATTGTTCCGGAACTGGCTGCAATATCTCGGCGCGGGGACCGACGCGTCGGTGCTTGCACGTTAGGTCGGGACGACGGCATCGACGTTAGGACTAACGAAGTGTGTAGCTTGCCTCGAGCGGCGCACGAATGCTTCAGTGACGGCGGGGCAGACAGGAAATGCGAGTCGTGTGGTCGGCACTCCAGGGACGCGTGAGCAATCGGCTGGCCCGGCACTTTCGTGCCGCGCCGCACCGTCTGCCCGCGCATGCGCCCATGGTGAGCTTCACCTTCGACGATGCCCCCGATAGCGCCGCAGGCGAGGGCGCCGAGCTTCTGGAGCAGCATGGCGGCCGCGGTACCTTCTATCTCGCGGGCAGCCTGGTCGATCGTCCCTCGGACCATTGGCACGGCCTGTCGAACGACGCGATCGTGCGGCTTCACCGGGCGGGGCACGAGATTGCGTGCCACACCTTCTCGCACCAGAGTGCGGTCAATCTCGACGAGACCGCCATGGCCCGCGAGATCGAGCGAAACCGCAGCCATTTTCGCGGCATCGATTCCTCGATCACGCTCGAAAATTTTGCTTACCCCTATGGCATCGCGTCGGTGTGGCGCAAGCCGCAGCTCGCCAAGACCTTCCGCTCGGCGCGCGGCATCCTTCCCGGCGTCAATCGCGACGTCATCGATCTCCAGTTCCTGCGGGCCTCGCCCCTGGTCGATCGCGAGATCAATACGACGGGTGTCGATGGCTATTTCGACGAGGCGGTCGAGAGCGGCGGATGGCTGATCTTCTACGGTCATGACGTCGCCAACGCGCCGAGCCCGTATGGCTGCACGCCGGACCTGATGCGCCATGCGCTGCAGGCCGCCGCGAGGCGCGACATGCCGATCGTGACGGTCGCGGAAGCGCTGCGGAGGATCGGGGCGTAAGAAAGTTTTCTTCCCACGAAGGGTGGAAGGCGGCGTCCTGCGGAGCAAACAGCCTTGCCACGCCTGCGCGGTCATGCGACTGGCCTTGTGACGAATCTCACGGCCTCACCCCGACATGCCCATGTCCTCTCCTTCCACCGCTCCGCTGCCTGCGCCGGCCCAGGGCCGCGATGCGCTGTCGGTGCTGCGTTCGGTGTTCGGCCTGCCCGGGTTCCGCGGCGCGCAGGGCGAGATCATCCGGCACGTCACCGGCGGCGGCAATTGCCTGGTGTTGATGCCGACCGGCGGCGGCAAGTCGCTGTGCTATCAATTGCCGGCGCTGCTGCGCGAAGGCTGCGGTGTCGTGGTGTCGCCCTTGATTGCGCTGATGCGCGACCAGGTCGCCGCCATGCTCGAAGCCGGGGTCAACGCGGCCGCGCTGAACTCGTCGCTGACCCCGCAGGAAGCCTCCGACATCGAGCGGCGCCTGATCGTGGGTGATCTCGACCTGCTCTATGTCGCGCCGGAACGGCTGCTGACGCCGCGCTGCCTGGCGCTGCTGGCGCGGGCGAAGGTGGCGCTGTTCGCGATCGACGAGGCGCATTGCGTCTCGCAATGGGGCCATGATTTCCGCCCCGAATATGTCGGCCTGTCGATCATCGCCGAGCGCTTTCCCGACGTGCCGCGCATCGCGCTGACCGCGACTGCCGACGAATTGACCCGCAAGGAGATCGTCGAGCGGCTTCAGCTTGCAGACAGTCCGCACTTCGTCTCCAGCTTCGATCGTCCCAACATCCGTTATGAGATCGTCGACAAGCGCAACGCGGTGTCGCAGCTCAAGGATTTCATCCGGGGGCGTCACGCAGGTGATGCGGGCGTCGTTTATTGTCTCTCCCGCAAACGGGTCGAGGAGGTCGCCGCGGCGCTCGACGACGCCGGCATTGCCGCATTGCCCTATCACGCCGGGCTCGACAGCAGCGTGCGCTCGCGCAACCAGGACCGCTTCCTCAACGAGGACGGCATCGTCATCGTCGCGACCATTGCCTTCGGCATGGGCATCGACAAGCCGGACGTGCGCTTCGTCGCGCATCTCGATCTACCCAAGAGCATCGAGGCCTATTACCAGGAGACAGGACGCGCCGGCCGCGACGGCAAGCCGTCGGCGGCCTGGATGGCCTACGGTCTCTCGGACATCGTGCAGCAGCGCCGCATGATCGACGAGTCGAGCGGCTCCGACGAATTCAAGCGGGTCTCGATTGGCAAGCTCGATGCGCTCGTTGGCCTCGCCGAAACGCCGCACTGCCGGCGCCGGCGGCTGCTCGCCTATTTCGGCGAGATCGTGATGGGCGAGGGCTGCGGCAATTGCGACAATTGCCTGACGCCGCCGAAAATGCGCGACGGCAGGGTGCTGGCGCAAAAACTGCTATCCTGTGCCTATCGCACCGGGCAGCGTTTCGGCGCGATGCACCTCATCGACGTGCTGATCGGACGCCTGACCGAGAAGGTGACGCAGTTCGGTCACGACAAGCTCACCGTTTTCGGCATCGGACGCGAGCTCAACGAGAAGCAGTGGCGTACGGTGCTGCGGCAGCTCGTGGCGATGGGACATTTGCTGAGTGACAGCGAATCGTTCGGCGCGCTGAAGCTGACGGATTCGTCGCGCGGCGTGCTGCGGGGCGAAACGGAAGTGTGGCTGCGCGAAGAGGCGCCCGGCGTCCGGATCCGTTCGAGCCGCGCCAAGTCCCGCCGCGGTGATCTGGCCCCGGCAGCCGACGCGCCGCAGGGCGATGTCGATCCTGAATTGCGCGCGCGGCTACGAGCGTGGCGCTCGGACATTGCCCGCGCACGTGGCGTGCCGGCCTACGTCGTGCTGCATGACGCCACCATCGACGGCATCGTTCGCGCATGGCCGACCACGCTGGACGAACTGCGCAATGTGCCCGGCATCGGAGACAAGAAGCTCGAGCATTACGGCGACGAGCTGCTGCAGATCGTCAGGACGCGGTAGGGCGCGGGCACACCTCCGCCGTCATCCCGGACAAGCGCAGCGAAGCGGAGCGCCGATCCGGGATCCATAGCCACGGGCCGTAGGAAAAGGCACGCTGACTGCCTCAGCGTGTTTCAACAATTGGCAGTCGGGGTAATCGGTCCTGGCTTTCGCCAGGACGACACTCGTCGGGAGGTGCGCGCCGCCTCACATCACCGACGCGCTAGCCGTTCCGGAACGCATATCCATAGCCGTTCAGCGCCGGCGCGCCGCCGAGATGGGCGTAGAGGATCTTTGCGCCCTTCTCGAAATAGCCCTTCTGCGTGAGATCGATCAGGCCCTGCATCGACTTGCCCTCGTAGACGGGGTCGGTGATCATGGCTTCGAGACGCGCGGTGAGGCGGATTGCCTCCTTGGTTTCTTCCGACGGCACGCCGTAGGCGGGATAAGCATAATCCTCGATCAGCACGACGTCGTCGGCGACGAGATCCTTGCCGAGCTCGACGAGCTTGGCCGTGTTCTGTGCGATCGAGAGCACCTGCGCCTTGGTCTGCGCCGGGGTGAAGGAGGCGTCGATGCCGATCACCTTTCGCGCGCGGCCATCGGCGGCGAAGCCGACCAGCATGCCGGCATGGGTCGAGCCGGTGACGGTGCAGACCACGATGTAGTCGAACTTGAAGCCGAGTTCGGCTTCCTGCTTGCGCACTTCCTCGGCGAAGCCGACATAGCCGAGGCCGCCGAATTTGTGCACGGAGGCGCCGGCGGGAATCGCATAGGGCTTGCCGCCCGCCGCCTTCACCTCCTCGATCGCGTCCTCCCAGCTCTTGCGGATGCCGATGTCGAAGCCGTCGTCGACCAGGCGCACGTCGGCGCCCATGATGCGCGACAGCATGATGTTGCCGACGCGGTCATAGACGGCGTCCTCGTGCGGCACCCAGGCCTCCTGCACCAGGCGGCACTTCATGCCGATCTTGGCCGCGACGGCCGCGATCATGCGGGTGTGGTTGGACTGCACGCCACCGATCGAGACCAGCGTGTCGGCGTTCGAGGCGATCGCGTCGGGGATGATGTATTCGAGCTTGCGCAGCTTGTTGCCGCCATAAGCGAGGCCGGAATTGCAGTCCTCGCGCTTGGCATAGACCTCGACATTGCCGCCGAGATGCTTTGACAGCCGCTCCAGCTTCTCGATGGGCGTCGGACCAAAGGTCAGCGGATAGCGCGCGAATTTTTCGAGCATCGTCAGGTCATCCCGATTGGCGTTAATGTCTCCAAAAATGCTAGCATCGCTCTGCAAAAAGGTGCTTTCAAATATTGCGCCTCTATTGCGGATGATCTTGCGATAATGGACGAGATGTGTGGTATTCCTTTCGGACTAGGTACTAAGAACGGAAGCTTCTTCCATGTCCGCTCGTCTTGATCGTGTCGACCTTAAGATGTTGCGATTGCTGCAAAATAACGGCCGGCTCAGCAACGCCGAGCTGGCCGAAACCGTCGCCATCAGTCCCGCCACCTGCCATCGCCGCACCCAGCGCCTGTTCGAGCACGGCTTCATCGCCGCCGTCCGCGCCATCGTCGCGCCGAAGAAGGTGGCAAAGGGTACGCTGGTGATGGTCGGGGTCGTGCTCGACCGTTCGACGCCGGAGAGCTTTGCGATCTTCGAGCAGGCGATCACCAGGCTGAAATTCGTGCTCGACTGTCACCTCGTCGCCGGCGACTTCGACTATTTCCTCAAGATCCGCGTCGGCGACATGGAGGACTTCAACCGTATCCACGGCGAGCAACTGATCGCGCTGCCCGGCGTGCGCCAGACCCGCACCTTCTTCGTGATGAAGGAAGTCGTCGACAACGCGCCGCTGGAGTTTTGAGCGGAAGCTATTGATGCGCGTTCCGCATCATGGGAGATTCAGATGATGCAGACATTCCCCTTCCGCCACCTCAATCCGGCGGGGCCGGCCTATCGGCGCGGCTGGGTCGACGAAGCCGTGGCCGCGATCGAGGCCGACCAGTGCCGCACGGCCGACACGCATCTAATCCGGCTGATCGTGCCGGCGCTCGCTGGCATCGACATCTATCTGAAAGATGAGTCGACGCATCCGACCGGCAGCCTGAAGCACCGGCTCGCGCGCTCGCTCTTCCTTTACGCGCTCTGCAACGGCCACATCCGCGAAGGCACGCCTGTCGTCGAGGCCTCGTCGGGATCGACCGCAGTGTCGGAAGCCTATTTCGCGCAGATGATCGGCGTGCCCTTCTATGCCGTGATGCCGCGCACGACCTCGGCGGAGAAGATCGCCGCGATCGAGCATTACGGCGGTAACTGCCATCTGATCGACGACGGCCGCGCGCTGTATGCGGAGGCCGGCGCGCTGGCCGCACGGCTGGGCGGCCACTACATGGACCAGTTCACCTTCGCCGAGCGCGCCACCGACTGGCGCGGCAACAACAACATCGCCGAATCCATCTTCACGCAATTGCAGGGCGAGCCGCGCCCGCTGCCGGACTGGATCGTGATGGGTGCGGGCACCGGCGGCACCTCGGCCACCATCGGACGCTATTTGCGTTATCGCCAATACCCGACGCGGCTGTGCGTCGCCGATGTCGAGCATTCCGCTTTCTTCGACTGCTTCAGCTCGCAGGACCGCTCTCATGTTTGCGACCGCCCTTCGCTGATCGAAGGTGTCGGCCGGCCGCGCTGCGAGCCCTCCTTCGTGCCGGGCGTGGTCGACCGCATGATGAAGATCCCGGATGCGGCGACGATCGCGGCGATGAACGTACTGTCACGCCGGCTGCGTCGCGCGGTGGGGGGCTCTACGGGCACCAATTTCCTGGCGCTGTGCCGGCTCGCCTCGGAGATGCGAAAGGCGAATCAGACGGGATCGCTGGTGACGCTGATCTGCGATTCCGGCGAGCGCTACCGGCAGACCTATTATGAGCCCGCCTGGCTGAAAGCGCGCGGACTCGATCCAGCGCCGTTCGAGGCGGCCTTGTCGTCGTTCCTCGATACAGCGCAGCCACTGGGGCTTGAGTTCGAAGACGTAACGAATCCGCAGAACTTGCGAAATCCTGAGGCCTGATAGCTGGCGCCTCCCTGCCATTGCAAGATTGCACGGCCGTCACGGCAACTTCACTTGCCTTGCGAGCGCCTGCGGGCGAGTTTCGCGGCTTCTCAACGAGGAGACCTGCCGTGCGCCTTCCCATTCTCGACCCGAAAGACCTGAGTGCCGAACAGAAGCCGCTCTATGACGACATGCGAGCTGGCATCAAGGACCACTTCAAGGGCTTTGTGAACATGCGCGACGATGGCGCGCTGCTCGGGCCCTGGAATCCCTGGATCCGTGAGCCGCGCTTCGGCAAGCCGGTGTGGGAGCTGGTCAAGGCGATCGCGGCGAACCCGCTGCTGCCGGCGCCGGTGCGTGAGGTCGCGATCCTCGTCACCGGCTCGCATTTCCGCTCCGGCTACGAACTCTATGCGCATGTGCTGGTTGCCGAGCAGCGCGGCCTCTCCGACGAGAAGCTCGCGACCATCGTCGCCGGACAGCGGCCGGTCGATCTCACCAAGCAGGAAGCCGTCGCCTACGACGTGGCGTCCGCATTGGTCAGCGGCGGCGTGCTGCCGGAACTGACTTATCGGGCCGCGGTCAAGGAATTCGGCGAGCACGGTGCGGCCGAACTGTCCTATCTCGTCGGCGTTTACTGCATGGTGTCGGTCACGCTGAACACGTTCGACGTGCCGGTGCCGGACTGACCACACTGCCCCAGCTGCTGGACTGGACGGAAGCGTCACGGTACCCTGCCGCCGCCATGGCGATGCATTCGCCGGTCACGATCGAAGTGCAATGAAGAGGGAACGACAGCCATGGACACGTCACGCCGCATCCTGCTCGCCGGACTGGCGGGACTCGCCGTTGCGCCGACCGCCGCTGGAGCCGCGCCCTCGACCGCGGCCGATGATGTGACGGTCGCCGAAGAGCGCTTTGCGCGCATGATCGCAGCTGCGCATGCGCCCGAAATCACCTGCGCGCGACAGGCCGAGCGTTATGCGGATGCGCATTGGCCAAACTACGTCGCGGCGGCGCGTTCCGTCATCGGGGCAAGAGCGTGAGGCATTCTCTTTCCTCTCCCGTTGCGGGAGACGGCAAGACGAGGTGCTTCACGTCCCCACCGCCCGCCTGACCTGCTCACCGATCTGCGACAGCACGAGCTGCGCCTGCGGCAGAATTGCGCCCATGGCTTGGAAATTGTGGACCATGCCCTCGTGGCAGACGTGCTCGACCGTGACGCCCGCAGCGAGCAGCTTGCGCGCATAGGCATTGCCCTCGTCGCGCATCGGGTCGTACTCGGCGGTGTGGATGATGGCGGTCGGCAGGCCCGCAAGCCGTGTCGCGCGCAAGGGCGAGATGCGGGGATCGGCAGTATCCAGGGCCTCGGGCAGATAGTCGGCGAGATCGGCTTCGATCGTGACGCGGTCGATCAGGTGGCCTTCGGCGAACGCCTTGCGCGAAGGCGAGGCCTCCTCGAAATCCAGCACCGGGCAGATCAGGCATTGCGCGACGATGGAAAGACCAGCTGTCTGCGCCGCCTCCTGACACACGATCGCAGCGAGCGTTGCACCGGCGGAATCGCCGCCGAGCACCAGACGCCCGGCGTCGATGCCGAGCGATGCGGCCTCGCGCGCCACCCATTCGGTGGCAGCAATCGCATCGTCCACAGCGGCGGGGAATTTGTGCTCTGGCGCCAGCCGGTAATCGACCGAGACGAGGCGGCAACCGGTCGCATGTGCCAACGCCGCCGCGATGCGGTCATGCGTGGCGATGCTGCCGGCAACGAGCCCGCCGCCGTGAAAGAACACGAAGCCGGGCGCGCGATCATCGGCGCCTGCGGGTGAATAGAGACGATAGGGCAGCGCGCCGCCGGGACCAGGCAGCACGCCGTCGGACGTCGTCACGTCAGGCGCATCGGCGCGCGCAAACTGCATCAGCTTTGCCAATGATTGCCGCCGTGCTTCCACGCTCGGCCGGCTCCGTGCCTGCGGCGCAGCCGCAGCCATCATGGTCAACAAGCGCTTTGCGAGCGGATCGAGCGGCATGGTGCTTCCTTTCCCCTCACGGGAGGGTAACTCACCATTTTCCCGCAGGGAATCATTTAGAAATTGCGCCCAATAGTGGCGCTATAATGCGGCACCACGCCAAGGGAGAGGCCGGTCATGGCCGAGATCAAAAAGCCCATCGAATATTCGCCGAGCTGGACCTTCTTCGAGGGCAAATGGCACGACGGCAATGTGCCGATCATGGGTCCGCGCACGCATGCGGCCTGGCTCGGCTCGGTCGTGTTTGACGGCGCGCGGGCGTTCGAAGGCGTCGCGCCTGATCTCGACCGCCACGTCGCCCGCGCCAATCAATCCGCGATCAACTTTGGCCTGAAGCCGGTGGTCGATACCGGAACCTGGATGACACTCGCAAACGAGGGCATCGCACGCTTCGCGCCGAATGCCGAGCTTTACGTTCGTCCGATGTACTGGGCGCGGAACGGCTCGGGCGGCGGCGTGCTGTTCGATCCCGAGACCACCGATTGGTGCCTGTGCATCTACGAGGCGCCGATGCCAAAGCCGGTCGGCAACGCGATCACGCTGTCGCCGTTCCGCAGGCCCACCGCCGAATGCGCCCCGGTCGAGGCCAAGGCCGCCTGTCTCTATCCGAACAATTCGCGCGCGCTTGCCGAGGCCGCCTCGCGCGGCTTCCAGAACGCGCTGATGCTCGACATGCTCGGCAACGTCGCGGAGTTCGGCAATTCCAACGTGTTCATGGCCAAGGACGGCGTGGTCTACACGCCGGTGCCGAACGGCACCTTTCTCAATGGTATCACCCGGCAGCGCGTCGTCAGCCTGCTTCGCGCCGACGGCGTCACCGTGGTCGAGAAGACGCTGCGTTACGCCGACTTCCTCGCCGCCGACGAGATCTTTTCGACCGGCAATTTCGCAAAAGTCGCGCCGGTGATCCGCATCGACGATCGCGAGCTGCAGCCGGGCCCGCTCTACACGCGCGCGCGCAAGCTCTATTGGGACTTTGCCCACGCGGTGAAGCTGGCGGCGTAGCTTCCGCAGTTTCCCCGGGGGTTTGGGGGCGGCGCCGGCCAACCCCCGGGGGCGCGCCGGGGGGGGGGGTTGTTTTTGTGGGGGGGGGGGGGGGGGGGGGGGGGGGGGGGGGGGGGGG